>JAJYXI010000015.1 GCA_021791055.1 Nitrospirota bacterium | reverse complement strand
GTACGCTAATCTTAATTTCCATTGGGTGCTCCTCCTTTGTTTTTTTGTTATTGGCGTAACAAAATATTATAGGAGGTGCGCCCTTTTTTACCCTATTTCATTTTCACACAAGAAAGTTTACACTACCTGATAAAAAGCTTGGAATAGCTCAGTCCGATATGTATCAGATGTTTGCTTATGCAAAAAAGTATAATTGCGATAGAGTTATAATGCTTTACCCGCATATAGACAAACTTGAAGAGAAAACTTTCGCAATCGAACGAGATATGAGCAGGAAAATTAAAATAAATACTGTCGGTATTGGTATTGATTTACAAAAAAATAAGCGCGCTTTGTTAGGACAATTAAAGATAATATTGGGAGGCCCAAATGCGTCATTTAATAGTTAATATCACTTGGAACAGTAATCTCTGGAAAGCGTCAATAACCGAAGAGGATAGAAAACATGCTGGGCATAAATATGTTAAGGAAGGAAAAGGAGAACCACACGAGTCGTTCAATTTTAACTTAAACACAAATATAATTGAAGTCGATGGTGTCAAATTTAAAAAAGGATTTTTTCAATGTACATACCTTCCCAAGGATTTTTCTAATAAAGAAGGAATCATTTTCTTTTATTCAAAAAATTATAAAGATGGGAAAGGATATATAGTCGGATTTTATGCAAAGGCTGAAATTATTAATAACCCAAGTGATGGCTTTAACATTCAATGTCCTGTCGACCTTTGTGTGGGCTTTGAAGATCCTACTATCCTTTCCATAAACAAAGAAAGACATCTTGGAGATAAAGAAAAAGTTGGTCAGATAGGGTTTAACTATATTGAAGATACTCAAGCGAAAAATATTTTAAATGATTTAACTGAAATTTTAGACAAAAATGAAAGTTCATATAACATCATAGAAGATGTCAAAAATATGTATTTTTCTTATATTCCAAGATACTGGGAAATAGCCCCTGGAGAACAAGCTCGTCTTTGGGAAAGATGTAAAAATGAAGGACATATAGCTATCGGTTGGGATAGTTTAGGAGATATGTCTCTAATTAGTTCTTTAGAAGATTTAAAGTTGGCCTATCAAGACATATGGAAAGATGCAGACCCTCGTAAAATTGGGAAAAAAGCAAGAGAGATTTGGAACTTTAGAAACTTAAAGCCAGGAGACATTATCTTAGCCAATAATGGTCTTAGTAAAATTGTCGGTATTGGCAAAGTAACAGAAACTTATCATTTTAATGACAGCTATAACGAATATAAACATACTGTACCAGTCAATTGGTATGAAAAAAGAGAGATTAATATACCGGAACAACCAGATTGGGCTTTTTACACAGTTAAAGAGCTAACAGAAGAAGAATTTCAGAAACTAACTGCAAATTTGTCAGAGAACAAAACAACTCCTTTTCTTCTTATGAGAATAAATACCCTCTTGCAAAAATCACACAATCTGATACTCTATGGCCCACCTGGCACCGGGAAAACATATCAGACAAAAGAATTTTTAAAAATTTTTCTTAAAGAACAACTCGGTTCTGAGGAAACACCTGAAGAATATAGGCTAAATTTAGTGAAGGACTTAACTTGGTATGAAGTAATTGCCCTTACGATGCATATACATGATAAGAACAAGCGTTACAAAGTGACAGAGTTGTTTGATTTGCAGCCTCTCAAAAACTTTGCAAACATAAAACAAAGCAAAAATATAAAAGCTGCCTTATGGGCGCAATTGCAGATTCATACATCCATAGAAAGCACGACAGTTCAATATACAAATCGTTCTGAGCCTTTTCTTTTTGATAAAACTGAAACAAGTGAATGGCACTTAACCGAACAGGGCAAATCATATTTAGAGCAGAACTATAGTGATTTGCTTCAGAAGTTATTAACCCCTCAGCCGTCAAAAAAGAAAATCGAGGATTTTTCCAGATTTATTACCTTCCATCAATCATACAGCTATGAAGAATTCATAGAAGGCATTAAACCTAAGTCCGATGAGGAAGACAAAACAAAAGTCTATTATGAAGTTGAAGATGGGATATTTAAAAAACTTTGCAAAAAAGCTAAAAATGATCCAGAAAATAAATACGTACTTATAATTGATGAAATTAACCGTGGCAATATGTCAAAGATTTTTGGTGAACTTATCACTCTCATAGAATATGATAAAAGATTAGGCGCTGAAAATGAATTAACAGTTATCCTTCCTTATTCGAAAGAAACTTTTGGGATTCCATCGAATCTTTATATAATTGGCACGATGAATACTGCTGATAGAAGCATTGCTCTGCTTGATGTAGCACTTAGGAGGCGTTTTAATTTTATCGAACTTATGCCAGACCAAGAGTTATTGCGAGACAAAAATATTGAGAATATCTCACTCGAAACATTACTGGAAATAATAAACCAAAAAATTGAAATTCTTTATGATCGCGACCATCAGATAGGCCACAGCTACTTTCTGAAAGTTGAAAATGTTGGAGATTTGAAGTTTACATGGTATTATGAGATTATTCCACTGTTACAGGAGTATTTTTATGGCGATTGGGAAAAGATAAAAGAGATTATTGGCTCTGATTTTATTGATGATAATACTACGGTATCAAATATTGTTAAAAATGACTATATCGATCCAGAGAAAAAAATTTATAAAATCAAGCACATTGATGATAATAAAACTTTCCTACAAGCTTTAGGAAAGATAATCACATAAAATACATGAAGCAGCCCTTTCTTATCGGCATTGGAGGTGCTCACAGCGGTGCAGGCAAGACAACCATAGCAGTTGCAATTTTAAAATATCTGAAAACCCATCCACCCATCTACCCATTCACCCCGTTTAGAGATGAATCTCTAACGGGGTTCACCCATTCACCAAAAATCGGTGCCATAAAATACACAAAGACAGCCTTTTATTCATCCATCATAGACGACAAAAGTATTCTCAGCCAGGAAGACAAAGACACCAAAAGGCTACTTGATGCAGGAGCAGAAGAAGTTTTATGGGTTCAATCGCCTGCAAATGAGATCAATGAAGTCCTGCCAATGGCAATTGACAGGCTCTCCCATCTCGACGGCATAATCATTGAGGGCAACAGCGCAATTGAGTTTTTGAAGCCGGATGTTGTAGTATTTATAGCTGGTGTTTCTAAAGAGAACATTAAGCGCTCTGCTCAGGGAATATTAAAACAAGCTGACATTATTATTGGAGAAGAGCCGTCAGCAATAGGCAACGCTCATAAAAGTAAAGATTTATTATTCATTGCCCGTTACTCATCGCAAAAAATACAGAAATTAATGAATTACATAGAAATGACAGCTAAGAAAAAAGACATCGAAGAGATTTTAAAGAAAAAGTCGGCGGAAGGCAGGATTACATGCGACGATGCAAGAAAAATAGCTGAAGAGCTCGGAATTGATTATAAAGAAGTCGGCAAGACCGCCAATGAACTGAAGATAAAAATAAAAGATTGTGAGCTCGGCTGCTTCTGATGGGTACCGTACTTTTTGAATTAGCCCTTACCTTCTACTTTGCCGCAACAATTATAAGCATTGTCGACATATTCAAAGGCGGCAAGGAATCATCAAGACTAATGCTTTTCATTACTGGAGCCGGATTTATAATCCATTCGGTCAGCATCATCTACAGATATATAGCAGCAGGACATCTGCCAATAACAAGCATGCATGAGGCATCATCCTTCTTTGCATGGTGTATTGTACTTATATTCTTCTTTCTGGAATACAGATATAAAATCGGTATAATGGGCTCGTTTATTCTGCCTTTAGTCTTTATCCTGATGCTATCTTCATCTGTACTGCCGAGAGAAATTCGACCCCTCAGCCCTGTGCTACAGAGTTACTGGCTCGGGATACATACATTCCTCGCATTCCTCGGAAATGCATCATTTGCTGTTGCGTGCGGGATTGGAATAATGTATCTGCTTCAAGAGCATTACCTGAAATCAAAACACCTTGGTGATCTCTTCAAGCGACTGCCGAGTCTTCAGGTGCTTGACGAGATAAACTATAAACTTATCACCCTTGGATTTCCGCTTCTTACGCTCGCAATAATCACAGGCGCATTATGGGCTGAAAGCGCATGGGGCAGTTACTGGAGGTGGGATCCAAAGGAGGTCTGGTCGCTCATAACATGGTTTATTTACGCCCTCGTCCTGCATGTCAGGCTTACTGCCGGCTGGAGGGGAAAAAGAGCGGCTATCTTGTCCATAATCGGATTTTTGGCAATACTGTTTACATTCTTTGGGGTTAATCTACTTTTAAAGAGTCTGCATGCATTCTCATGAAAATTCTCGTTATAGGATTAAATCATAAGACCGCTAATGTAGAAATCAGGGAGAAGCTTGCCTTTAACGGGCCGAAGCTCGAAGAGGGTATTTTCGGCTTAAGAAGGATACCTGCGGTAAAAGAGGTCGCAGTGCTTTCAACATGCAACAGGGTAGAGATCTTTACATGCGCAAACAATACTGCTTCGGCAGTAGACAACATAAAAAACTTCCTTTCTGATTTTCATGACATGCCGCGAAATGACTTTGAGAAATCACTTTATGCCCACACCGATTCTGGAGCGATAAGGCATATATTCAGGGTAGCATCGAGCCTCGATTCCATGGTTGTAGGCGAACCTCAGATCCTCGGCCAGCTTAAAGATGCCTTTGATTTTGCCCTTAGCAAAAAGACAACGGGTGTTCTCTTAAACAAGTTGATGAAAAAGGCAATATCAACTGCAAAAAGGGTGAGGACAGAGACGAGAATTGCTGAAAATGCAGTTTCCATAAGCTTTGCAGCAGTAGAGCTTGCAAAAAAGATATTCACAGACCTTTCAGGAAAATCATTTATGCTCCTTGGCGCAGGAGAGATGGCTGAATTGGCAGCACGACATATAGTAAACAACGGGGTAACAGATGTCATGGTCGCAAACAGGACATATGACCGAGGATGCGAACTGGCAAAGGAATTCAACGGCAAGCCCGTAAAATTTGAAGACTTCTTAAATGAGCTGCAGCGTACAGACATAATAATCTGCTCAACAGGCGCACCAACCTATGTCCTTTTCAAAGAACAGATGCAAAAGGTGATGAAGGAGAGGAAACACAAGCCTGTCTTTATCATTGACATATCTGTACCAAGGAACATAGACCCTGAGATAAACAAAATAGATAATGTATACCTCTATGATGTTGACGATCTTCAGGATGTAGTAGATACAAATATCCTTGAGAGGAAAAAAGAGGCTGAAAAGGCAGAAAAGATAATAGATGAAGAAGTTGAGAAATTCATAAAATGGATGTCGTCCCTCGATTCAGTCCCTACCATTGTGGCTTTAAGACAGAAGGCAGAAGAGATTAAAAACGAAGAATTAGAAAAATTCAAAAACAAGTTTCCTGAAATTGATGAAGAAAAGATAAAGGCAGTGGAATATCTGGCAACAGCCATAATCAACAAGCTCGTACACCCGCCCACAGTAGCGCTCAAAGAGGATACGGAAGACAGGGACGAACTGATAGCCATGATAAAAAAATTGTATGGAATAAATGGAGATGAAAATGAGGAATAAAATCGTTATAGGTACGCGGGGGAGTAAATTAGCGCTCTGGCAGGCTGAATGGATTAAGTCTGAATTGCAAAAACTAAATCCTGATTTGGAGATAGAACTCAATAAAATAAAGACCACTGGCGACAAGATTCTGGATGTGCCTCTCGCAAAGGTAGGTGGCAAAGGACTCTTCGTAAAGGAAATTGAAGAAGCACTTTTAAAAGGCACGGCAGATATAGCTGTTCACAGCATGAAGGATGTGCCTACTGATTTTCCTGAAGGATTGCACCTTGCAGTGATCACAAAAAGGGAAGACCCGAGGGATGCATTCCTATCGCGAATTTCAAATTTCAAATTTCAAATTTCAAATTTTAGAGAACTGCCGCATGGCGCAACGATTGGCACAAGCAGTCTCAGGCGCTCATGTCAGTTGCTCAGCATAAGGCCTGATTTAAAAATAGAGCAACTCCGTGGAAATCTCGATACAAGGCTGAGGAAACTTGATGAGGGACAGTTCGATGCCATAATCCTCGCTGCTGCGGGTGTTAAAAGGCTCGGATGGTCGGAGAGGATTACAGAGATCCTTCCTCCTGAGATAAGCCTTCCTGCCATAGGTCAGGGAGCGGTCGGGATCGAATGCAGAGTTGATGACGAATTCATAAACAATCTGATTTCACAACTGAATCACAATGAAACCTCGGTATGCGTAAGAGCAGAAAGGGCATTTCTAAAGAAACTCGAAGGTGGATGTCAGGTGCCAATCGCAGCATATGCCAGACTATTACCCCCCCATCCCCCCCTTACCAAGGGGGGGCAAGAGGGAGGTTTCCTTGTCATGGACGGGCTTGTGGGAAGCGTTTCAGGAGACAGAATTATAAAAGGCCGGATAGAAGGCACACCGAATGATGCAGAAAATCTCGGGATCAGACTGGCAGAAGAACTCCTTTCGAGAGGCGCAAAAGAGATACTCGATGAGGTCTATGGAAGATAATGAAAAAGGGTAAAGTATATCTCATAGGCGCAGGCCCAGGAGATATAGGACTACTTACCATCAAAGGAATGAAATGCCTCCAGAAGGCAGAAGTTGTTGTATATGATTTTCATCTCAATGCCCAGATATTGAATTACATCAATCACGATGCGGAATTCATATATGCAGGCAAAAGGGGTGGACATCACGCAATGACGCAGGATGAGATTAATCAGGCGCTTGTTGATAAGGCAAAGGAAGGCAAGATCGTATGCAGATTAAAGGGCGGAGATCCATTTGTATTCGGCAGGGGCGGAGAAGAAGCAGAAGTGCTTGTAAAGGAAGGAATAGAGTTTGAGGTAATACCTGGCGTCAGCTCTTCCATTGCTGCACCTGCATATGCAGGCATTCCATTAACGCATAGAAAATATTCTTCATCCTTTGCAGTTATTACAGGCAATGAAGACATAACAAAGCCCGAGAGCTCCATAGACTGGACAAAGTTTGCAAATGGCTTTGATACCCTTGTTTTTTTAATGGGCGTTAAAAATATCGGCGCCATAACTTCAAAACTTATAGAGCATGGCAAGTCTCCTGATACTCCCACTGCAGTTGTGAGATGGGGCACAAGGCCTGACCAGAAAACAGTGGTCAGCACCTTGAAAGACATAGCAGGGCTTGTAAAGGAAGAGAATATCAAGCCCCCTGCTGTAATGGTTGTGGGAAATGTGGTGAAATTAAGGGATACATTGAAATGGTATGAAAACAAGCCCCTGTTCGGCCAGAGGATTTTAATAACAAGGGAATATACAAAAGATTATGAGCCACTTGAGGATTTAGGTGCAGAAATATTCGGGTTTCAAACTATAGAAATAGCGCCGCCGGAAAGTTACAAAGAATTGGATGAATCAATAGATAAGGTAGAAACTTACAACTGGATTATATTCACAAGCGCAAATGGATTTAAATATTTCATGCAGAGACTCCTTGATAAGAATAAGGACCTCAGGGATTTGAGAGGGATTAAAATATGCGCCATAGGCACAAAGACTGCTGAGGCAATCAGAAATTATGGAATCAAGGTAGACCTTATTCCTGAAGAATTCAATGCAGAAGGATTGATAGAAACATTCATAAAGGGTCAAGGGTCAAGGGTCAAGGGTCAAGAATTAAAAGGAATAAAAATTTTATTGCCTCGTGCTGAGGTTGCAAGGGAAGTATTTCCGCAGAAGGTAAGAGAGCTTGGCGGAGAGATAGATACACCTGCTGCATATCGTGCAATCAAACCGGAGAAGCACGGCAAAAGATTAAAGAGATTTTTAAAAGAAGGAAGGATCTCCGTTGCAACATTTACAAGCGCTGCTACCTTCAACAATTTCGTGGATATAATGGGCGATGATGCAATAGAGATTTTAAAAGATGTAACCATAGCCGTCATAGGCCCTGTGACTGCAAAGGCCATAGAAAAGGCTGGGTTAAAGGTCTCCATTATGCCGAAAGAGGCAACCATAAAGGCGATGGTTGATGAGATAATCCAGTGGGCGGCCAGATAATTTTTCTTGCAAATTATACCTAATAACCTGCTGAATTTCAGCGATATTTTTCATTAAAAACCTTGACTGTTCACCCCCATCCAGATATAATGCTATTAATTGCAGAATATGGATAAAAATAAATATTGGCCATAAATAAGGATATAATGATGGCAATTCCAGATTATCAGACAATCATGCTACCGCTGTTAAAATTTGCTGGAGACAAAGAAGAACATTCCCTCCGAGAAGCAATAGATATTCTTGCGCAAGAATTCCAATTGTCCGAAGATGAACAAAAAGAACTTTTACCAAGTGGGCAACAAGAAGTCTTCCTGAATCGCGTTGGCTGGGCGCGGACATACATGAAGAAAGCAGGACTATTAGATAGCACAAGACGTGGATATTTCAAGATAACCGATAGAGGTCTTGATGTTCTAAAGCAAAACCCTCAAAAAATAGATGTTCAGTTTCTTGAGCAGTTTCAGGAATTCAGAGATTTTAGATTATTACGTCATAAAAAAGAAGATGAAGAAATAGAAACCAAAGAAATTTCCGAGGCAACACCAGAAGAAACTCTGGAGACTGCATATCAAAGACTTAGGGACGATCTTTCTATTGAACTTCTTCAGCAAATCAAAAACAGTTCTCCATCTCAATTTGAGAAGCTTGTCGTTGAACTTCTTGTAAAGATGGGTTACGGCGGAAGCCGACACGACGCTGGTAAGGCAATTGGGAAGAGTGGAGATGAAGGAATTGATGGAATTATCAAAGAAGACCGTCTCGGACTTGATATTATTTATATTCAAGCTAAACGATGGGATAACACAGTTGGCAGGCCAGAAGTCCAGAAGTTTGCAGGTGCATTACAGGGACAGCGTGCACGCAAAGGTATTATGATCACAACTTCAACATTTTCTCAAGATGCCTATGATTATGCATCCCGAATTGATAGCAAAATAGTTTTGATTGACGGAAAACGACTTGCTCAACTTATGATAGATAATAATTTAGGCGTCAGTACTCTATCAACATATGAGATTAAGAGAATTGATTCAGATTATTTTACAGAGGAATGAATGACCAATCAATCAACCCGATTCGGCTTCGCTCTCGGGTTATTGGGGGGTCGGTAGATGTTAAAATATAAAAGACATAGAAAAAGATAGGAGGTTGTGAAGCATGAAGAAAATAACAGCAACCGATACCCTTGACTTATCAATCCCGGAAAGGATTCAACTGGTAGAAGACATCTAAGCCCTCCTCCTGAATCCCCATGCAATCAGCCCGATAAATATCAAAAAGCCTATCAAGAAAAGATAAGGAATTGGCGCAGATGATGCGCCAGTAGCTGCACTCACATCCTGCATCTCATAGCCTTCTACCCTCTTACCGCTTCCATCAGGTGACACGCTTTGTTTATCAGTCGCTTTCTTTGCAGTGTCTGTCTTCTGACCTCTGTCTTCTGTCTTCTGTATCTTATCCAGCGCCTTCATAAAGCCTTTAACCTGAGCATTCATTCCCGGCACGGACATCAATGTTGAGGCGGTAAATTTTGTAAGCATTGGGTTATTGCATGTGTGGTCGCAGCATGCAAGGCCAACATCTTTCACGCTCTCTGCATATTCCTTTGCAAGGGTCTCGATGATCTTCTTATCTGGTTTCCAATAATCTTTTCTCACTGTCTCAAGCATCCTTGCCACAATGGATTGATATGCCCACATATTCTTTGACTGCCTGAACATCTCCTTTATGTTTAGTCCGTTCCTGTCCAGAACATAGGTCTCGTACATCTCATTCCACTTCGCTGAATCGATAGCCTCAGGCACAGTCACCTGCCATCCCCAGAGATGCTCCACCGTCTTATCAATAAACCGAGCACCTGCATAACCTTCCTTCATCATCGCCTTAATCCATTCAGGATTGAGATACCTTGCCCTCATCTCCCTGCCCATGAATTTTTCAAGTGTCTCCTGCCTCGGCTGTTTTGGATTGGACATATTCGTAACATATACTTCGGGCGTCTTTCCGTCAATTGCACGTATCGCCATTGCAGTGCCTCCGAGATACTGAAAGAAGTCATCATTATCAAGGGTCGCATAGACATTACCTGAACGGCTGTGAACAGCGATTTTAGAACCTGAAAGCGCATTTTTAAAAAGTGTTAAACTAACATCTTCTTCACTCTTAACTCCTAACTCTGAACTCTGAACTTTGCTTCCCCAGAACCCCTGCCCATACATATAACTCATCCTCATGAAGTAGACATCCGCCACCTGTTTCTCATTGTTCCACGTATTTGACATAGGGATTACCTTGTCAAGATTAGTCCCATAGGCGCCTGAAGGCACCGTGAAAAGCCTTACAGATGCTAATTTCTCTGCCTTATCTTCATCAATGCCTTTTCCCATAAGCATCTTCTTTGTCTTTAAAATATTCGCCCTTAAGATATTGTCTTCCTCACCCTGCTCCTTTGCTAAGCTCACAGCATTATCAAGCAATGCCATAAGATTGGAAAATAAGTCCCTGTAAAGCCCTGAGGGCACAATGGTTACATCAATCCTCTGCCTTCCAAGCTCTGTCCTCGGTATCGCCTCAACACCCACAACCCTTCCTCTATCATCCCATTTTAGTCTTATACCCATGAGATACATTATCTGCGATTCCATCACGCCTTCATGCCTTATGGTCTCAACACCCCAGAGGTTAAATGTGAGCTTGTCAGGATATATGCCGTGCCTTTGCTTATAGCCTTCTATGAGTTCCTTTGCCAGCCTCACACCCATTTCATAAGTGGATTTTGCCGGTATCCTCGTCGGGTCAAATGAGTAGAAGTTTTTGCCTGTAGGCAGTGAATCGGGGTTCCTGATTGGGTCATTGCCCTGTCCGGCTGGGATGTATCTGCCATTAAGCGCAGTGATAAAGGAATCAAGCTCCCTCTTGCCAGACTGTATTATTCTTTGTTCATAATCAGCAATCCGCTTTTCCCTTTCTTCTTTGCTCAACCCCTTTTCAATGGATAAAATCGCCTCTGCTGTGCTCTTTCTGTACTTTTCTTCAGGCGTCTTTCCAAAGGTGTGAAGACCGAAAGGCGTCTGTTTCTCCATTATGTCTTTGATGTAATGCTCAAGTTCCTCAATGTCTCCAGCCTTCAGCCTTCCGCCTTCAGCCTTTAGCCCTAAATCCGTAAGCAGCCCTATCTTTTCAGCAAGCTTGGCTATTTCTATGAGCTTGGTCTCAGCGAGTGAAGGGCTTTTCTCCTTTGCCGCATTGTAGTCGTTAATAAGCGCTGCAAGCTCTTTCAATTCCTTATTCATTCCCGCCTTATCAAAGGGAGGTGTCATATGGTCGATGATTACAGCCATGCCTCGCCTCTTTGCCTGAAGCCCTTCTCCAACATCATCAACGATATATGGATAGATATTGGGCAAGTCCTGTATCAATGCCTCCGGAGGATCTTCATCTGTAAAGCCTGCCTCCTTCCCTGAAAGCCATTCATGGGTGCCGTGCGTGCCGATGTGTGCAACAGCATCTGCCTGAAATCCATTTTTAAGCCAGAGGTAAAAAGCCACATACTGGTGGTGCGGTGCAAGTGTAACGTCGTGATAAAGTTTTTTTGAGTCTTGTTCCCATCCCCTCGATGGCTGCGGTGTGAAAAGTATGTTGCCATATCTCACAGCAGGTATGACGATGTATTTTGTCCCGCTTGCGCCCTGCCATGTCATGATATTGCTCTGTTCCGGGGTTCCCCAGTTTTTTATGATCGCCTTTTTAAGTCCTTCCGGCAATTCTTCAAACCATCTTTTATATGTGTCAATCGGTATGAGTATTGGTTTCCCAGTCCTCACAACCCTGTCGAGTTCACCCTGCGCCCAGTTGCCGATATTTCGAGCGTAATTATGAATGTCGTTAAAAAGCTGTTCTTTGCTTATCTCTTGACCCTTGACCCCTGCCCCTTGACCCTCTATGTTGTATCCTTCTGCCTTCAGCCTGTTTAATATTTCATAAAGGCTCTCAGGAAGCACATTGAGATACGATGCACCTATGTTCTGTTTTCCGGGCGGATAATTGTAATAGATAATTGCAATCTTTTTGTCCTTATTTAGTTTGTCCTGAAGATTTATCCATGCCTTGATCCGTTCTGTAAGCCTTCTTATCCTTTCGGATATCGGCCTTTCCTCTACATACTCAATGCCGGTCTCTTTATCGATCATCTTCTCCTTTGATGCGATGACAGTGGGCTGGATAACCCCCGCCATCTCAGGACCGGCTATCTGCCATGCCCTCTCAAAGATATCAAGGCCGGCAGGGGACCTCTTCCATTCATCCTCTGACTGACTATAAAGTGTAACAGCATTAATCACAGGGACATTGAGCCTGCTTAAAAGGGGTACGGCAATCTTTGGATTCACGCCCATTTTCATGCCCATACCAATAACAAGCCTTACTCTGGAGTTGCCGTTGCCATCGAAAAAGAAGTTCTCTATTGCTGACTCGGATGGATAGCCATACACAGGCAAAACATTAAAACCTTCTTTTTCAAGGCTGTCAATTACAGCATCGAGATGTTTTGTCTGACCTGATTCAACACTATTTTTATAGAAAACAACTCCAATCCACGATTTATCTTTTTGGCTCTTGACTCCTGACTCTTGACTCTTGACTTTTACATACTCCTCAAGGTTTTCAAAAATCCTCTTTGTCTTGTATTCGTATATTCCAAACTCAGGTATTTTAACCGCCTCACTGTAGGAAACATTCAAATTGAAGTCCTTTTTCAGTGCATAAAGGATCATGTTTTTGAAATTTTCTACGCCTCCATGGTGATAATATTCCTCTATATTTTTGTCTAATAAAATACCCAGTCTTTTAATCTCATCATTATATGACCCGCTTGCTGCTACCGCATACACCTTTCCACCCTTTTTAATTACCTCTTCTATCCCGGGCTTAACAGCATCAACAAGCTGCCTTCCCATTATATTGATTATCACCAGTTTTGACTCTCTGAGATGTTTAAGGTCTCTGCCGCGAATGTCTTTAGATGGATAGACAAGGAATGAAATATCATGACTCTTAACTCTTAACTCTTGACTCTGGACTAATTTTATTGCTTCTATGGCTGTCCTTGAATGTGTATCGCCGAGGAGGAGACTGACTTTTATAGGCTCTGCATGGGCAGTGGCAGTAAAAAAGATGACAAAAAATAGGGCAATAAATAAGAACTCATGCAGTCCGATCTTGTCATTCCGTGCTTGACACGGAATCCATTTTTTTTCTGGATTCCCGCTTTCGCGGGAATGACGCTTCTGTTGCCATAACAATGTTCTTCTTAGTAACTCTAAACTCCTAACTCTAAACTCTGAACTATTCCGGCACATAAACCACCTTTCCATCCTTTAGCTGATATGCTGTTCCGAGCCTTGTGCCTTCACCGCTCAACCTCTTGTCTGTCACCTTCTGCACCTTTATCTCCTTGCCCTTTTTTGTGATTACTTCTATTTTCCCGTCAGCAGTCTTTTTCGTTATTGTCATCTCTGATTTCGGGTTAAGCATATCGAGCATGTTGTACGCCATAAATAGGGCGATCATCATGCTCACAATAAAGACAATGCTCGCATCAAAGAGGTTCGCAACGCCTGCTATCGGGTCTTCAAGCGGCTCATCATATTTTTCAAATCGCCTGTGTCTCTTCAAAAATCTCATCCTCTTCCTCCAATTTTGCATTTTGAACTTTAAACTTTGAACCTCGGAGCGTCAGCTCCGTGAGATACTCCATCTCCCTCATATCTGCCCTTACCCATTTCTCTTTGATGAGGGAGACCATGTAGGCGGCAACACTGCACGCAAGACCAACAACAACGGTTGTGAAGGCAGTTACCATGCTGCCTGCCATCTTCGGCATATCTCCCTGTGCAAGGGAAGACAGGGAAATGCCCATTGGTATGAGTGTCCCCATTAATCCGAGGGCCGGCCCGACCCTTATAACAAATCTTATCCTGTCAAGGGATTTGATGAGGCCGAGCTCGGCATCCTGAAGGAGCCTTTCAAGATTGATATCAAGGCTGCCATTAACCGTTGATAGCGACACCTCAGAGTCGAGCATCCTTTTGTATCTTTCGACTGATGAATAATAACCGCGCCTCCTTTCGAGGTATTCCCTCAGAAAGCTGCCGAAATAGACAATAACCCATAATGTCAATGCAGTTAATCCGGCAACAACAGGGAACAGAAGAACAGAAGAAATAACATACAGAAAAGTCTCAAGACCCGCAAGAATGTTCATGCTAAACCTCCTTTTTTAGGTTAGTTAAATATCCGACTAAACCGGCAAGAATCAGGATTATGATTACGCCAGCCATATTGCCCGCATCAATCCCCATCCCTTCTGAAAGAAAGGATTGGTACACAGCCCTTGCCTCTTCTATCTTCCGTGGCAGAAAGAGTGAGGAAATGAAATAAAGGCCTATTACAATCATGCCGAGACCAAGCCCAATCTCTTGAGTGAAGAGTGACGAGTTGCGGGTTATGAGTTTTAAGGAAAAATAAAAAAACAAAGACAATACAACAAAGACGATACCGAGCCCCAGACCCACAACAGGGGCAGGCAGCTTGATAACACTCAATGCAGCCCATGTGGAGAATGTCATGGCAGTAAGACAGACAGGGCAGGGAATCAATAAAAGTAAAGAGTTTAGAGTTGAGAGTTCAGAGTTATTAATTTTGGAATTTTGAATCTTGAATTTCAGTTTTGTCTGTGTTCTGTGCTCTGTTGTCTGTCTTCTCAATAAGAGAATTCCCCACACAATCATTCCTATCGCCATCAATGCATGGAGATACGGGCCTTTTCTCAGGACAGGCTCAAGGATCTTCATCAGTTGTTCCGAAAGGATTGCAATCACAACAAACAGGACAACATACATAGAAAGGGTTAGAAAAATGCCTTTCCGCTTTATTCCCCCAAAGCCAAGCCCAAAGCCGACCTTTACAGCAAATATGCCGAGGCTGAAAAGCATACCGCCCATCCATAAAACAATGCTTAAATCCATATCTATCACCTCGCTGTTCAATTTTTGTAGCCATTCAACTTCGATTTACTGCCGGCATGGTGGGCGGCTGGATTTAGCAAAATTTCTGGGTTCTCCGAGGGGCAAAGTAACGACTGCCCCTTAGCTCTGCACTGAGAAACCTTTCATATTCTGTTTTGCTCTTCATCTGCTACAAACAACTAATTAATTTTGCTAAAGATAGACGCACACCATGCTGGCAGCTACTCAAATTTAAACCTTACCGGCAGCACTGCCCTGCACGCCACCGAATGCCCATTTAATTTCGCAGGCCTGAAGGTAGATGCCTTTACAGCATCAATCGCCGCCTCATCAAAGCCATGCCCTGCCTTTTCAACTATCTCCACACTTACAAGTCTTCCATGCTCATTAATGAAAAGCCTTAAAACCACCTTTCCCTCTCTGCCGAGCCTTCTGGCCAATCGAGGGTATTCGGGCTTAATCGTCTTTAAAAACGATGGGCCGTTAATGGAACCGAACTCAGCCTCTACCACTGAAGGGGTTATCCCTTTTGCCGAAATGGCAATCAATCTGCCACCCTCCCCTTTATCCCCTCCCGTCAAGGGAGGGGAATTTTTAAGTTCCCTCTCCCCTTGCGGGAGAGGGATAGGGTGAGGGGTAGGGATAGATTGCAATAC
>JAJYXI010000051.1 GCA_021791055.1 Nitrospirota bacterium | reverse complement strand
AGGTAAGTTGGGCATAAAGGCTCGCAGAACAAAAGAGGTTAGATAAAGGGACTAAAGGCTGGAAGAACACCACAACTTTAACAGATTGTAACTTTTAGCTTGATAAACTTCGTTAGAAGAGGAGGATTGATGGATATTAAGAAATTAGAATCACTCCTTAACGACATAAAAAACGGCAGTACATCCATAAAAGATGCATTGGACATAATCAAACATCTTCCCTACGAGGATATGGATTTTGCAAAAATCGACCACCACAGGGGCCTGAGAAACGGTATCCCGGAGGTGATATTTGCGCAGAATAAAAAGACGGACAATGTTATAGCCATAGCCAATTCGATGCTGAAAAAAAGCGGGCGATTCCTTATCACAAAGGCCTCGGAAGAGATATGCAGGGCGCTGAATTTAAAGAAGGCGCGATTTTATCCTGAATCGAGGATTATTTCCTATGGCGAAACACGGAATAAGGTTGGCCATATACTTATTGTTTCTGCAGGGACATCCGATATCCCTGTAGCAGAAGAGGCAGAAGTAACGGCTTCTTTTCTCGGCAGCAAGACAGAGAGATTATACGATGTAGGCATTGCAGGGATTCACAGGCTCCTGAGCCACAGGAAGCTAATACAAAAGGCAAGGGTTATAATTGTTGTTGCCGGCATGGAGGGCGCATTGCCTTCGGTGGTTGGCGGTCTTACGGATAAACCGGTGATAGCCGTGCCTACATCTGTTGGTTACGGGACGAGTCTCGGAGGTCTCACCGCCCTCTTTGCAATGCTCAATTCATGCGTTCCGGGAATAGCTGTTGTGAACATAGATAACGGCTTCGGTGCGGGATGTCTCGCGCATAAAATCAATATTATTGGTTTAAAGCCAAACAAAAAGGGATGAATTTAAATCCATCCCTTTATTTTTATCAGTTGCCAAACAACTGTTTAGCAGGCAGGGCCTCAGCCGCCGCCAAAGCCGCCGAAGCCAGAAGAGCCAAATGATGCTCCTCCGCCACCAAGACCTCCAATGGAGCAGCAGCTAAAGGCAGAAACCTTTTTCTTTACATCATTAGAACCGCATTTTGGACATTTTGTATCTTTTTCGCTTGCATTAACGCTCTGAAATACCGAAAAGGACTCAGTGCATTTTGTACAGGTATATTCATAAATAGGCATATAAAACACCTCCTATAAAAAAGTTCTCTTGTTTAATAATTGCATATCGATATATCTAAAGTCAAACTGTTATACCTCGAAAAAATATATCAATTCTGCCTATTGCGTAATTTTCGACAATACATCAAGCAATTTATCAATGTCTTCTTCTGTGTGAGAGGCTGTAACAGTAATCCTTATCCGTGGTATTTTCACTGTTGGAGGTCTTATGGCAGGGGCGTATATATTATGCTTTGTGAGTAATTCTGAAAACTTAAGAGTGGTTTCCATATCTCCGACAATAATCGGTATTATCGGTGTCTCGCTGTTCATCGTATCAAAGCCCAGTTCCCGAATGCCTTTTAAGAGCCTTTCACGATTCTGCCACAATTTTTTTACCAGTATAGTATCCTTCTGCAATATCTGCAATGCCTCTATCGATGCTGCGATGATGGAAGCGGGCAGGGCTGTTGAATAAATAAATCCCCTTGCTGTATTTATAAGCCATTCTATGACATCCCTATCAGCAGCTATGTATGCGCCGTAGGAGCCGAGCGCCTTTGAGAATGTACCCATCTGGATTATTTGAGCATTTGGCCACGGCTCTGGTTTTATGCCAAAATGCTCAAGTGCACCCCTGCCATCTCCTAATACGCCTGTTCCGTGGGCATCGTCTATGTAAACGATTGCATTATGTTCGCGGCAAATGTCAGAGATCTCCTTTAATGGTGCAATATCGCCGTCCATGCTGAATACAGTGTCGGTGATGACTATTTTTCTTTTTCCTTCTTCTTTTTTAATTAATTCCGACAGATGAGATGTGTCCCTATGTCTGTAAATAACCTTCTTTGCCTTGCTGAGCCTGCACCCGTCAATTATGCTTGCATGGTTGAATTCATCGCTGAAAATAACATCGCCTTTCCCTGCAATGGCCCCTGCAATGGAAGGAATAGCGCTTATATTTGCCGTATATCCTGAGTTGAAAACCAATGCAGCCTCTGTACCCTTGAATTCAGCCGCCATTCTTTCTAATTTTCCGTGCAATTCGGTTCCGCCTGATAAAAGCCTTGATGCGCCTGAACCTAATCCGTATCCATCTATGGCTCTTTTTGCAGCCTCTGTAATGGATGGGTGGCTTGCAAGCCCAAGGTAGTCGTTTGATGAGAAGTTTATGTATTCAGCCCCGTTTATTAATATTCTGGCAGTAGTGGCTTCTAAATCCCTGTCACATACACGCCTTAACAGATTTTCCTGCCGCAATCTCTCTAATTCATCCGAAAACATCTCACTCCCCAGTCATAATTGCCCTATATATAGTATCTTGTCTAAAAGAACACTACATAATATGGAAATCTCTGCAAAAGATGCATTTTTTTCTTGACAACACATATTTTTTCCAAATATCATTTCCTTGTGGTAAAAAGTGGTATAAAGTGGAGGAAAAGGGAATGACCTCGTTTTTGGGCAAATATTATTACAACTTGGACCCCAAGGGTAGAATCATAATCCCTGCTCCTCTGCGCGACATAATTTTTAAAAAATACAATAATTCAAAACTATATATCACAAATGCCGCTTTTGACAAGTGTTTGCATATATATCCTCTCGAAGAATGGAACAAGCTTGAGGAAAAGATAAGGTCAATGCCCAAAATGGAAGAGGCTGTGAAATATTTTCTGAGGCGTGTTATCGCATCTGCGATTGAGTGCGAGATGGACAAACAGGGAAGGATTCTGATCCCTTATGAGCATAGGCAGGATGCAGGAATAAACACAGAAGTAGTTATGGTCGGACAGCTCGACAAGATTGAGATATGGGATAAGTCGTCATGGAATGAGGTGACCGACCCTAAGAAGGTTGATGCAAAGGCGTACGAATCAGTACTCGCAGGTTATGGACTGTAGGCAGAGCACAAAAAGCAGAATGCAGAGAGAGGCACTCTGGGTTCTGGCTCCGTTTAAGAAAGGAGGAAGTGTTATGTTGACAGTAGAGGAAGTAAAGGACGCAATAAAGGCATCGCCGTTTTATGAAAAGTGGGGAAACGAAAAAGACATTGAGGAGATAATCAACAGGATAAAGACTCATATAGACCCATTCTCGCTATACAACCATAATGTATTCAACGAGGTGGGCGAGGTTTATGCCGGTGAGTTTTAATGCATATTCCGGTTCTGGTGAAGGAGACAATTGAAATGCTTGATGTAAAGGCAAATGGGATATATGTGGATGCCACGGTCGGCCTTGGAGGGCATGCAGCAGCGGTGCTTTCTATGCTCGGCACCGGTGGCAGGCTGATCGGAATAGACAGGGACGAGGATGCCCTCGGATATGCCGGCGAAAGACTCGGCAATGACAGGGTTTCCCTGAGAAAAGGGGCCTTTTCTCAGGTAGGCGATGTGCTCTTATCTTTAAATATAAAAGAGGTTGACGGCGTGTTGTTTGACCTCGGCGTATCTATGCTCCAGCTGAAGGATTTTGGACGGGGATTTAGCTTTCTGTCAGATGCAAGGCTCGATATGAGAATGGATACTGCGCAGGAGTTAACAGCATGGGATGTTGTGAACAGATACCCTGAAAAAGAGATAGCGAGGATTTTGAAGGAATACGGTGAAGAGCCGTTTGCCAGACGGATAGCAAAGGCAATTATCGAATATAGGAAAAAGGCAGCGATAAATACATGCAATGAGTTGGCGGATATTGTTATGAGAGCCTGTGGTAGGAGGGGTAAAACCCATCCTGCAACAAGAACATTCCAGGCATTGAGGATAGAAGTCAATAAAGAACTCGATGAGCTGAAAAAAGGTCTCGCGTCTGCTGTGAGCATTCTGAAGTCAGGCGGCAGGCTGTGTGTTATTTCTTACCATTCGCTCGAAGACAGGATAGTTAAAAATTTTATTAGAGATAGTGCTAAGGGAGGCGTTTTGAAGATTTTAACAAAGAAACCTGTAATTCCCAATATTGACGAGATAAGAAGAAATCCTTCATCAAGGAGTGCAAAGCTCAGGGGGGCTGAGAGGATATGATTTGCAGGAGAGAAAATAGGCTGATATATCTGCTGAAGCCGATATCTGTCGTATTGCTGCTGTTTTCAATCTTTTCAATAGTGTGGCTGAGGTCGAGCTTTGTATCCCTTGAATACCGCATCAGCAGCCTTGAGAAGAAGAAGACAGTGCTGATGAGGGACATGAAAATGCTTGCAGCAGATAGGGCAAACCTGATGTCCGTCGAGAGGTTTGAAAAGGTTGCTAATAATGGCACTGTTAATGGGGGCTTTGCGTTCCCTGACAGGGTTAAGGTTGTGCATGTGAAGAAGGCGAAGGATAAAGAGTCGTACATGGCGGCATTTAATAAAAAATAAAGAAGGAGAAGTGGATGAAGCCGAGGACTTGAGCTGCAGACAATAACATCCGGTTGGATGAAGATGAAGATACAGGATTTCTGGAATACTTTGTAATAGCGATCTTCCTTGGTGTTGCAATCTGGATGATAGCTGCATGGTCGCTTATGAGGTAGCTGTGTGGACTGATTGTCCAAAGGGGGCCTTGACGGATAGAAAAATTTTACATGAAAAGTAGGCTGGGATGATATGAAGAAAAGGGCTATTATATTAAGCACTGCCATTGTCTTTGGTTTTGTTGCTGTTGTTTTCCGTCTCGTAGATATTATGCTTTTTAATCATGACTGGTTCTCGGCAAAGGCAAGGTTTCAGCAGGTTAGAAAGGAGATCATCCCTGTCAAACGCGGCATTATCTTCGACAGAAGAGGCAGAGAGATGGCTATTAATTTAGATACAGAATCAATTTATTGCGATCCTTCTGAGATATTATCGCCTGATAAGGTTGCATCTGCCCTTTCTGGAAGAATCAACCAGAAGCCGGAAGTAATCTTAACAAAGCTGAATACCGACAAGAGATTCAACTGGATAGAGAGAAAGCTCAACATAGAGTATATACAGGGTATAAAGGATATGAGGCTCAAAGGGATTGGCTTTGCGCCCGAGATAAAGAGATATTATCCAAAAGGAAGTCTTGCATCGCATGTCATTGGTTTTGTAAACATTGACAATAATGGACTGGAGGGAGTCGAGCAGAAGTATGACAAATACCTTGCATCAAGAAGCGCCAAGGCTTATGTGTTCAGGGATGCAAAGGGAAATGTGCTCTCTGACGGTTTAAGCAGGGAGATAAAAGGCAATAATGTATCACTAACCATTGATGAAGGGCTGCAGTATATCCTTGAGAAAAATCTTGACGCTGCTGTTTTACACTGGAGGGCTGCATCAGCAACGGCTATAATGATAGACCCTTATACAGGCGAAATACTTGCAATGGCTAACAGACCCACCTTTGATGTTAATAATCCCTCTGATGCAACGCCAAGCCAGAGGAGGAACAGGGCAATTACTGATTGCTATGAGCCGGGCTCAACCTTTAAAATAATAGCTGGCACTGCTGCGCTCGAAGAGGGTATTGTAAAGCCTGATACTAAGTTTGACTGCAACACCGGCTATATAGAAGTAGGAGGGAAAAAGATAAGGGATGCACACAAACACGGCATCCTCTCATTTAAGGAAGTGATACAGAAGTCTTCAAATGTAGGCACTATAAAAATAGGGCTCAATTTGGGCAGGGAAAGATTGTACGAGTATGTTAAGCGCTTTGGATTCGGCGAAAAGACAGGAATCGATCTTGCGGGTGAAGTTTCGGGCTGGGTGCGTCCTCCAGCAAAGTGGTCAGGGACATCCATAGGCGCTATCTCGATAGGTCAGGAGGTTGCAGTTACGCCGCTTCAGGTTTTGAGGGCATATTCAGCTATTGCCAACGGAGGATTCCTTGTTAAGCCTTATATAGTCTCAGAGATAAGGTCTCCTGACGGGAATGTTGTTCATAAAACCAATCCTGAAACCCGGAGAATCCTTTCTGAAAAGACAGTAAGTGTCTTCAGGGAAATCTTGAAGGCAGTCACGGAAGAAGGCGGCACAGCTATGGAGGCTGCTGTTGACGGCAATCAGGTTGCAGGCAAGACAGGCACGGCGCAGTTGATAGACCCGAAGACAAAGAGGTATTCGAAGGAAAAGTATGTAAGCTCATTTGTAGGATTTGTGCCTGCTGATAAGCCAAGGATAGCAATGATAGTGGTCATTCATGAGCCTAAGGGACAGATATACGGAGGAGTAGTTGCAGGACCTGTGTTCAGGAAGATAGCCAGCGAATCGCTTTCTTATTTAAGCGTGCCGAGGGATGATTCCAAAGAAAAGAGATTATTAGTTTCGAATAAATGAAGATGGATATGAAGATAAAAGACATATTGATGAAGGATTTTGATGTAAAGGGAGATATCGAAATAAATATCTCCGGGGTGAAGTACGATTCCAGAGATGTTAAAAGCGGAGACCTGTTTGTTGCAATAAAGGGAGAAAATTTCGACGGTCATAATTTTATCGAAGATGCAGTTAGAAGAGGCGCAGTTGCCATAGTTTATGAGCAATCAGCAATCAGCAATCAGCAATCAGCAATGCTCATGAATACATATCCAGACATAGTATGGATTGGGGTCAGGGATTGCAGGGATGCGGTTGCATCCATCTCTCACAATTTTTACAGAAGGCCGTCCGAAGAAGCTGCTGTTATCGGTATTACCGGCACAAACGGAAAGACAACAACATCATATCTGATTAAGTCCATCCTCGAAAAATGGGGAAAGGGAGTCGGCCTGATAGGGACAATAACATATCTGATAAAGGATGTAGCCTATGATGCACCGCACACAACTCCAGAGTCCCCTGATTTTCAGGCGCTGCTGAGACAGATGCTGGATGCAGGCTGCAGCCATGTTGTTACGGAGGTATCATCCCACTCGCTCTCACAGAAAAGGGTGGATTACACTAAGTTTAAAGTGGCGATCTTTACAAACCTTACAAGAGACCATCTGGATTTTCATCAGACAATGGAAGACTATTTCATGGCAAAGGAGAGGCTTTTCACAGAGCTTTTGGAAGAAAACGGCGCTGCTGTTATTAATGCCGATGACCCTTATGGCGAAAGGCTTGTGAATGACTTGGAAGGGAGAGGCATGAAGATATTGACATATGCAATAAATAACAGAGATGCGGATATAACCGCTTTTGATATTAAAACGACATTTAAGGGGACATCATTTAGGCTTCAAACTAAAAGCTCAGAACTCCAAACCCTGAACTCTGAGCTATTCGGGTCTCCCCTTGTCGGTGTAACAAATGTATATAACATACTTTCTTCCATATGTGCAGCATTGTCTTTAAATATACCGATTAAGATAATAAAGGAGGGAATTGCCATGACAGGATTAGTCAAGGGAAGGTTTGAAAAGGTTGATATTGGACAGGACTTTCTTGCTGTTGTGGATTACGCCCACACAGAGGATGCCCTTGAGAGGCTTCTGATGACTGCCCGTCAATTGTTGGAGGCTTACCGTTTTGCAGAGAAAACAGAAAAGATGCTGAAGACAAAAAGACAGGAGTATTCCATATCCGAAGAGAGAGAGGTTGGAAAGATTATTACTGTTTTCGGCTGCGGAGGAAACAGGGACAGAGGCAAGCGCTCAAAGATGGGAGAGATTGCGGCAAAGCTAAGCGACTTTGTGATAATAACATCCGACAATCCGAGAAACGAAAGTCCAAGGGGCATTATAAGGGATATAGAGAAAGGTATAGAGGGAGACAATTATATTGTTATTCCTGACAGGAGTGTTGCAATCAGCATGGCCGTGGAGCTTGCATCGTCAGGAGATATAGTGCTGATCTCAGGCAAAGGGCATGAGGCTTATCAGGAGATTCAGGGAAGGCGTTATGATTTCAGCGACAGGACTGCTCTTGAGAATGCAATCAGAAGATCCATCGGCAGACCCTCATTTGGAGGAGGAACCGATTACAAGGGTACCGAGAATATTAGATGCTGAATATCAGGGATATAATTGAGGCAACGCGAGGCAGGCTTGTTTCAGAGGGAGAGAGCGAATTTACAGGCGTATCAATAGACTCAAGGACGATAAAAAGCGGCGAACTGTTTATTGCATTGAATGGAGACAGATTCGACGGTCATGATTTTCTGTCAGACGCCTTGAAAACAGGAAAGGGCGCTATTGTAAACAGTTCACGGTTCACGGTTCACGGTTCACGGTTCACGGACAGGACTATAATCCTTGTGGACAACACACTGCTTGCCTTGCATGATTTAGGAAGATATATAAGGAAAAGCTTTAATGGGCATGTAATCGGCGTGGTTGGAAGCAATGGCAAGACAACAACAAAGGAGCTTATTTCATCAATCCTCGGTACCAGGATGAATGTCCTTAAAACAATGGGGAACCTTAACAATCACATAGGGATGCCGCTTTCGATTACCAAGATGGATAAAGATACCGGGGTCATGGTCCTTGAGATGGGGACAAACAGGCCCGGCGACATAGATGAACTGTGCAACATCGCGATGCCTGATGTCGGCGTCGTTACAAATATAGGCTATGAGCACCTTCAGGGGTTTGGCTCTCTGCATAAAGTCAGGGACTCGGAGCTTGAAATAGCTCCTTATGCGAAGAAGCTTGTTGTGAATGCAGATGACTCATTTCTTATGGAAGGTGTTAATGCAAAGTTTAAAGGAGATGTTATAACCTTCGGCATCGAAGCGAAGGATGCAGATCTGACTGTTAAGGATATTGATTTTTCTGATGACGGCACAAGATTCATTATATGCGCAAATAGTGGATGTATTGATATAGATTCAAAAATACCGGGCCGCTTCAATGTATACAACTCCCTTGCTGCAGCCTCTGCTGCACATGCGATTGGGTTTAATCTGTATGAAATCAAGAAAGGGCTTGAGTCTTTTACGGGTGTCAATATGAGGTTTGAGGTAAGGCGGGAAAAAGGCGTGACATTCCTGAATGATGTATATAATGCAAATCCGTCATCCATGGAAGAATCGATAAATGAACTGGCGCGGTTTGCCGATGCAGGAAAATATACAGGGAAATATAAGAGGGCAATTGCGGTACTGGGAGATATGCTGGAGCTTGGCGACTACGGTATTGCCGGCCATAAAAAACTGGGCAAAAAGCTGTCTGATATGGCTGTTGATGTTTTTATAGGTGTAGGTCCGCTCATGGCGCTTGCTGTCTCTGAATTCAGAGGTAAAGGGATTTGTGCTGATACATCGGAGGATGCAGGCATTGAGTTGAGCAAGATAATCGAAGACGGTGACATTGTTTTGATAAAGGGTTCGAGGGGAATGAGGATGGAGAAGGTAATGGCTGCAATAGAAGAAGATGGTTCCAAAAAGTCGGTGGACTTTGCGGGACAGCATAGAGGCTGACACCATGCTATACGAACTGCTTTATAGCCTGCATAATTATTTCTCTCCTTTTAATGTATTCAGGTATATAACCTTCAGGACATCTCTTGCAGCAATGACTGCCCTGATAGTTGCGTTTGTCATAGCGCCACCGGTTATCAGATGGCTCAGGAAAATCAGCATGACCCAGCAGATAAGGGATGATGGGCCAAAGACCCATTATTCAAAGGCAGGCACTCCGACAATGGGAGGCATTATTATCCTTTTAGCAATCACAGTTTCGATGCTCATGTGGGGAAATTTCAGGAATATTTATCTATGGGTGGTAATGATTTCTCTGCTCGGATTCGGCGCAATCGGTTTTCTGGATGATTATCTTAAGACGGTGAAGAAAAACCCGAAGGGGTTGAAGGCGGTGTACAAATTCGGTTTGCAGCTTATTCTCGCCTTTACCATAGGCGTCTTCCTTTATGCCAATCCCCACGACCCGTATAATACGGTTTTGAGCATTCCCTTTTTCAAAAAGTGGCTCTTTGACCTCGGCTATTTTTACATCCCGTTTTCGGTCTTTGTTATTGTAGGATCTTCCAATGCGGTAAATCTGACAGATGGCATAGACGGCCTTGCCATAGGGCTTGTTGCCATAGCTACTATTGCCAATGTGGCTCTTGTTTATATATCAGGGCATGCACAGTTTGCAAAATACCTGCAGGTTCTTTACATTCCGGGAATAGGAGAGCTGACTGTATTCTGCGGCGCCATGCTTGGCGCTTCGTTGGGATTCCTGTGGTATAACTCACATCCTGCAGAGGTTTTTATGGGGGATGTCGGCTCGCTGTCATTGGGCGGCGCCCTCGGCACCCTTGCGGTTATAACAAAACACGAGATTGTCCTTGCTATCGTAGGCGGTATATTTGTTATAGAGACGATCTCTGTTGTCCTTCAGGTCATGTCATTTAAGCTCACAGGCAAGAGGATATTTAAGATGGCGCCTATACATCATCATTTTGAGCTTAAAGGATGGCCGGAACCAAAAGTAATAGTAAGATTCTGGATTGTAGGAATAATCCTTGCATTATTCAGCCTTGCAACATTAAAATTGAGGTGAAAATATGAAACAGTCATCAGTCATCAGTCGTCAGTCGCCAGTCAAGATATGGAAAAGATTACTGTTTATCCCTATTTTTTTACTATTTGCTATCCACTGTTCACTATTAATTGCTTATGCCGATGAAATTTCTGCAAGGGCTGCAGTTGTGGTAGACAGTGCAAGCGAAAAGATACTCTATGCAAAAAATCCTAACCTGAAACTGCCTCCTGCAAGCACTACAAAGCTTATTACAGCTATGGTTGCTCTGGACAGGATTAATCCCGATTCTGCTGTCACAATCAGCGAGAATGCGGCAAACACGCCATCGGTGAGTCCTCGTCTAAGGGCAGGAGAAAAATACAGCGTTAGAGATCTTTTGGACCTTGCCCTCATAAGGTCTGTAAACAGCGCTGCAGTTGCACTCGCAGAAGCAACTGCAGGGTCCGAAGATGCATTTGTGGAGATGATGAATGATAAGGCAAGCCGTATAGGCGCAGAAAATACAAGATTTATAAACGCCTCGGGACTTCCCGGGCATGACCAGTATATAACAGCCTTTGACCTTGCCAAGGTGATGAAAGAATCCCTGAGGTATCCCTTAATTCGTGAGATAATCAATACAAGGGCAAAGGAGATTTTTTCAGAGAGAGGAAGGCGTATATTTATCAAAAATACAAATCAGCTCCTGTGGACCGATGACGACAATCTTGGAGGAAAGACCGGCTATACAAGAGCGGCGAGGCACTGCTTTGTATGCGCTGCAAAAAAGGGGCAAAATACATTGATAGCCGCTGTCTTAGGCGAGTCTGCGAGGGACAATCTCTGGGATGACTCTACAGTGCTTTTGGCAAAAGGCTATGATGTCTTAACCCAGAGGGCGGAGCCGATGATTTATTTCAGCAGTGTGGATGAAAGGCCTGTGGTTTTTGCATCTTATAAAGCCGAAAAAAGATATAAGAGCGCAAAACATAAAAACGCACGAAAGGCCCATGCAATCGCAAAGAAACATAAGAATAAAACTCACAAGATAGCCAAGAAGGCAAATAAAAAGAGTTCTCATGTTAAAGTCACCAAGAAGAAAGCAAAAAAATCTTCGGGGCTTTCCGTGCAGAGACAGGAACCTATGAGTAAATCTTGAGGTATCTGCTGAGAAGCGAAGAGATAGCGAGGTTGAGTGTAAGTATTGATAGACTTGAAAGGTAAAAAGGTTACTATTGTCGGTCTTGCAAGAAGCGGAGTTGGCGCAGCCAATCTGCTCTCTAAACTCGGTGCCATTGTCACAGTAACAGATAAGAAGGATTCCCGGTCACTTAAAGCCTTCATAGAAAAACTTAGCCCTGACATTAGACTTGAACTCGGAAATCATCCTAAAGAGTTATTCGAAAAAACCGACCTCATTATTGTAAGCCCTGGAGTGCCATTAAATATTCCTCCTTTGAAGGCTGCAGCAGAAAAGGGGATAAAGATAATCGGTGAACTGGAGCTGGCGTATCAAATAGTAGAGGCAATAGGCAATAGGCAAGAGGCTATGGGTAGTAAGCAAGAGATTTCTTCTTATCGCCTATCGCCTATTGTCCATCGCCCGTCTTTTCTTGCTGTAACAGGGACTAATGGAAAATCAACAACTACTATGCTGCTTTATGAAATGCTGAAAAATGGCAGGTTTAATACCCTCCTTGGCGGCAACATAGGCAATGCGCTGACAGAGGAGATTCTGAAATCAGAAGACAAATCAAATATTGATTATATAGTTGCCGAGGTGTCGAGCTTCCAGCTTGAATCCATCGATAGATTCAGGCCGAAAGGTGCGGCTATATTGAATATCACACCCGACCATCTCGACAGATATTCTTCGATGTCCGATTATATAGATGCGAAATGCAGGATATTTTTAAATCAGGGGGCTGGCGACTTTCTGGTGTTAAATGCAGATGACCCAGCAACTGAAGATATAATGCAAAGAGTCAAGAGTCAAGAGTCAAGAGTCAAAAGAATACCAGAAATTTTCTATTTCAGCAGGAAGAGAGAAGTTGAGGGCGCTTATCTTCAGGATAATGTTATAAGATTCAATCTGCCTGAATCTAAAATTCAAAATCTAAAATTCAAAATTCAAAATTTTTCTTCTGACTTCCGACTTCTGACTCCTGACTTCAGAATAAAGGGCGTTCACAATATCGAAAATGCTATGGCATCATCTTTAATGGCGCTGCTGTCAGGATGTAATGCGGATGCTGTAATTGATACGCTGAAGACATTTCCGGGGCTTGAACACAGGCTTGAGTTTGTGCGCGAGGTAGATGGAGTGAAGTTTATCAACGACTCCAAGGGAACGAATGTAGGGGCTGTTATAAAGTCCCTTGAGAGTTTCAGTGAGCCTGTGATACTTATCGCAGGCGGCAGGGATAAGGACAGCGACTTCTCGGTTTTAAGGCCACTTATCAAAGAAAAGGTCAAGTCCCTTATTCTTATCGGAGAAGCAAAGGACAAAATAAAAAGAGCAGTTGGAGAGGCGGCTAAAGAGGTTTTTATGGAAGATGATTTCAGGGCTGCCGTATTGAAGGCCAAACAGGCAGCTTCACATGGCGATGTGGTTCTGCTTTCTCCTGCCTGTGCGAGTTTTGATATGTTCAGGGATTTCGAGGACAGGGGCAGACAGTTTAAAAAGGCGGTGATGGAGCTATGAAGCAGCAGTATGACAGATGGATACTACTCATCGTTCTTCTGCTTATACTCGTAGGGCTGATGGCTGTTTACAGCTCCACCTCGGTAATCTCTCCCGACATGGTCGAAAAGTACCGTAAAAAAGGGGTGGCGATAAGCCAGTTCGGTTTCCTTAGGAAGCAGTTGTTCACTGTGTTATTGGGCATAATTGCTATGTTTATCGCATATAAAGTGCCTCTAAAATATTTGAAAAAACTGTCCATACCGCTCCTTGCAATATCGCTTGTCTGTCTGCTGATGGTTTTCACAAAATTTGGAGTCACTGCAGGAGGCGCAAGGAGATGGATAAGAATCTGGCCGTCCACTTTTCAGCCTTCGGAGCTTGTAAAGCTGTGCATGGTTATATTCCTTTCATGGTACATGAGCCTTTCGAGCTATAAGAAAGACAGGTTTTTGTCGTTTATGATTCCTGTAGGCGTTATGGGCATATTTCAGGTTGTATTCTTAAAACAGCCTGACTTTGGTGCTTTTATGAGCCTTGGTCTCATTACAATGGCGTTGCTATTCTTATCGGGCATAAGACTTCGCTATATACTGTCGCTGGGTGTTGTCGCAATACCTGTTATCGTCAAGCTGATAACAGAGCCTTACAGATGGAAAAGGGTTGCGGCATTTCTCGATCCTTGGAAGGATGCGCAGGGAAGCGGATTCCAGCTTGTCCAGTCATTCATAGCCCTTGGAAGCGGAGGCATTAGCGGAGTGGGACTCGGAGAAGGAAAACAGAAGCTCTCATTTCTGCCAGAGGTGCATACGGACTTTATTTTTTCATTGATCGGCGAGGAGCTTGGATTCATAGGCGTGGTCTTCGTTGTCTTTTTATTCTTTATTCTTTTTCTTAAAGGCATTGCCATTGCAAGAAGGACATCAGATGCTTTCTCGTATTATCTCGCCTTTGGAATATCCATGATGATAGCTATTCAGGCTGTCATAAATTTTGCCGTTGTTACAGGGATGGTGCCAACAAAGGGTCTTCCCCTGCCGTTTATCAGCTACGGAGGCTCATCCCTTCTTGTGAGCATGACAGCCATAGGACTACTGTTGAATGTCTCTAAAACACAGTCCGCCAAAGACGAAACAGAACACAGAATGCATACCACGAACAATCCGGCCGCTGATGTGACGGTTCTAAGGCCTGCCCGTACCCGCTATCAACTGTCTGTTAATCAACACCCGCGATGGCAGAGGGGACAGGGATATAGAAGATATAGTAAAATGAGAAGGATATAGTTTTTTATCATTTTACTAAAAATTGTCAGGTACACTATGAAAATAATAATTGCAGGCGGAGGAACGGGGGGTCACCTTTATCCGGGTATTGCAGTAGCAGAGGAGTTCCTTAACAGGAGTCGGGAGTCAGGAGTCAGGGGTCAGGAGTCAAAAGACAGAATACAAAAAACTGACATAGTCTTTATTGGTACAGAGCACGGAATAGAGGCTCGTGTCATTCCCAGAGAGGGCTATCCCATAAGGTTTTTAAAGGCAGAGGGATTCGTCGGAAAATCATTATTTAAAAAAATCAGGGCGCTCTTTTCCTTTATCCTTTCTATACATGGCTCTTACAGAATCCTCAAATCCGTCAGGCCTGATGCGGTAATCGGCGTTGGCGGTTATGCATCGGTCGGAATGGTTCTTACCGCATATTTGAAGGGTATTCCTACAATAATACTTGAGCAGAACTCTGTTCCCGGATTTGCGAATAAATTCCTCGGGAAATTTGTGGATGCAATCGCCCTGACCTATCAGGAAAGCATCTCATTTTTCCCAAAAGACAGGGCTTATCTCACAGGAAATCCTATAAGAAGGCAGATACTGCAAAGGGATGAGAAGAGGTCTTTCTCATTATTCCCCATCGAGAAGGGCAAATTCACCGTATTTGTTTTCGGCGGCAGTTCAGGGGCGAGAAGCATAAACAGTTCCATATTAGAGGCATTGAATTACCTTCTGGATTTAAGGCAAAATATTCAGTTTCTCCATCAGACAGGGGAGACTGATTATGAGAAGGTAAAGAATGCATACAGGAGGCTTGGATTTAACGGCATTGTAGTGCCGTTTATATACCAGATGGCAGAGGCGTATACCGTAGCTGATATTGTGGTTTGCAGGGCAGGTGCAACAACCCTGTCGGAGATTACAGCCATAGGGAAACCCGCCATATTAATACCATTTCCCCATGCAGCGTCAAACCATCAGGAGTTTAATGCAAGAAAGCTGGAAGACATGGGTGCTGCAAGGATGATTCTTGACAGGGAATTGAAAGGCGAAGTTTTGGCGGATGCCATAAGAGAGCTTTACGCTGATGAAAAGGCAAGGAAAGAGATGCAGAAGGCTGCTGCCTTTGGCAGGATGGATGCAGCAGAGAGGATTGTGGATTTGGCAATGAGTCTGATGAAAAAGTAAAAGAGGGATAAGGCATGTTCAATAAGTATAGGATAATCCATTTCGTAGGCATCGGCGGAGTCGGGATGAGCGGTATTGCGGAGGTTCTGCATAATCTCGGCTATGAAATAACGGGGTCTGATGTGAAGGGGTCGGATACAACAACGAGATTGAAGAACCTTGGCATAAAGATATTTATAGGGCATGACGGAGAAAACATAGACCATGCCCATGTTGTTGTTATATCCTCTGCAGTCTCTCCTGATAATCCAGAGGTTGTAGAGGCAAAGCGCAGATCTATTCCAGTTATTCCGAGGGCAGAGATGCTTGCAGAACTCGGTAGGCTTAAATACGGAATCCTCGTTGCAGGCGCCCACGGAAAGACAACCACAACATCCCTTATTGCAACCGTACTCGGTGAAGGCGGACTGGACCCGACAGTGATTATAGGCGGAAAGCTAAAGTCCATGGGGAGCAATGCAAAGCTTGGGCAGGGCGACTACATTGTGGCAGAGGCCGACGAAAGCGACGGCTCTTTCCTTAAGCTCAACCCAACAATTGCCGTTATAACGAACATCGACAGGGAACACATGGATTACTTCATGGATATGGATGTATTGAAACATGCGTTTCTGGCATTTATAAACAAGATCCCGTTTTACGGCATAGCGGTTGTCTGCATGGAGAATGATTACCTCCGCGAAATAATCCCTTTAATCCAGAGGAAGTTTCTGACCTACGGATTATCCGAAGTTGCTGATATCTATGCGAGGGAAATAAAACATTCAGGAATAAGGATGAGCTTTGAGGCAGTATATAAAGGCAAATCACTGGGGATATTCACCCTTCCGGTTCCCGGAAGACATAATGTTCTTAATAGTCTGGCTGCAATAGCTGTTGCCATAGAGCTTCAAATTCCGGTGGATGTCATTGCAAAGGCATTAAGTAATTTCAGCGGAATACACCGCAGATTCGAATTTAAGGGTGAGGCAGGGGAAATCAAGGTTTTTGACGATTACGGACATCATCCTTCAGAAATAGCGGCTACGCTCAAAGCAGCACGGGAATGCTTCAACGGCAACAGGGTAGTCGTTTTATTCCAGCCCCACCGATACACACGCACAAGGGATTTGATGGATGAGTTTGCTGTAAGCTTTGCCACAGGTTTGGATAGTTCAGACAGATTGTTCTTAATGGACATATACCCTGCAAGCGAAAGGCCGATAGAAGGGGTAAATTCGGAAACCCTTGCTCAAAGGATAAGAGGGACAGGATTTAAAAATCTGAGTTATATCCCTGCCCGCATCTCGGATAGAAAGGAGCTGGCAGAAAAGATTGTGTCTGAGCTTAAATCGGGGGATGTGCTCATAACCCTCGGTGCAGGCGATGTGTATAAGATGGGTGAAGAGATACTGAATAAGTTAAGGAGTGTTGGAGTGATGGAGTAATGGAGTTTATTCATGGAATATGAACTTCTAAGGGAGTTCTGTATTTCCAGAAGCATTGATATTCGGTTCAACGAACCCATGTCGATGCATACCTCTTTGAAAATAGGCGGGCCTGCCGATGTTGCATTATTCCCCGATGAACCCTCCCTGCCTGAACTCATAAAAACTCTTACCGGAGAAGGAGTCCCGTATATTGTTATTGGCGGCGGCACAAACATACTGGTAAAAGACAGAGGCATCGATGGTGCTGTGATCTTCACATCGAAGATGAATAACATCACTCTAAACGCTGAACGCTCAACGCTTAACGCTGAAGCAGGATGCTCTCTTCAAAAGGTTATCAATCTGTGTATTGAGCATGGACTTTCTGGAATGGAAGGGCTTGCAGGAATTCCGGGTTCTATGGGAGGCGCAATTGCAGGGAATGCAGGCTCTTTTGGATGCGAGATTAAGGATGTGGTTAAATCCGTTAATTTATTAATGCCTAATGGAGGGATAAAAGAATTATCCGCAAATGATATGAGTTTTCAGTATAGGAGCGCAAAGATTCCTTCCGATTCTATTATTCTTAGCGCCGTTTTATCCCTTAAGAAAGACGAACCGTTTGAAATTAAAAAAAGGTTCACAGGATTCATTAATGAAAAGAAATCAAAGCAGCCTGTATCAAAACCCTCTGCAGGGTGCGTATTTAAAAATCCAAAAGACATAGCTGCAGGCAAGCTCATAGATGATGCAGGATGTAAGGGCATGAGAATGGGAGACATAGATGTCAGCGCAATACACGCGAATTTTTTTGTCAATGCTGGGAATGGAACCTGTGATGATTTTCTTAAACTTATGGATATGGTGGGCAAAAAGGTGAAAGATAAATTCGGGATCGTTCTTGAACCGGAGATAAGGATTTTAGGAAGAAGTGGCTATATCCAATAAAAAAACACAGCCGGATTTGTTTAAGGATGTCTGAATAACCTCTGGCATCTTTTCGAGCCATTATCTTTTGGAGGCCTGCCGCAGGCAGGAGATTTGAGATTGTGGAGGGGAAGATAAAGTAAGGGGAAAGAGAAATGTCAATACATATTGAACATTACAGCGCTGCTTTGTTGTATAACTTTAAGGCTGATGTCGAGGAAATTATTTTTGAAGATGGTTTAAGAGTTGTCAATCTCCATTCATTATTAGATAGAGCTTGTAGAGGTGAGCTGGGCAGAGGGCAGGGAGATTGAAAAAATCAGGCCGTTATAAGACATCACATTTAATTGAAGACCAGTTTGAGCCCGGCTCGCGGGGAAGGGTACCCTGTCTGTTCGCTAAAGATGAAGAAATCATAACCGCACTATCCGTAGTCCATGCAGAATTGATGTTGATTCATCCTTTCAGAGAAGGGAATGGAAGGGTCGGAAGATTGCTTGCTGTATTAATGGCATTACAGGCAGGGCTGCCGGGCCTTGATTTTACAGGAATTCGTGGCAAAATGAGAAAATCATATTTTGCCGCTGTTCAAGCGAGTGCAAATAAGGACTATGAACCGATGAAAAGAGTATTCAGCGCTGTGCTTTCGAGAACGAGACGGACGCTGGCGAAATAGTGGTGCGTGTTTTGGAAATTTTTAGAAGCGCTTCCTCGGCAGCAACATGGACGCCCTCGATGGATGAGGAAGAACGCACAACAGTCTCGATTATTTGCCGGCGCTTTTCAGGATCTTTCAAATAAGGGTTGGTCTGAAGTAGCGACTTTTTATGCATGTATATATTATAACTTATGCAATGATAATATTCACCGCAATAGTTTTTCATATTGGGCAGATGACAGGAGAAGATTGCAGATGGAAAAGGTAAATTATGGATTGGAGATATTATGCGTTTCCCTGATAAAATAGGAGGCAATTAATTTGAGAGGCAATGATTTATGATAACTGATAAACGCATAGGGGTTCTTGCAGGCGGAACATCTGCCGAAAGGGAGGTTTCCCTTAAGAGCGGGAATGCCATTTATAAAGCATTGCTGAACCTCGGATACGATGCTGTTTTTATGGATGTATCAGACAATATCTGCGAGGACTTAAAGAAGGAGAACATAGAAATTGCCTTTATGGCCCTTCACGGAGGCCACGGCGAAAACGGCGCTGTTCAGGGTCTTCTTGAAGTCATGGGTATTCCGTATACTGGCTCAGGTATTTTGGCGTCTGCGCTGGCAATGGACAAAGAGGCATCAAAGAAGATATTCCTTTATCACGATATACCTGTATCGCCCTTTGTGGTGATAAACAGAGAACAGGCAGGGGAAAGAATCAATCCTCAATTGATAACTGCTGTTGTCGATTTCCCTTTACCGTGGGTTGTCAAGCCTATTGCAGAGGGTTCAAGTATAGGGGTCAGCATAGTAAAGGACGAGGAAGATCTGACCGATGCCGTCAAAAGCGCTTTTGCTTACGGAAGAAAAATAATTATTGAAAGATACATAAAGGGCAAAGAGATACAGATAGGCGTACTCGGACAGACTGTGCTTGGCGGTGTCGAGGTGAGGCCGTCAAAGGAGTTTTACAGTTACGAGGCGAAATATACTCCGGGACTTACGCAATACATACTGCCTCCAGAGATTGATGACTGTGCATATGAAACGCTTAAGGGTGCGGCTCTGAAGGCGCACAATGCCCTCGGCTGTAAAGGAGCCACAAGGGTTGATTTCATTTTAGATGAGTCAAATGAGCCGTATATACTTGAGGTAAATACCATACCCGGGATGACAGAGACGAGCCTTTTGCCGAAGATAGCAAAACTCTCTGGATTGGAATTTTCCGATTTAATAGAGGAGATACTGAAGCAGACATTGTTTGACAAAGATTAAGACCATGAACATAAACAGGAGAAACCTGAGGTCATTGCAGAGGAAGAAGGAAAGAAAGAAGATAAAATTCGCTGTTTTTCTTTTTTTGATTTTTGTTGTTGCTTTCTCCGCTGCATATTTTTTAATCAAAAACCACATGCTGGTCAGGGATATAGCCTTTGTAGGGAACCATCACCTTAAAAACGATGAGCTGAAGTCGTTGATCAAGATCAAGAAGGGAAACGAACTTTTCGGTGTTTCGGGAAGGGAGCTTTATAAGAGGCTCAAGTCATCTCCGTGGATAAGGGATGCGGTCATTAAGAAAGAGCTTTCAGGAAGGGTACTGATAAATGTGACAGAGGCAGTTCCTGTTGCCATCCTGAGCATTGCGGACAGGCCGTATCTTATAGACAGAGAAGGCAACATCCTTGAACAGATGAGGGAATCGACTGTCCTTTTTCTGCCTGTTATAAAGGATATGGATTATAAAAATAATAAAGACGCCTATGAAGAGGCAGTGAGATTTGTAAATGTCCTTCACAGCAAAAAGGTATTGTCTTATGACGGAAACCTTGAAATAACAGGGCAGAGGCCTGAAGACATTACATTAAAACTCGATAACATATCCATAAAGATCGGCGCCGGCGATTTCGATAAAAAGCTGGAGCGGCTTGAATTTGTGAGGGATGAGATAGAAAAGCGGAATATGTCTGTCGAATACATAGACCTGCGATTCGCCAATAAGATAATAGTAAAGCCAGCGGGTAGTATCGAAGGGGAACAAAGTTCCCTTTCGAGCAACCCCATATTACAAAAAGATAAAAAACAAAAGGAATGACGGATGGCAGAGAAAAGAAAAAGAAATAGCAGTGTTATTGTCGGACTCGATGTGGGCACGACAAAGATATGCGCTATTGCAGGAGAGGTAACAGATGATGGAATAAATATACTTGCAGTCAGCTCCAATCCATCAACAGGCCTCAGAAAAGGCGTTGTGATTGATATAGAGGCTACTGCAAATTCGATAAGAAAGGCGGTTTCTGATGTCGAGGAGCAGACAGGCATTGGCATCAGGGATGTGCATGTAGGCATTGCAGGGAGCCATATAAAGAGCTTCAGCAGTTATGGCGCTGTTGGAATCAAGGGCAAAGAGGTGACGGCCGAGGATGTAGAAAGGGCCATTGATTCTGCAAGTGCCGTATATGTGCCTTTAGACCGCGAGATACTTCATGTGCTTCCCACAGATTTTATCCTCGACGGGCAGGACGGAATAAAAGACCCTGTTGGAATGGCAGGAGTCAGGCTTGAGGTGAAGGTCTATATTGTGACAGGCGCTGTCGCATCTGTACAGAATCTCCTGAAGTGCTGCGAGAGGGCAGGGCTTGAGGTTGTCGATATAGTCCTTCAACCCCTTGCATCTTCAGAAGCGACATTAACAGACGATGAGCGCGATATGGGCATAGCCCTTGTTGATATTGGCGGCGGTACAACGGACATCGCCATTTACAAAGAGGGATGGCTGAGACATACGGCAGTATTGGGAATAGGAGGCAATCACTTTACAAACGACATATCTGTCGGACTTAGACTGCCATTTAACGAGGCAGAGAGGGTGAAGAAGAGATATGGTTCTATCTTGTCTGAGAATGAAAATGCTGAGGTCGATGTTGTAGCCATTGATGGGCAGGTGAGGGGAATACCGCAGAGATATATTACAGAGATACTCCAGCCGAGATGCGAAGAGCTTCTTGAGCTTGTCAAACAGGAAATACAGACATTGCATAACAACGGCATTATTGTGTCAGGAGTTGTCTTGACAGGCGGATCTTCCTTGCTTGCAGGGTTTGACAGGATGTCAGAGGCTATTTTATCAATGCCTGTGAGGATAGGTTATCCTCATCTTTCACACCAGAATTTTTCTGAGAAGAGTTTTAATGGAGACATTGGCGTGCATAGCATGAATGGATTAAAAGGTGAATTCAATAATCCCATGTATGCCACGGGTATAGGTCTTGTATTATACGGGATTGAGTCAATAATGCCCTCTGAAAGAGGCGGTTTTTCTTCTGATCTGTTTAACAGGATTTTAAATAAAATGACTGGATGGTTTAAGAATATACTGGGGAAGAGATAGGAGGCGTTTATGTTTGAATTAGAGGATATTGGAAGGCTGGTTGCAAAGATAAAGGTGATTGGCGTTGGCGGCGGCGGCGGTAATGCTATCAACAGCATGGTAGCTGCAAATTTATACGGAGTGGAATTTATCGCTGTAAATACAGACAATCAGCACCTCGCTGCATCACTCGCACCCGTAAAGGTAAAGATAGGCACAGACCTGACAAAGGGTCTCGGCGCCGGCTCAAACCCCGTTATCGGGAGGCAGGCTGCAATTGAAGATAAGGACTCGATAGCAGGCTGTATCGAAGGCGCTGATATGGTATTCATCACTGCAGGCATGGGCGGAGGAACAGGCACAGGAGCAGCGCCTGTGATTGCTAATCTCGCAAAGGAGATGGGCATACTTACTGTCGGTGTTGTTACAAAACCCTTTTATTACGAAGGCAGAAAGAGGGCCATAAATGCAGAGGAAGGCATAAGGGAGCTTAAAAAACATGTAGATACCCTTATAGTTATTCCCAATGACAGGATTCATCTCGTTGTAGAAAAAGGCACTCCATTGCTTAAATCTTTTTCGATTGCAAATGATGTCTTAAGGCAGGCAATACAGGGCATCTCTGATTTAATACTCATCCCGGGTCTCATAAACCTTGATTTTGCCGATGTCAAATCAGTAATGGAAAATGCAGGAAGGGCTGTTATCGGAATGGGAACCGGAAGCGGCGAAGGAGGAGCATTTGAGGCAGCAAAAAGGGCGATATCAAATCCCCTTCTTGAGGAGTCGTCAATAGAAGGAGCAAAGGGGATTCTCATAAACATAACAGGCGGACTTAACATGTCCATAGATGCCGTTCAGGAGGCATCATCTTTGATTTACGACTCTGCCCATGATGAGGCAAATATAATTTTGGGCGCTGTTATAAATCCCGATATGGAAGATGATGTGAGGGTGACAGTAATAGCCACAGGGCTTGAAGATAGGGTGGAGAAGGCCGAACTGCCCCAGGTTAAGAAATGGATGCCAAAGAAAGACCCGATCAGCCTTAAAGGCTCTGGAAGGATATTAGACAAGAAGAGTATTGATATGCCATCAAAAGAGCAAAGTCCGTTTGGACAAAGCCTTTCAAAGGAACCCGTAAAAGAACCGGCCAAAGATATGGAAAGTCTTGCAGAAAATATTCAGAATATAGAATCCGAGAAGAGTCTTCTCGAAATACAAATTCAAAAGCAGGGAGAGCAAAAGCCTGTTTTAAACGAATCCATCCTCCCGCAGGAAGATATTTATGACATCCCGACTTTTTTGAGGAAGAAGATAGGGGAGTGAACCGTAAGCTCATCGAAAAAGCGGACACCCTTCTTTCAAAGGAAAAAGGCACCATCTTTAAAGACCCGGGCGGAAAGATAAATATATGCCTTGTGTATCCGAATACCTATCATGTGGGTATGTCAAACTTGGGATTTCAGGGCATTTACGGCCTTCTGAATAAAAGGGATGATGTTGTATGCGAAAGGGCATTTCTGCCTGATGAGAAAGACATCGAAGAATACAGAAGAACCGATACACCTGTATTTTCCCTTGAATCAAAGAGGCCGTTAAACCGATTTGATATAGTAGCTTTTTCCATTTCATTTGAAAACGACTACCCGAATATTTTAAAGATACTCGATATTTCAAAAATCCCGTTTAGTTCGTCCGAAAGGAACGAATATCATCCTCTTCTAATTGCAGGCGGCGTTTGCTGTTTTTTCAACCCTGAGCCGGTAGCTCCAGTCTTTGACATAATCTTTGTCGGCGAGGCAGAGGAATCGCTGAATGAGTTTCTGGATGTTTATTCTACCCCCCTCAAATCCCCCCTTGGTAAGGGGGGACGAATGGGGGTAAATGATATGAAAAAGGAAGCAATTAACATCGAAGGTATTTATATTCCTGAGTTCTATGGTATTAAATACGCTCCTGACGACAGGATAGTTGAAAGGATTGCAAAACATGGAGTGCCGGAAAAGATAAAAAGGAGATACATTAAGGATTTATCACTTTCTCCTGTTACAACAGCGATTACTACTCCGGAGGCGGAGTTTTCGGACATGTATCTTATCGAGGCTATGAGGGGATGCCCTTGGAAATGCAGGTTCTGCCTTGTTGGGCATATTTACAGCCCGGTGAGAAAAAAAGAGCTCGAAACCATTAAGGCAGAAATTGAAAAGGCCAAGAAGCTTCAAATCCCCCCAACACCACCCTTTACTAAAGGGGGGAAGGGGGGATTAAGAATAGGATTAATAGGGCCTTCCCTCACAGATTATGCATATATCAAGGATGTCTTATGCATTGACGGTGTTGATTTTTCCATAACCTCTTTGCGTGCAAGTGAAAAGAGCGCCGAACTTGTGGAGCTTTTAAAAGGACATAAGAGTGTTTCTATTGCACCCGAGGCAGGCACAGAGAGGATGAGAAGGGTTGTCAACAAAAAGATTACAGAAAATGACATACTTAACACATCGGAACTTATATTAAATGCAGGCATAGAGAATTTGAGGCTTTATTTTATAATAGGGCTTCCAACAGAGACGGATGAAGACATCTCAGGGATTGTTGAGATTGTAAAAAAAGTGAGGAGAATTTCGAGCAAGGGAAATATAATATTGAGCGTTAGTACATTCGTTCCAAAGCCCTTTACTCCGTTTCAATGGCATCCTATGGAGCCTCTTGATTCTGTAAAGGAGAAGCTGAAGTTTATTAAGAAGGCATTGAGGGATGAAAAGGGTGTAAAGGTCTTTCATGATGTTCCAAAATATGCTCACATGCAGGGGCTTTTCTCTGTGGGCGACAGAAGAGTATTTAATGTTTTAAAGGCGATGGTTAAGGCAGATGACTATAAAGTTGCGTGCTCGCTGGCAGGAGTGGATATAGGCTTTTATATATTCAGGAAAAAAGATTATGATGAAGTCCTGCCATGGGATTTTATAGACACAGGCATATCAAAAGAAAGGCTGTGGGATGAGTATATGGAGGCTATGAATGTATAACAAAGGACTAAGCAAAGGAGGAGGAAAGCATGGCTGAGATAGAAGATATTGCCTTTAAGATTGCCGCTGCCTTTGAGGACAATTATTTTGTGGTTCCCAAGAGAAATGCCTTTAACGCCATATTCAGCGAGTATCTGTCACTGGCAGATCCAAATGCCTCGATGGAGCCTTACGAAGCAATCGTCCGGCTTGGTTACCGGTTTCGTCCCGAGTTTGATGAGATGGTGAAACAGTTAAAGGAGCTTGGCTTGATATAAAGGGTAACTAAGGCGTTATCTCGAAAATAAAATCTATCTCTATATATAAGGGGATGGTGAGAAATGGTGTATAATTACTTTAGTAATATCCGGAGGAACAGGGAGGGGAAATGGGCATCTATAAAAAAACTTGCACGGTCATCATTGTATTAATAGCGTTTCTTTATTCAGGTTCTTCATTTTCTGCCGAAAAGGGGAAAAAGCCTTATCCGAGATACTGGATGAGCGTTGAAACAAATAACATGAGCATGCCGGGGATGCAGGGCGAGATGCCTGATATTCCCGGACTTGGCGGCATGTTGGGGGGATTCGGCAAGGCGAAGCGTTCTCTTTATTTGCAGCTTAACTCGCCTCATAAAGCATCTTCAGACCTACAGGCAACCCATGATATACCGCCGGGAATGAAAATGGGTGATACTCTGCCTCTTTTGACTCCTCCGAAGGGAAAGCCGGGGATGAGCGAGGGAAGCGAAGGATACGAGAAACCTAAGTTCAGAATGCTCGTTTATTGGGGATGCAGTGAAAAGGTTCGTCAGGGGCAGCCTAAAGTTATAGACACTGATAAAATAACCATTGAGGAGTTCGGCAGGGCAATGGCAGGACGCGCGCCATCGCCTCAGTATCCGCCTGCCCCGCGTTCAGGCTGGATTTATTCCGAATGGCCTAATATAAAAAAGAAGATTGATGTGCAAAAAGACAGTTCACTTATAGGCGAGCATGTGATACACGGCAATTATCTGCCTGATACTATCCGTTTCAAGATAGACGAGAGACATGATTTTATGGCGCCTGTTGAATTTACATCTGTTAAAGGAGACCATTCAAGAGGGTTTCAATTTGCGTGGAAGCCTATTCCGACAGCCACAGGGTATTTCGCAACTGCAATCTCGCACAATGAAAAGACTGGTGAGATGATTCTCTGGACATCAAGCGAGGTGTATGATACAGGCTGGGGGCTTATGCATTACTTATCTAATGACGATGTACGGAGATTTATAAAAGAAAAGGTGATAATGCCTGCCGATACAACCAGTTGTGCGGTTCCGGGAGGAATTTTTGAAGACGCGCGAGGCGCAGCAGTACAGTTTATTGCCTACGGTGATGAATTAAATTTAGTCCATCCCCCGAGACCTGACAATCCGAAGGAGAGGGAGAAATGGAATCCGGTCTGGACAGTGAAAGTCAGACTGAAATCCACGGGTATGGTTGTGCTTGATGAGATGGAACAGGATGATACTCCGAGGCGATCTAAAAAAGAACGGTCTAAAGAAGAGGAACCGGAAATAGAAAGCGGGTCAAAGACCAAAGACGAGGGCAAAACTAAAGACGAAGAAGGCAGCAGCCCGTTAAAAAAGCTTAAAGGAATATTCGGGTTTTAACAGGGCGGTGAAAGTATTTTTAAGCCGTTTCAAAAATAAAATCAATTTCTACCGGAGAATTCAGCGGGAGAACATATACCCCGACTGCTGCGCGGGCGTGCCTGCCGGCTTCGCCGAAGATTTCAAACAAAAGATCGGACGCCGCATTCAGCACTTTAGGCTGCTCTGTGAAGTCTTGCGTTGACGCCACATAACCGTTTAGCTTTACGCACCCTTTGATTTTATCGAGATTTCCAAGATGAGACTTCAAAACCGAAAGCGCATTTATAACGCACTGCCTTGCGCATTCCTGAGCTTCTTCGATTGATACGGATTCTCCGAGCTTTCCCGTCTTAATTAGTTTGCCGTCTTTCAATGGAAGCATTCCGCTCAGAAACAGGAGATTGCCTGTCTGAACGCACGGCACATACGAGCCCAGTGGCTTAGGTGCATCTGAAAGGGTGATGCCAAGTTTTTTTATTTTGTCTTCTATGCTCATAGCGTGGTTGCTGTTATGCTGCAGCCTCTGACAGACTGACTTCTTCGATAGAGGAGTGTTTTCTCCATTTCTTTACATATACATAAACTATCGGCTGGCCTGCTTCTCGATTTCTCAATGACGTCTCTTCATGCCATTTATTAAAGTCGTCTTCTCCTTCGACCTGGAATATAATCATGGCATTAGCAGGTATCTTATCTGCAAAATTTTCATTTTCCATCAAATATTTATGGAATTCTGTCGAAATCATTGCCAAAAAATTAGTGTAGCTACTTTGCCTGCACACTATCTTTCCTCAGTGATACACTTGGTGTTGATGATTCCCCTTCGCATCATATCACAAATAATCTGATTCCCTGTATCAATTATATGGCGTGGGAAATTTTTGCTGTTTGGGTCATTATTGAACTTGGGTTTTTGTCCTGTATATATTTCTATACCTATTCTTACATACTGCTCAAGTTTTTCCCTATTGCTTTTTGATTTCCCATAAATTGATGGGTCTAATTGATAGACATCAACATAATGGATTTTAAAAGCTTCATCATTAAGAAAATAGTATGGCGCAGCAGGCATTTTTCGCTTCTTTGCTTTCTTTTCGATGTAAAAACCACTTTCAACACGATATTTCTTTTCACATTCTCCTATGTATAGCAAATTATTTTTGCTCCTATAGCGAATATATAATATTGGACCTTCGCTACTATTATTATATTCGTCACTACCTTCTTTGAAGATAACTTCTTGCGTAGCAGAATTTACCGATAATTTTACGGTATAACGCTTAACATTTGAGGCTGCACCAACAATTGCCGCCCTTGCGCTGATTGAGTCTTTCATAATCCCTCCAGCGTTTAGAGGACAATTCATTTATATTTTATCGCCTGTCATTACTTTTAGCCTTGGTATTTTTTTTAGTTTCAGGCCCAAGCATTACAATCTTCTCAAGTTCTTCAATAAACGAATCAGAACATGCGATATTTCCGAAGTCTGTATCTTTAAAAGGAAGCATATTATCTTTACTTACCCTGCAATTTTCTAACGCCCCCTTATAGTCTTTCTTTTTATATAGGGCTACAGCAAGGTGATATTTAAGTGTTGCATTAGGAAAGTAGTCTATTGCTTTACGCAGATTCTCAGCCGCTTTGCTGTAATCTTCTAAAACCAAATAGATTAGGCCCTTATATGCAATTGCTTTTCTCTTTGGGTCGCACAGCACATATTTGGCGGTATCATCTTTTGCTTCATCACATCGTGGAGAAGCTATTTTTATTGCTTTGTCAAGCACCTCAACAGCCTTTGTAGAAATTCGCTTATCTAAATCATAAATTCTATGAGTGGTCATTTTTTCAGGGTCAATACCACCCCATAGCATCCATGCTTTGCCCATATCAACCGCATATTTTGCTTTACTATACATCTTAAAAAAAGCATCCTTCTTAGATAATATATCTTCATATGCTCTTATAGCCGAAGGATAATCCTTGCATTGCATAAGGTTCTCTGCATAGTAGCCATAATCTTGGTCTGAATCCTTTGTCATTTCTATTGCTTTCTTTCTGTCGGCAATAGCTGTTTTACAGTCTACTGTGCTAAGTAACATGTGCCAATTTGCCCTAAACCTATATATTCTGGAATCATATTCAGGCTCTATGTCTATTAACCTGCTAAAAGCGTCAATTGCGCTTTTTAATGCCTGTTGTTTCTGATAGCCAGTGCTTATTATCTGTTTGTGGTCATATGCCCATCCCAAAGCCCAAAGAGCATCTGGGAACTTAGCATCTATCTCTACGGCTTTTTGCAAATCGGCAATTTTCTTGTCTATATCTTTATTGTCGAACAACCTGCTTCTGTGATAGTATGCTGAAGCTTCTTTTGGATTTAAATGAATTGATTGTGTGTAATCATCATAGGCTTCCTTTGTCTCTCCATATTCATGCCTAATCCATCCTCTATAAAGATAACCTTGAGCTTTTTCTTGTTGGTTTTTAGAAATTTCAATAAGCTTGTTAGCATAATAGTAAGCCTTTTCCATATCAATATTTAAATAAATATCAGCCAGTTTTTTATTAACAGAATAATCTCTTGGATTTTTCTTTAGTTCTTCCTCATAAACACTTGCTTCCTTCTTCGTATTTACTATTTTTTCAGAAATTTTCTGCTCTTCAAATTTGACAATTGCGTTTTTGGAATACTCATTCTTAGGGTCTATCTCTATTGCCCTTCTGTAATCTTCTATTGCTTTCTCATATTGTTTTGTTTGTTCATATGCATAGCCCCTACGATGATATGCCATAGATAGCATCTCACCATTAGATAGCTTCAAATCAATAGCTCTTGATAGGTCTTTTTTCGCTGCCGTAAATTTTTTATTTAGGAGATAAGCCGTACCGCGAAAAAAGTATCCTCTTGCATCATTAGAATTAATTTGTATTGCCTTATTACAAATCTCAATGTCACTGTCTGGCACGCTAAGAAATGATGACTCAAGACTATTTTTGCAGTTGTTAAGCACTGTTTCATAATCTTGAGCAAAAACATTTGATGCCATTAAAGAAAAAATAAAAAGTGCAAGCATTATATTTTTTACCTTCATTTGAATCTACCCTCCTGTTGTAATCTCTACATGCCCATCTCTTAATGTGCCAAACTCCTTACATTTTCTATAGATACCCTTATAAGAAGTTCCATATTTTGTTTTCTTTATTGTTATCTGTTTTGTTCCACCATCAGCACATTGTTGCACTTTCCCATTATTTTGCTGCCGATATTGTGGTGCCCCTAAGTCATTAACCATTTCTTGAATTTTTATATAGGTATCGTCAGACGCCTGTGCAATGCTTACAACGAAAAAAACAAAGATAATCTTTAACCAGTTAATCATTATCCCCTCCTGATTTGATGTTTCTAGTTTTTTATGTGTAACATTATCTTTTATGCTGCTACGATATTTTTATAGATGTCTCGGTTATCGTTTATTTTACAACCCAAATTCCTCCGGCACTCCTATCCTGCCAAGCACTGCCGATGCCGCTGCCACTGCCGGGTTTGATAGATACACTTCGCTTTCAGGATGTCCCATCCTTCCTACAAAATTCCTGTTTGTAGTTGCGAGAGCCCTTTCTCCTTTTGCGAGGATTCCCATGTGTCCGCCGAGGCATGGCCCGCATGTGGGTGTTGAGACAACGGCCTCTGCATCTATGAATATATCGAGAAGTCCTTCGTTCATTGCCTGTTTGTAAATCTGCTGCGTTGCAGGGATGACGATCATCCTTACATTTGGATTCACCTTTCTGCCTTTAATGATCTGTGCAGCTTCCCTTAAATCTTCGAGCCTTCCATTGGTGCATGAGCCGACAACAACCTGGTCTATGGTTATTTCGAACAATTCGGCTGCAGGTCTTGTATTTGAAGGCAGATGCGGACATGAAACGGTTAAAGGTATTTTTGAGCAGTCGTATTCTCTGATCTCCATATATTTTCCATCTGAATCCGATGTATAAAATTTATAGGGTCTCTTCGCCCTGCCTTTTACATATTCTTCTGTTATGCTGTCAGGTACAATAATGCCGTTTTTGCCGCCAGCCTCTATCGCCATGTTGCACATGGTAAGCCTTCCGTACATCGGCAGATTCCTGATTGCTTCACCTTCGAATTCCATAGCCCTGTATAATGCGCCGTCAACGCCGATGTCGCCTATTGTGTGAAGAATCAAATCCTTTCCTCCAACCCATTTATTGAGCTTTCCATAGTAAATGAATTTCATTGATTCTGGAACCTTGAACCAGCATTCGCCTGTCGCCATTGCGGCGGCAACATCTGTGGAACCTACGCCTGTCGCAAAGGCTCCGAGGGCTCCGTAAGTGCATGTGTGGCTGTCTGCGCCGATTACCAGATCTCCCGGAACCACAAGACCCTGCTCAGGCAGCAGTGCGTGCTCAATGCCCATCCTGCCAACTTCAAAATATAATCCGAGGTGGTATTCCTTTGAAAAATCTCTGAGCGTTTTGCACTGCTCTGCAGCCTTTATGTCTTTTTGTGGCGTAAAATGATCGGGAATCAGCGCCACCCTATCTTTGTCAAAGACATCCTTTGCACCGATTTTCTTGAATTCCTGTATGGCAATGGGGGCGGTAATGTCATTGGCAAGGATGAGGTCAACCTTTGCATTTATTAATTCGCCGGGGACAACCTCTTTTTTTCCAGCATGCGCCGCAAGTATCTTCTCGGTAATAGTCATGTATCCTCCTGAATCGTAGAGCATTTTCGTAAAATTTTTAAAAAACCTATTATATCTTTATAAAAGGCTTATTGACAAGAGGCATTTCGTGTCAAATCCGGCTTAATTAGAGATTGTTAGACTGGTTTTTATGAGGTATAATTGAAAAAGCATTGGGGGGAGCAGGCAAAAGCGTACTGGTGAACTGCTTCCTCGGCGAGGAATATGCACCTGCAAGTGCTGAGATGCCTACCTTTAACTCCTGCATATACAAAAAGAGTAACGACAGGACAATAGCGCTCAATTATCAAGGCCAGCAGATAATTTTCAAAAACCCGGCTGCTGTAAAGGAATACATCCTTGATGAATTCAGAAACGCACAGGTAGATAATAAGGGCGGTTATATCCTCGACGACATGGAAATTCACTATGTACCTCATGCCGACAGTTTGTGCAGCTATACGGTAATAGACACCCCGGGCCCGGACCTTGCTGGAAGCGACCATAAGAAGGTTGCTTACAAATGGATAGGAGAGGCCGATGTGGTGGTCTTTATCGTGGATTATGCAAAGCACCTGACTAAGAGCGAAGAGGAATTTTTCAGGGATATAAAGACCGCATTTGAGGAGCATAATAAAATTTACTCCTTTATTGTTGTTGTCAATAAGCTGGACTTAATGTATTTAAGCGAAGAGAAGAAGTCGGCAGTAAGGTTTATAGATTTTCTGAGGGCTAAATTAAAAGAGCTTGGCTACAGGGGATTTATAGTGCTGGGCATTTCTGCCCTGCAGTATTTTTACGCACAGAAGGCACTCAGGATTAAAGAGTGCGCCGGCTTAGATACGGATGATGGAGAGATGCTGCGGGAATGTCTGGATGCTTCTCTTAGACGGTATCAGGGAATGGAAGAGATGACGGTTCTGTCGTTCATTGACAACCAGATAAGAAATCTGTTGTGGTTTCACGGCAAGGATGGTGCAACTTTGGAAACCCTCAGAGAAAAAAGCGGGGTTGAGCAGTTAATAAAATATATAAACTACATCGCACTTGAAAAGGCATCCATCGAGGTTTTTAAGCAGAAGATGTCCCTTATAGACCGGCGGCTCAAAGAGATAAAAGACAATATTTTGAGCCAGATCAGAGACCTAATGGAAGATAGGGATAGGCTTGTCAAGGAGATGTCCATCATAAGGCGCTTTTATGAGGAAGCTAGTGCAGAAATGACCGAAAAGGCTGCATTTGATAAAAACACGGATAATATGCGCAGGGACATAAACCTTGCCCATAAATCCTTATCCCTTATAATCAATGCCCACATAGACAATATAATGAAGCAATCGACAAGGATTTTGACATCTCTGTCGAACGACGAGCTGATTGCATTACAAAACGGCAATAATTTGCATACCATAGATGAAGTATCCAGCCAGATAAAAACGGGTGTGATTGGAAAGAATTATATGCAGGTAATGGGCAAGTATGAAAAATATATAAATAGCGATTTGAGTGAAAAGGAAAGAGCGCTGCAGGAACAAAGCAGAGCAATCCAGACCAAGATAATGGAATACAGCGGATATATAAGAGGCGTGGAAAATGAGGATATACATATAGCCCTGCCTAAAGTGCCATCGTCTTTCAGCAGCCTTGATTTTCCGGCCATAGTCTTAAAATTCGACAGCGTCTTTTATCCCACGCTTTTTAAGGGGAGGCTTGCGAGGAAGAGGGGATTTATGGGGACCTTATTAATGATTATTTCATTGGGGCGTATAAACCAGAGGACAGGGAGATTTAAGTTCGATGATATAAAGCTGAAAAAAGCCATTTTTTTAATCAGAAAAAGTCTGGAAGACTCCATGCAAAAGTGGATAGCCGAAAAGGACAGGGAGTTGTTCTCTCATATAAAGCTGCATCTTGATGGATTAGGCGATGAGATATCAAATGAGATAGAGAGGGTTATCGGAGGCTATAAGTCCATATTTGATGAAATAATTAATGAGATGAACAGGTCAAAAGAGACGATAGAATCAAGAATAGCATTTCTTGGGAATGCTGAAAAATCTATGGAAGGCTTCTGCAACTTATGGAGCGAGTTTAGAGCCGCACAAAAGGCCATGTAACTGTTTTTATTCTTTCAGCGTATTAAAACCCTCAGGAAACCTTGTTGGTTTCCCATTTTTATCAATGCAGGCAAGGGTTACATCAGCTTCGGCGAGGACTGCATTATCTCTGAGAATATGGCTTTTTATTGTCATCGAGGCATTTCTGAGTTCATTGATCTCTGTGGTAACTTCGATAATATCTCCAAGTCTTGCAGGCTGTCTGTAATGTATATCTACATGGGTTACCACAAAGAAATAACCGAGATTGTGAAGCTCTGCTACATTGATGCCGTGGTCTGAAAGGAATTCTGTCCTGGCACGCTCTAAATAGTTGAGGTATTTGGCGTAATAGACCACCCCACCGGCATCTGTGTCTTCATAGTAGATTTTTATTTTGATGCGATGTGCCATTATTATCTCCAGTGGATATATAAACATTTTTCGGCATTGAAATGGAAGGTTGATTAATCTGCTATAATTTGTTTAATAATATTTTCAAAGATAAACAGGGAGGCATTAATGCGCACGGATGAATATGCAATTACACTTTCAAGGGAAGTAAATATCTGCAACAAGAAGCTCAAGGAGATAGAGAGTTTTATTGCGGAAATGGAAAGAAAATACAAGGTGAAAACAGAAGTGTTCATAGAAGAATATTTAAGAGGAGAAAGAAGCGGAGATAAGGATTTCGAAAAATGGAAGGAAAATTACGAGGCGTTGAAAATATGGCTGGAACGCAAAAAACAGTATGATGAAATATATATGGCAATGAGAACTTGATTAGGAATTATATTATTTTTTCCTTGCTGCCAGCTTGTTTAATGCATTTATATATGCCTTTGCAGCAGCAATGATTATGTCCGTATCGGCACCGTGTCCCCTTACTGTGCGGCCGTCTTCTTCAAGAGAAACCATGACCTCGCCGAGTGCGTCTGTTCCGCCTGTAATGCTCTTGACCTCAAATTTTAAGAGACTGCTCTTTGTCTGGGTAATGGCTGCAATTGCCTTATATACAGCATCTACAGGACCGTCGCCATGTTCCATTTTTTCAACGATATTATCATTGACCTTCAGCTTTAAAGCAGCAGTGGGCTTTACATTAACTCCGCTTGTAATTGACAGATCGACAAGGCTGTATGTTTCAGGTATTTTCGACACCTCTTCCGAGACAAGAGTTTCTATATCCTCATCGAATATGTATTTTTTCTGGTCAGCAAGGTGCTTGAGCTTCTCAAATGCCCTGTTCAGTTCTTCCTCTGTCAAATCATATCCAAGCTCATGAAGGCGCGCCTTGAATGCATGCCTGCCCGAGTGTTTGCCGAGGACGAGCTTTGATTTTGGAATTCCAACATCCTCCGGCTTCATAATCTCGTATGTTGACCTCTCCTTGAGCAGACCGTCCTGGTGTATTCCTGCCTCATGGGCAAAGGCGTTCTCTCCGACTATCGCCTTGTTCGGCTGGACGACCATTCCCGTTATCTTTGACACGAGGCGGCTTGTCTTGTATATTTCCTGTGTCACGATCTTTGTATCTGCATTGTAAAACTTCGGCCTTGTCTTTAATGCCATCACTATCTCTTCCATAGACGCATTCCCAGCCCTTTCGCCGATGCCGTTGACAGTGCACTCGACCTGTCCTGCTCCCTTAAGGATTGCAGTGAGGGAGTTGGCAACAGCAAGGCCTAAGTCATTATGGCAGTGAACAGATATTACAGCCTTATCAATATCAGGCACGGTGTTCATGAGATACTCTATGAGTTCCCCGTATTCCTGAGGTACTGTATAACCTACGGTGTCAGGGATATTTACTGTTTTTGCACCTGCCTTAATTACCGCTTCTGTCACTTTACAGAGATAGTCCCAGTCAGACCTTGTTGCATCTTCTGCCGAGAATTCCACATCGTCAGTATACTGCCTTGCCCTTTTTACGGCATTTACAGCGGCCTCGATTACAGCATCTCTCGACATCCTTAGCTTGTACTGAAGATGTATGTCGGATGTGGCTATGAATGTATGGATCCTCTTTGACTCTGCAGGCTTTATTGCCTCTCCGGCCCTGTCGATGTCCTCATTCCTCGCCCTTGCAAGCCCGGCAATGGTAGCGCCTTTTATCTCGGTTGCAACCCTTTTAACCGCCTCAAAGTCTCCCGGTGATGCGATGGGAAATCCTGCCTCTATAATATCCACGCCCAACTTCACGAGCTGCTTTGCCACCTGAATCTTCTCATCCACATTCATGGATGCGCCTGGTGACTGCTCGCCGTCCCTGAGTGTTGTATCGAATATCTTGATAATCCTCATTCCTTACTCTCTATTGATTGCTGTTCTATTTGTTTTAATTTTCTTCTTTTTGCTAAAAGAATTGTATTTTCAATTATACCCCAAAGGAGGTATGCCATTGCAAAGATGAATATTGCAGTCGGAGGGTGTACGAACAGGACAAAAAGCACCAGCACGAATACAATCAACACCCAGAAGGGCTTTCTCTCCCTGAAGTCTATCTCTTTAAGGCCGTGATAACGCAAGGTGCTGACCATTAACAAAGATAGCAGTATTGTGATAATCGGGAAAAAGATATTTTTTCCCGGAATGCCTGTCCAGAATTCGTAATAAAAGATAACCATCGAGGCTAAAATAGTTGCAGCGCCAGGTATGGGCATACCCTTGAATGCCTTTGAGCCTGGGGCACCGGTCTGTATATTGAATCTTGCAAGCCTTAATGCGCCGCATGCAACGAACAGAAATGCGGCAGCCCATCCTAATCTGCCAAAGGGAGCGAGGGACCATTTATATATCATTACAGACGGAGCGACTCCGAAGGCAACGAGGTCTGAAAGCGAGTCAAGCTCTATTCCGAATCTTGTGGAAGTATTTGTGAGTCTTGCAATCCAGCCGTCGAGGCCGTCGAAGATATTCGCTATTATTATTGCCCATGCGGCGTTCAGATAGTTTCCGTTGATTGCCGAAAGGATTGCAAAAAAGCCGGCAAACATGCCGCAGAGGGTTATGGTATTTGGCAGGAGATATACACCTTTCTTCGGCTTTTTCTCCTCTCTTTTGTGTTTTGCTGTCATTCTTTAACTATTATACCATTACTTTGTTCCGATTATTGTCTCTCCAGCCTTTACCTTATCTCCCAGCTTAACTTTAATATCGGTATTTTTCGGCAGATAAATATCCAGTCTTGAACTGAATTTTATGATTCCGTAACGCTGCCCTTTCTCTAAGGCATCGCCAGGCTTAACCCTGCATACAGCCCTTCTTGCAACAAATCCTGCAACCTGACGGACAAGCACCTTGCCGTGTTTTGTATTAAGGAGCATGGCGATGTTTTCATTGTGAAGGGACGCCTCATGTTTAAATGCGGATAGAAATTTTCCAGGCGTATGTACTACCGATTCAACAACCCCGTCGCATGGGGCCCTGTTTACATGGACATTCAAAGGGGACATGAAGATGCTGACTTCGATAAATCCCCCCTCGCCCCTTTTTAATAAAGGGGGGTAGGGGGGGATTACATCTTCATCAACATTCTTTATCAGTATGACCTTACCATCGGCAGGGGACACAAAGACATTATCCCCATCAGGTATTGTCCTCTCAGGGTCTCTGAAAAAGTACAGCATAAAGAGCGTAAGAATGAACGGTAAAAGGGCTATCCATACCCCGCCTGTTGCAAAGAATGCAATAATGGTGAGAATGGAAAAGAAGATTAAAAATGGATAGCCTTCCGGTGCGAGTTTAAACATGCCTACGCCTTCGATTTATCTACCAGCTTGCCCTTCTTGAGCCACGGCATCATTGCTCTCAGCTTTCCTCCGACCTCTTCTATTGGATGCTCCTCGCCTTTCCTTGTCAATGCATTAAACACAGGCTTGTTTGCCCTGCACTCCAGCATCCATTCCTTTGCGAATACGCCGTCCTGTATTTCTGTTAAAATCTTTTTCATCTCTTTTTTTGTCTCATCTGTGATTACTCTTGGGCCTCTTGTAAGATCGCCGTATTGTGCGGTGTTGCTTATAGAATATCTCATGTTTGATATGCCGCCTTCGTATATTAAATCAACGATGAGCTTAACTTCATGCAGACACTCGAAGTATGCCATCTCAGGAGCGTATCCTGCCTCTACAAGTGTCTCAAAGCCTGCCTGAATGAGGGATGTAATTCCACCGCAGAGAACAGCCTGCTCGCCAAATAAATCTGTCTCTGTCTCTTCTCTGAATGTTGTCTCTATGATCCCTGCCCTTCCTCCTCCGATTGCCGATGCATAAGCAAGGGCGATGTCCTTTGTACTTTTTGACGGGTCCTGATGCACTGCTATCAGACATGGGACTCCGCTTCCCTTTGTGTATTCGGAACGAACAAGATGTCCGGGCCCTTTTGGAGCTGCCATGAACACATTGGCATCTGCAGGAGGCACTATCTGACCAAAGTGGATATTAAATCCGTGGGCAAAGGCGAGGTAAGCGCCTTTTTTCATATTCGGTGCAATCTCGGTTTTATAGACATCCCCCTGAAACTCATCAGGAAGCAAAATCATTATCACATCAGCTATCTTGGCGGCTGCCGAAGGTGTCATGACCTTAAAGCCTGCTTTTGCAGCTTTATCCCAACTGCTGCCTTTTCTCAATCCGATTATGACATCCATACCGCTGTCTCTGAGGTTGTTTGCATGGGCATGTCCCTGACTGCCATATCCCATTATTACGATATTTTTTTTCTTCAGTGCGCTTAATTTTGCATCTTTGTCATAATAAATTTTTATCATTTTTACCTCCATAATTTAGTTTGTTGGTTATTAAGAATAACGAGCTATTATTTTACACATTTTGGAAAATATTTTCTCATTTGTTGTTTATTTTTAGCTTTAGCCATTAAAATTATTTAATGGAAAATCTGTGGATACTGTTTGCTCTCATCTCTGCCGTTACTCTCGCTACCAGCGACGCACTAACCAAAAAGGCATTGGCGGTTCATAATGAGTATCTCATTGCATGGCTCAGGCTCTTGTGTTCACTGCCGTTTCTCCTTGCGTCCCTGTTGTTTGTCCCTGTACCATTACTTGATAATGAATTCTACACGGCCTTTCTCACAGCGCTGCCCCTTGAGATAATCGCGATCATCCTTTATATAAAGGCATTAAAGGTTTCTCCATTAAGCCTGACACTGCCGTTTCTTTCCCTTACGCCAGTATTTCTCATAATAGTTCCATACATTATCCTTGGTGAGAAGGTTTCATTCATAGGCGCATTGGGTGTTTTGTTCATTGCAGTTGGAGGCTATACCCTTAACCTTAAGGAATTTAAAAAAGGCATTTTAGAGCCGTTTATTGCTATCAAAAAAGAGAAAGGTTCTATATTCATGATTATCGTTGCCCTTATTTACAGCTTTACATCCTCCCTCGGCAAAAGGGCAATTGAACATTCTTCACCAATATTCTTCGGTGCCACTTATATTACGTTGCTTGTTATTGTTCTAACACCGATAGCTCTATACAAGGGAAGAGATGAGTTGAGAGTAATATTCCGCAATGGGGCGATAAAATCGTCAATTCTTCCTGGAATGTTACAGTCCATAATGATAATCTCCCATATGATAGCAATGAGCCTGACAAAGGTTGCATATATGATTTCTGTTAAGAGGCTCAGTCTGCTGATAGGTGTTTTTTATGGCTATCTGTTCTTTAAGGAGTCGGGGATAAGAGAGAGACTATTGGGCACGATTTTAATGCTCACAGGTTTTGTGCTGATTGTGCTTTTCCACTAATATCTGTGATAAGCATAACTGGCTTTCGCTTCAGGTGCTATTTTTCATGTTATAATTCTACATGAATAGGAAGTTTGTTTTTCTCGCACTTATTTTTATCTCTACTGTTCTCTTTTTAAGTCCCTTGCTGTATTCTGTCGAAAACAGAAAATCCGAAGTGCTCGTCATTACTGTCAATGGTGTTATCAATCCTGTTGCTTCAGAGTATATAGGCAAATCCATTAAAAAGGCGGCAGAAATGAATGCAGAGGCGCTGATTATCGAACTCGATACCCCCGGTGGCCTTGATACATCCATGAGGAGTATTGTGAAGGATATTATCGGAAGCAGTGTTCCTGTGATAGTTTATGTCTCACCGAGCGGTGCAAGGGCTGCGTCAGCAGGGGTTTTTATAACAATGGCTGCGCATATCGCTGCAATGTCGCCCGGCACAAATATAGGCGCTGCGCATCCAGTTGCAGTGGGTGAGAAGATGGACAAGGTGATGGCTGAAAAGGCCACGAACGATGCTGCTGCTTATATTAAGTCCATCGCAGAGACCCGCAGCAGGAATGTCAAATGGGCGGAGGATGCTGTGAGAAAGAGCGTTTCTGTTACAGAGACAGAGGCATTGAAAAACAATATTATCGATGTAATTGCAAAGGATATAAACATACTCCTTTCCGAAATAGACGGCAGGATGGTAAAAACCGCCTATGGAGACAAAACATTAAAGACAGCCAATGCAAAAATTATCAGGCATGAGATGAGCTTCAGGCACAAGATTTTGAATTTAATAAGCGATCCCAATGTGGCATATATACTCATGATGCTCGGTTTTTACGGACTGTTTTTTGAGCTCACAAATCCGGGCGCCATATTTCCGGGCGTGGTTGGAGGCATCTGTCTTGTCCTTGCCTTCTATTCCTTCCAGACCCTCCCTGTGAATTATGCAGGACTTTTGCTTATTATCATCGGCCTTATCCTCTTCATACTCGAAGTAAAGGTCATATCATACGGAATGCTTACGATTGGAGGTATAATATCTATTGTTCTCGGCTCATTGATGCTCTTTGAGTCACCGTTGCCATTTTTAAAGCTTTCCCTTACTGTAATCATTCCTGCTGCTATTGTAACCGCCATGTTTTTTGTCCTCACATTCAGGCTCGCCTACAGGGCATATAAAAGAAAGCCTGTAACAGGTGTTGAAGGCCTTGTCGGTTTAGAGGGAGTTGCAAAGACAGATATTACGCCTGAAGGCGGCATGGTCATTGTTCATGGTGAATACTGGTCTGCATATTCGGATAATGTCATACATAAGGATGAGAGGGTGATTGTTGAGGGTGTTGAAGGACTTAAAGTTAAGGTCAGAAGAATTCCTTGAAAAAAGTGCTGGATATTCCTTAGAATAAACCAAGATTTATGAAAGCCCTGATTACTGGTGCAACAGGTTTTATAGGGAGCCATCTTGCAGGTGCCCTGATTCGTGAAGGTTTTGATGTTACCTGTCTTGTAAGAAATCCATCAAATTTGAGGTATCTTGAAGATCTCAATGTCAGGATTGTGAGAGGAGATTGCACTAACATTAGCTCTCTTCATGATGCTGTCGGAGATATGGATAATATCTTTCATCTTGCAGGGCTGACAAAGGCATGCTCCGAAGCGGATTTCTTTAATGCAAATGTTAGAGGGACAGAGAACATCGTACAGGCAGTGCTTGCGAATAATCCTAATATTAAGAGATTTGTCTATCTGAGCAGCCTTGCTGCTGCAGGGCCAAGCTGCGATGGAAAGCCTCTGAAAGAAGATTGTGAGCCGATGCCTGTTTCTGTTTACGGAAGAACAAAATTGGAGGGAGAAAAAATAGTTTTAGCACAAAGTAAAAATATGCCCGTGACTGTTATAAGGCCTCCTGCAGTTTACGGCCCGAGAGACAGGGATCTGCTGGTCTTCTTTAAGATGGTAAAATCAGGTGTAATCCCATATTGGGGCAAGTGCTATTACTCTTTTTTATATGTTGAAGATTTAATAAATGGTATAATACTCTCTGCTCTGAGCAAGGATGCAGAAGGTGAGACTTTCTTCATGTCGGATGGCAATATTTATTCCACTGATGATATTATTGAGGCGATATCCGATGCACTGCAAAGGAGGCCGATGAAATTGAATATACCGAAGTTTGTTATGCCGCTGCTTGGATTTATCTCTGAAAAGGCAAAAGGGGCAAGTATAATTAATACTGATAAAATAAAAGAGATGCGGCATTCTCAATGGATTTGTGACACGACCAGGGCAACAGAGAGGCTGAAGTTTGAGCCAAAGGTAAAAATAAAGGAAGGAGCAAGATGGACAGCAGACTGGTACAGGATACATCAATGGATATGAAAACTACAGACATATTTGAAAAGTGCTTTAAATTTAATACCGCCAAGGAACTGCAGAAGATAGGAGTTTATCCTTTTTTTAGGGTAATAGAGAGCGCACAGGATCCCGAGGTAATAATAAACGGCAGAAAGATGATAATGGTTGGTTCAAACAATTATCTCGGACTTACCAATCATCCGAAGGTCAAAGAGGCGGCAATTGAGGCTGTAAAAAAATACGGTACAGGCTGCGCAGGCTCAAGGTTTCTTAACGGGACGCTCGACATACATGTGAGACTTGAAGAAAAGCTTGCCCGTTTTATGAGGAAAGATGCTGCCCTTGTGTTTTCTACAGGTTTTCAGGTCAATTTAGGAGTAATATCCGCACTTGTCGGAAAAGATGATATTGTCATAATCGACAAGATGGATCATGCAAGCATTGTTGACGGCTGCAGGCTCTCATATGGAGAGGTCAAGCGGTTCAAGCACAATGACATGGCTGACCTTGAGAGAATACTCAATGAGAATAACGGCAGAGGTAAGCTCGTTGTCGTTGACGGAGTATTCAGCATGGAGGGAGATGTTATCAATCTCCCCGAAGTATTGAAGATAACCAAGAAATACGGCGCAAGGCTTCTGGTTGATGATGCGCACGGAATCGGTGTCTTGGGAAAGACAGGCAGAGGCACTGCAGAGCATTTCGGCTTAGAGAATGAGGTGGATTTGATAATGGGCACATACAGCAAATCCCTTGCATCCATAGGCGGTTTTATAGCAGGCGATGCGGATGTTATTCATTATATTAAGCACTTTGCGAGGGCATTGATATTCAGCGCAAGCCCGCCTCCTGCATCGATAGCGGCTGTAAGCTCCGCACTGGACATTATCGAGAGCGAGCCTGAAAGAATAGAAAGGCTCTGGGAAAATACCCATAGAATGCTTAAAGGCTTTAAAGAACTCGGCTTTGAAATAGGGCCCAGCGAGACTCCCATTATCCCCATCATCGTGGGAGAGGATGAAGTGGCTTTTAAATTCGTGATGATGCTTCAGGAGGAGGGAGTATTTGCAAATGTTGCTGTTTCTCCGGCAGTGCCTCCTGGAAAGGCGCTAATAAGAACGAGCTACATGGCCACGCATACAGACGAGCATCTCGATAAGGTGCTTGATGCATTCAAAAAGGTTGGCAAGGCACTGGAGTTGATATAACTTTATGATAGGAGATAACGTATTTCCGCTTCATTCTCGGAAGGCATCCGGCCTGCCTCCGAAGCTGCGCCAGCCCGCTTAAACATCCATGTTACGCTTGGGCTGCCGAAGTCGCTACAATACGTTATCTTATATCTTGAAATTAAGCATATTTTTTTTAATAATGATTAACATAATAGAAATCAAGACAAAATCAGATATTAATGCATTCATAAAATTTCCGCTTGATCTTTACAAAAACGATAATCTTTATGTCCCTCAATTGACATGGGACATGAAGGGGCATTTTTCGGATAAAAACCCATTTTTAAAACACGCGGATGTAAAATTTTTTCTGGCAGTGAAAGACGGGAATATTGCCGGTCGCATAGCATCAATTATAAATCCTCAGCATATCAGGTTGCATAAAGAAAAGGCCGGGTTTTTCGGATTTTTTGAATGCATTAACGACCGTGAAATTTCCGATGCATTGTTAAATAAGGTGCGGGATGAATTAAAAGGTCAGGGCATGGATATTATGCGCGGCCCTATGAATTTTTCCACGAATGAGGAGTGCGGTTTTTTAACAGAGGGGTTTGATACTTCTCCTATGCTCATGACCCCTTACAATCCGCCTTATTACAATGACTTGGTGGATGCTTATGGAATGGTCAAATCAAAAGACCTCTACGCCTTTATTTATCATACCAAAGAGAGATTGCCTGAAAAGGTTTTAAGGGTGGCTGCACTGGCAGAGAGGAAGGGAATTAGTGTCAGGCACATCGACAAAAAGAATTTTATGACGGACATGCAGGCGTTTCAAAGACTCTATAATTCGGCATGGCAAGGGAATTGGGGATTTGTCCCTCTTTCCGATGAGGAGCTTGCTTACAACGCAGGAAAGCTTAAGCCTATCGCTGTCCCTGAACTGACGCTTATTGCGGAAAAAGACGGCGAGCAGGTCGGCTTTCTTGGATTGGTACCGGATTATAATTTTGTTTTGAAAAGGATGAACGGCAGGCTTAACCCTGTGTCTATCCTCAAGGCGCTTTATTATTCAAGAAAGATCACGGACCTCAGGCTGCTCCTTTTAGGAATTAAGCCGGAATACAGAAGCAGGGGGGTTGACGCCCTGCTTCTCAGGTATGGATTTAAAGGGATAAAGGACGGAAATTACAAGAGGGTTGAATTTTCGTGGATACTTGAAGACAATATCCCTGTAATAAGGATTTCGGAAATGGTAGAGGGAAGGCTGTATAAGAAGTACAGGATATATGAGAAGGCAATAGGCTAAATCGTTTTTAGAACGATGGCCTTAACCAGCGCGGGTAATCACCCCATAGTTTTAATAGGGACAGCGCCCGTTTAATTTGTTTTGCGAGGTCTTCCTTTCGGCAAGGCAATCAGTTTCCTTCCGAGCAGCTTCTCCATCTTCATTACAAACCTGTTGTCTCCACATGGGCGACCCGTCTTTGTGCTTTGCCGAATATCCGCTACTAATATTGTATCCTCTTTCTCCCTGAGATATGCCGACCAATCTTTTATTCTTTCAACCATATAACAGTCATTTGCTAAGACCGCATCAATCGTTCCCGTTGCATGAGCGCGGGCGCTTGACCAACGGTAATTTTCAGCCTTCTTAACAAGACGAGCCTTTACGGAATTATTTTCTACATATCGCATAGCAGCATAGAGATGTCTTTCATCAAGCGCACAGGAAAAGAAGCGTCCTTGCCATAGGTGTCCTCTGTTTTCTTGTCTTGAGTTGATGTGCTGTGAATATCTCATATGAAGGGTGTTAAAGGTCTTTGAAAGGGAATCGCCTTCCATAGGCACAGCTATGAAGTGCACATGATTGCTCATGAGGCAGTAGCCCCATATCTTCAAAGCATATTTTTTGCTGTACATCTGCAACCATTCCAAATACTGGAGGTAATCATCATCGTTTTCAAAGACTCTCTGACGATAGTTACCCCGCTGAGTGATATGATGTGGGAATCCGACTGCAACTGCTCTGGCTATTCTCGGCATGCGCTAATAGTAAAGCATCCATTCTATTTATGTCAATAAATGGTCGCTGTCCCTATTTATTATTTTCATATTACGCTTGGGCTGCCGAAGTCGCTCCAATACTTTATCTCCTATCGCTAAATTCAGCATACTATTTACTTTTTAATGATGATTAAAATAATAGAAACCAAAACAAGATCAGAAATTAATGCCTTTATAAAATTCCCCCTCGATCTTTACAAAAACGATAATCTTTATGTCCCTCAATTGACATGGGACATGAAGGGGCATTTTTCGGATAAAAACCCATTTTTAAAACACGCGGATGTAAAATTTTTTCTGGCAGTGAAAGACGGGAATATTGCCGGCCGCATAGCATCAATTATAAATCCTCAGCATATCAGGCTGCATAAAGAAAAGGCAGGATTCTTCGGTTTTTTTGAGTGCATCAATGACAGCACTGTCTCAGGTGCCTTGTTGAGCAGAGTCCAGAATGAACTGAAAAATCAAGGTATGGAGACAATGCGCGGGCCTATGAATTTTTCCACAAATGAGGAGTGCGGTTTTTTAATCGAAGGATTCGACAGTCCTCCAATGCTCATGATGCCTTACAATCTTCCGTATTACAATGATCTGATGACTGCCTTCGGCATGTCAAAATCAAAAGACCTCCATGCATATATTTACGATATGCAGGAGGAATTGCCGGAGAAGGTTTTGAGAGTAGCTGCATTGGCTGAGAGAAAAGGAATAACAGTCAGGACTATTGATAAAAAGAATTTCATGGCTGATATGAAGATTTTCCAGAATGTCTATAATTCTGCATGGGAGAAGAACTGGGGCTTTATTCCGATTAGTGATGAAGAGCTTGCTTACAGCGCAGGCAGGCTGAAGCCCTTGGCAGTCCCGGATTTGACCCTTATTGCAGAAAAGGATGGGGAGCCTATCGGATTCCTCGGCCTTATCCCGGATTTTAATTTTGTCCTGAGGCATATGGGGGGAAGACTTAATCCCATAACCATACTAAAGGCGCTTTATTATTCAAGGAAAATCACCGACCTTAGATTGTTGCTCTATGGCATTAAGCCCGAATATCGCAACAGGGGTGTTGATGCGCTTTTGTTTAAAGTGGGACATAAGAACATTAAAAAAGGCGGGTATAAGAGAATAGAGTTTTCGTGGATTCTTGAAGACAACATTTCTGTTATAAGAATTTGTGAAATGTTCGGAGCGAGACTTTATAAAAGGTACAGGGTTTATGAGAAGAAAATAAGTGGAGTAATGGAGTAATGGAGTAATGGAGTGTTGGAATAATGGCCTTTTAATTCTCAATCTTTTTAGTCTTTTCAATACTCCATCACTCCATTATCTTTTTCAGAACTATCACCGCATTTACCCCTCCAAATCCAAATGAGTTAGTTATGGCAATTCTGATGTCAGCATTTCTTTTTTCCGTCACAATATTAATGTCACACTCAGGGTCTTTTTCTGTAACATTAATTGTCGGAGGTATAATGCCTTCTTTAATACTCACTGCAGTGCATGCTGTTTCGAATGCGCCTGATGCCGCAAGCATGTGTCCTGTCATTGATTTTATTGAAGTGACAGGAATTTTGGCAGGTATTCGTGATACGCTATTTTTGAAGACCCCTTTTATTGCCTCTGCCTCTGTCTTATCCCCAATTGGCGTAGATGTTCCATGTGCATTGATATAATCAACATCTGTTGGTGATATCCCTGCATCTTCAAGTGCGGTGCGTATTGCTATCACCTCACCTTCAATATCAGGCCTTGTTATATGAAAGGCGTCTGTTGTGTTGCTGTAACCAATTATTTCGGCATAGATTGTAGCATTTCTCTTTAATGCAGATTCATATCCTTCAAGCACCAAGACACAGGCTCCTTCAGCAATGACAAAGCTATCTCTTTTCCTGTCAAAAGGTTTGCTTGCAGATGGATTATCTGTTTTTGATAATGCACCCGAAATGCCGTATCCTTCTACGCATAGCCTGCACACTGGCGCTTCAGCTCCGCCTGCTATAATTATGTCTGCATAGCCATGCCTTATCAGTCTGTACGCCTCTCCAATGGCATTTGTCCCGGATGCACATGCATTGGAGATGCCTAAACAATGACCCTTGATGCCTAATTTCTGCGCCGCATAAGATGCAGCCATGCTGATAGTGGTAGACGGCATAAGATAGGGCGAAATCCGTGAACCGTGAACCGTGAACCGCGAACCGTATAATTTTTGCAGTTCTTTTTCTATTGTAGTTATTCCTCCCCTGCTTGACCCTATTATAACCCCCCCTCTAATCCCCCCCTTGGTAAGGGGGGGCTGGGGGGGTGCTGACTTCTGACTTCTGACTTCTGACCTCTGTTTTACCAGTCCCGCATTTTCAGCAGCCATCATTGCCGATGCGACTGCATACTGCACAAAAGGGTCGAGCCGCAGAATCTCCTTTTTGGATAAATACAACTCAGGTTTGAACTTCTTAACTTCTCCTGCCATTTTCCAAGGCGAGCCCAAGACATCGAACTTTGTAATCCTGTCTATTCCTGAAACACCTTTTTTTACAAGAGACCAAGAATCAGGAAAATTATCTGATAGCGGTGTAACTGCACCAATACCTGTAATAACTACCTTTTTCATTGTAAACTATATTAACATAATTGGTTTACAGATATAGTTAACTCTTTCATTTATTTCGAACTTGTGGTAAATTTATACCATATATATGACAAAGCCCCTTAAAGAACAAAGAGAAAAGCTCGGCAGGGAGCTGAATGATATTGCCAGGATAACGCGAATAAGGTCGAGTTATCTAAAGGCAATAGAAGAAGAGGATTTTGCAAAATTACCTGTTGAAGTGTATACAAAAGGGTATATAAGGGAGTATGCAAAATTTCTTAGATATTCCCCTGATGAAGCAATCGAACCTTACGAAGCATATCTGGAAGAGCTAAAAGGGAAAAGGAATAAAGAGTCTGATAAAGATTTATCGCATAGACTGATAGAGAGTAATCCACAAAAAGATATTACTGAAATCCCTGTTGCTGAATTAGAATCGCCAAGTCTCGAAAAGCCTGAGGAAAAAGAGACATCTCGGAGTAAAGAATTTGTTCAAAGGATATCATGGGCTGCTATTGCGGTTGCAGCAGTTGTTGTTATCTACTGGCTGATCCCACATGGCAAGAATGTTTCATCGGTGAAACAAAAGATTGAACCAGGAGTACAGTACAAAACACCTGAGATTACTCCTCATGTGCAAACAGAGGAGGCATCTAAAGAAAAAGTAACACAGCCTGCTAATACAACAGCCATGACAAATGTGCCTGTAACCATACAGGACAAGCCTGATGATAAAAATAAGACGGCCCAGAAAAGGAAGCACAATCTTAATATAACTGCTACGGATAAGGCATGGATTCAGGTGATTATTGACGGCACTGATAAAAAGGAGATACTTCTGAATCCGGGTGAAAAGGTAAATTACGAGGCCAACCGGTCTATAAGCGTATTGGTAGGAAATGCTGCAGGCGTAAAACTGAAATTTAATGGCAAAGATTTTGAAAACCTTGGAGATAAAGGTCAGGTTGTGACACTAAGCTTCCCTGCTGCAACTCCAAAGAAAAATGACACAACCGAGCAGACGACCAAACCAGAATCTCTAACACCTCTGCCATCCAATTCCTCAAATCTCTAAGCCAAATAATGCATTTAAGGCAGGTATGCATACAGTAAAAAGCTTTACAAAACGCATGCCTGCTATGCTAATGTCCAATTGCAATTTTGGGGGTAAAACTTTAAACAATGAAGATAGGTACCATCAGTGATTATATAAATAAGAAGACAGTCATTATTTTTGTCATCCAGTTTTTCTTGGTCATGACTGTTCTTGGTTATAAGGCGTGGAAGGATACGGATGTTGAGTGCATAAGATGCCATTCCGACAAAGAAAAGATGACCAAACTCGGCTATTCCCAGTTTTATGCAACCCGGGAGATGGTTGAAAAAGAATCGAAGCATCCCAATGTGAAGTGCCATGAATGCCACCTCGGTGATGGAAGGGCAAAGGACCCTGACAAAGCCCACAAGGGAATGCTCGCTGTGCTTCTAATAGATGACGATGGCAATGTTCTTAAGAGAAAAAAAGTTTATCCTGATGCATTGCTGCCAACAGGCGATGATAAGATACGACTTATGCTGCCTAAGATCGAGCATAACGGAGAGCTATTGCCGCATCCTGATGTAAGGAATATCCTCTGGCATGACAGAGATCCCGAGACCTTTAATTTTGACCCTGATATTGCAAAAAAGACCTGCGGCAAATCAGGATGCCATCCTGAAGAGCTTAAACAGTTCAAGACAACCATCATGGCAACCAATTTCAGACAAAGGACAATGAGGACATGGCTTGAGCCATACGGTCCTCATAACTGTGGCCCGTCCTTTGCTGACCTGCCACCAATGGAGGTTTTAAGGGGTGCTGGGTTTCAATTCAAAAATACGGAAGATATAAGAAAAGAACTCAATGTCCCTTTTTCGAAAGAACAGGCAGTGGGCAAGCAGAAATTCTGCAATGTCTGCCATGCAGGATGCCTTGACTGCCATTATGCGCCTGACAGGAAAAAGGGCGTTCATCATTTCACTAACAAGCCTACATCAGAGAGCTGCGGCGGATACGGAAGGGGGACAAGTATCTGTCATCCAGGCGCAATGCAGAGCAGGAGAGGGGAGACATATATTGGAGGAGACTATTCAATACCAAGAGGCATGAACCCGGATGTGCATTATAAAAAGGATATACATTGCGTTGACTGCCATACCACAGGTGAAAAAGGAATGGGCGATATGCAGAGAAAGGCTAATTGTCAGGACTGTCATATAGAAATAGAAGAGGCCCATGCAAAAAGCATTCATAAAGATATGGACTGCGCAACATGCCATATAAATGAACTGAGGGGCTATCAGATTACCATATGGGGGCCGGGTTTGGTTGCCGGAATTGAAAATCCGTTCAAGAAATATTCCCTTTATTACGGCATTCAGGGTCCGCCGATACTCATGAAAGACCAGAAGGGTAAATGGATGCCTGTAAAAATCTGGCCACACAGTGTCGGCAATATTAAGCCTGATGTCAAGCCTTCAGAAAGGCTTATGTTCAGATGGCCCAGTGGAGAGACAAGGGATGCGTATTATGTGGTGGGTACATTCAGCATTGAAGACAAGAGGGGGCTCGTGGGGGAGACGAAGTCTCCCCCACGCAGTAATAAACACCTGTTGTGGTTTGAAATTGAGCAGGCCGCCCACCCATATGGCAAGGCAAGGAGTTGTGAGAGCTGCCATAAAGAAAGACAAATTGCTGTTTCGACATGGGAGTTTATGGATTATCAGGGTGCGGAGCCATTTAAAGGAGGTCATAAAATCATAGCAGACAAAAATGGATTAAGGATTGTTGACATGAAGAACGCAACCCCTATTAAATTGCTGGAAGGCTACAAAATAGAGGACTTTGCATCATGGATATTCTTTAAGGATAAATGGCAGATGCCAGGGGATTTTTCAATTAAGGTTGAAAAAGAAAAATACAATAAATATTTGGTACTTGCAAATAGAATTGATAAAGAACTCAAAATCCTCGATAATTATGTAAAGGGCAAGGATAAAAAAATACAGAGAAGATTCAAAGAACTTAAAGGCATCGTCCTGCATAACCAGGATGGGGCGATGGAGAGGATAAAAGAATTTAGAGGGAAATTATGATTACAAAGGACTCACTAATATCATTTTTTAAAGAAAAGGTCACCCAGCCTCTCAGCTTCCATGAGATTGTCTTTAAGCTCAATCTCACACCTCCGGAAAGGCGCAAGCTCAAACGATTCCTCAGGGAGATGGTCAATGACGGAGATATTGTCAGGACAAGGAAGGGGCTTTACGGCCCTGCCGAGGAAATGAATCTCGTAACAGGCTACTTTGAAGCGCACAGGGATGGCTATGGATTCGTGATACTCGAAAAACCGGGTGAGAGGGATGTATTCATCCCTTCAAGGGCAACCCTCGGTGCAATGGACAATGACAGGGTTGTTGCAAGGATTGAGAACAGACGGCGCAGGGAAGGCACAATAATTCGAATACTTGAGAGGGCGCATGCGCGTATAGTGGGGACTTTTGAGGCCGGCAGGGCGGGTTTTTATGTGAGGCCCAAAAACAAATCTGTTCCCTTTGACCTTTATATCGCCCCGAAAGAAAAAGGCAAGGCAAAGGACGGAGACAACGTCATTGCAGAGATAATAAGCTATCCCACAGACAAAAGACCGCCTGCAGGCCGGATAATAAAGATATTAAAAAAGCCTGAAACTCCCAGAGATGAGGTAGAAGGCATAATAGATGAATTAAATCTTCCGGGAAGGTTTCCACATAGTGTTATTGAAGAGGCTAAAAGTCTTTATGCGGAGGGTATTGGAAACAGAGAGCATAAAAGAAAAGACCTGCGCAGCCTTCCCACTGTAACCATTGACGGCGAAAGGGCAAAGGATTTTGACGATGCCATATCAATTCAGAAAACAGATGATGTATATAAATTATGGGTGCATATCGCTGATGTCGGTTTCTTTGTGGGGTGGGATTCCTTAATAGATAAGGAAGCAAGGAAAAGGGGGACAAGCGTTTATTTCCCTGACAGGGTTATCCCTATGCTTCCGAAGGAGCTGTCAGAGGATCTGTGCAGTTTAAAGCCAAAAGTGGAGAGAATGGCATTCACGGTGGAAATGGATTTCGACACACATGGCGGGAAGCTTGATGCAAAGTTTTATCCGAGCATCATTAACAGCAATGAAAGAATGACATATACATCCGTAAAAAAGATAATTGTCGATGAAGATGCAAAGGAGAGAGAAAGATACGATTATCTCCTGAGTGATTTTGAGCTGATGGGAGAGTTATGCAACATCCTAAAGTCACGAAGGCTTAAAAGGGGAAGCCTCGATTTTGACCTTCCCGAGCCTGAGGTGCTTCTTGATATACAGGGGAATCCGGAGGCAATTATAAGGGCAGAGAGGAATTTTGCCCACATGATAATAGAGGAATTCATGATTGCTGCGAATGAGGCTGTTGCAGAGCATCTCGAGGGTCTTAATATTCCGAGCATTTACAGGATACACGAAGAGCCCGACCCGATGAAGCTCGAGGATATAATGAAGATTATAAGCTCCCTTAAAATTCTGAAAAAGACAAAGGCTATTGTCCCAAAGGATTTCCCTGAGCTCATTAAACAGATTCAGGGCACGCCGGAGGAGGAGATAATAAACCATATGATACTGAGGAGCCTGAAGCAGGCAAGATATTCTCCGGTCAATGTCGGGCATTTTGGATTAGCCTCAGAGTCGTATACCCACTTTACTTCACCCATAAGAAGGTATTCCGACCTTGTTGTTCACAGGATATTGAGAGAGGTGCTTGCAAAGAAGCATCTCAGCGATAAGAGAATCAAGGAACTGGAATCTGTTTTGCCTGATATTGCATTCCACTCATCAAGGATGGAAAGGCAGGCAGATGAGGCAGAGAGGGCAGTTCTGAATGCAATGAAAGTATGGTTTATGAAGGATAAGGTGGGAGAGGAATTTGAAGGGAAGGTTGTCTCTGTTACATCCTATGGTTTGAAGATAAGGCTGAAGGATTATTATGTGGAGGGCTTCCTTCATGTGTCTTACATGACGGATGATTTCTACCAATATGACGAAAAGAGTCTGAGCCTTTACGGAATTCACAAGAAAAAGAGGTTTACCATAGGCAAGGAATTGACAGTGAGAATCGACAGGGTGGATATAGAGGAAAGGGAGATAGTTCTGGGGATATGAGAAATAGAAGTGCCCTTCTAAGAGTAGCGTCTCTTTTTGCCGGCCTTTTATTTTCCTTTATTTTAATTGCTGAGGCTAAGATTCCCGATTCCATATTAAAACAGAAAAAGAGTGCTGTGGCCATTTATATAAACGACAGAACTGGAAACGAGATTGCCTCTGGAAGCGGCTTTATTGTTGACCGTGAAGGAATTATTGCAACAAACTGCAAAATAATCTCTACATGGCTCGAAGATGTGCAATATTCGCTGATTGTGAAGACAGAAGGAGAAAGCTCTTATCTCATTAATAAGCTTATTGCTTATAATCGCAGGCAAGACATTGCCTTATTTGAAATAAAGGCAGAAGGGCTTGTTGCTGCCGAGCTTCCTTCTGATTATAAGTCTTCGGAATATATTAAAAGACAGATTACATTACATAAGAAACTTGCAAAGACAGCAAAAAAAGATTTGTCGTATAAAGAACTGCCTGCACCCCAGCCTCAAAGTCTTCTGCCTGAAATTATCCAGCCACCCGAAAAGCCTGCTGAAATCAGAAAGCTGACAAAAAAACCAGAATGGAAAAAGGACAACGCTGAAGAGCATTTTCTGAGAGGCCTGAAATATGAGAAATCAAACCAATATGCTGATGCCATAGAAGCATACAAAAAGGCTTTAAAGATTAAACCCGACTACATGGATGCCTATGTAAATTTAGGTGCGGTTTATTACAAGCTCGGCAAATATTCCGATGCTGTTGATGCGTATAAATATGCAGTAAAGATTAAGCCGGATTTTCAGGTGCTTTACAATAAGCTCGGCACTATCTATATCGTTACCGGCAAGTATGCAACAGCCCTCGATACCCTCGAGCAGTCCCTCGGCATCGACTCAAGAAATCCTGATACTCATTTTAGTCTCGGCATTGCCTATTTTCTCAACGGAGACAAGGATGCTGCATACGAGGAATATATAATCCTGAACAGGATTGACGGAAGGCGTGCGGAAGACTTGTTCGATCTGCTTTACAGGTAGTTTTAAGGTTTTATCTCTATTGGCGTGCCGTCTGAAATGAGATTCCAGATTTCATCTATCTCATGATTTGTGACAGCAATGCAACCGTCTGTCCAGTCCAGACGTCTGTGGAATTTATCAATATCTTCCAACTCCTTTGGCAGGCCGTGAATTGCTATGCTGTTGCCCGGAAATACGCCGAGCCTTTTTGCATTTTGTATGTCAGACTCGTTGGGATACGATATATTGATTGCCCGATAATATTTACTGTGAGAGTTTCTTGATGTTATGATGTAATTTCCTTCAGGGGTTTTCTGGTCTCCTGCCTGAGTTTTACGGCCATTGGAATTTTTACCGAGGGCAATCCTGTATGTTTTTATTATCTCTCCGTCCTTTAACAGCATCATGACTCTTTTGCTCTTGATGACAACCATCTTGTCGGCTTTATTCAATGTAGCAGATGCGATTAAGGAAAAGAGCAAACAGCTTAATATCGATATGGCGGTTAAGGATATTATTCTTTTTACCATCATTACCTATATTTTCGGGAAGTTGAAAAATTTATTTATTATATAATAAAGCGAGAGGGAATATGCCAGCGCAAGCAATTACCCAGATAACAGAGGATACATTTGAACATGTTCTTCATTTTCTCAATGAGTCATCAATAATTGACCTTCAAGATATTACCTTCATTGACCCTTATGGAATGGTCGGCATCCTTGAGATCGGAGAGCTTCTTAAATCTGGCAATATTCAGAAAACCCTTTATCTTCCTGAATCAGAGGAAGTCCTTAAATATCTCGAAAGGATGGACTTCTTCAAGTTTGCCGATAATTACTTTAAGCTTGAGCCTTCCAAACCTGAAATATCAGAAAAATATAGGAGGAGTTCTTATTCAGATGTCCTGCTTGAAATTACGCCTATTGAGAAGTCGGATGACATTCATTTTATCGTGGGCAAGGTTAAAGAACGTGCAAATGCAATCCTTAAAAAACATCTCCATTATGATGAAAGAGCGATAAACGGCTTTATAGTTGCACTTTCAGAGGTCTGCCAGAATATTATTGAACACAGCGAGAAAAAAGGATTTGTTGGCATACAGAAATACCATTTTCAAAACCTGAATAAAAATGTTGTGAAGATTGCTGTCATGGATATTGGGGTTGGCTTTAAAAAATCCTTGTCAGAGAGGTTTTCATTAAAGAATGATTTTGAGGCAATAGAAAAGGCGCTGCTTCACGGCGCTTCAAGATATGCAGATGAGGGAAGGGGGCATGGACTCGCTGCTGTCAGGCGATTTGTAAATCAATGGAATGGCAAAATCTCCATCCGCTCAGGAACCGCAAGACTTTCAATAATACCTGAATGGTCATGGGGAAAAGAAAAAGAAACTAAACTTTCGTATTTCCCCGGCTCACAGATAAACATAATGCTGCCGGAGGTTTAGCCCTCACTTTAGCCCCCCACTTTTTGCTTGACAAATAGCTTAAAATATGATTCAATTGATTCAGTTGAAGAAAATGTAGGAGAAAACAATGGATAAAAAGAAGTTATTACAACAGGCAGAAAAGATTTATAATGAAATTGCTGAAGAAGATAAGAAACTTTGTAATCTTTTTCTGAGCATCAGTCTTGAAACAATAGAAAATTTAAGATTTGTGGCTAATGAAAGGAGGTAGCCATGGTGAAGAATGCACCTTATGGAGATAATTACAGACAGGAATGCTTAGGAGAGAGACAAAGATGATTGAGACGCAACAATTATTGACTATTAAAGAAGCGAGTGACTGGGCAACGAAATATCTTGGGAAGACTGTAACAATCTCTAATATTGCTTATCTCATTCAATATGGAAGAATAAAGAAAATTGGAGGCAATGGAACCACCCAAGTCTCTAAGCAGGAGTTAATAAAATATTACAAATCTTACAACGGCATGAGAGAGCTTTCATGGAAAGATCGATTAGGCGAAGACCTTAACTGGGCATTGTCGTTTGATCAATACAAAGAAGCCGAAACAACAAAACATGTTCATCGACTTCACCCATACAAAGGCAAATTTATTCCTCAACTCGTAGAGTATTTTCTTGACGGACATACCGACAATTTTAAGAAAGAAGTATATTTCAAAAAAGGTGATATTGTTTTGGATCCTTTTGCAGGTAGTGGAACAACAATGGTGCAGGCTTGTGAACTTGGAATGCATGCAATTGGCATTGATGTTTCTGCCTTTAATGCACTCATAGGAAATTGTAAAATTGCTAAATATAATTTGGATGATGTCCAAAAGGAAATCAACAGGATAACAAAAGCACTTAATGAATTTTTATTAAACTCTCACACCATTGAGTTTGAAGAGAAGCTTTTGGAAGCACTCTACGAATTCAATAATAAATATTTCCCTGTCCCAGAATACAAATACAAAGTCAAGCGCAACCTAATTAACGAGAATCTGTACGGGGCAGAAAAGGAAAAAGAGTTTTTACCCATCTTCAACAAACTCGTTAAGCAATACAATATTAAATTAAGACAGGACAAAGCCGATTCTTTTCTTGATAAATGGTATTCGCAACACGTTAGAGACGAAATTCAATTTGTATTTGATGAAATCAAAAGGATAAAAAATATTGACACTAAAAGAATCATTAGTATTATCTTGAGCAGAACTATTCGCTCATGTAGAGCAACAACTCACGCTGATTTAGCAACATTGCTTGAACCAATTACAGCAACTTATTACTGTGCGAAGCATGGCAAAGTTTGCAAGCCGCTTTTCTCCATTCTTAAATGGTGGAAAACCTATACAAAAGACACTGTTAAACGTCTCTCGCAATTTGATAAATTACGAACTCAAACTTTTCAAGTCTGTTTGACTGGTGATAGCAGAACTCTTGACATCTTTGGAGAACTTGAAAAGAAATATCCTGCATTTGCGGAATTAGCGAGAAAGCAAAAAATCAAAGGAATATTTTCGAGTCCGCCATATGTTGGGCTAATTGATTACCACGAGCAACATGCATATGCTTATGACCTTTTTGGTTTCAAACGTAAAGATGACTTAGAGATAGGCCCGCTCTACAAAGGGCAAAGCAGAGAAGCAAAACAAAGCTATATTCAAGGAATAACAAATGTTCTCAATAACTGTAAGAAATTTTTAGTTGATGATTATGATATTTTCCTTGTCGCCAATGACAAATACAATATGTATCTAACGATTGCAGAAAAAGCAGGTATGCAAATTGTCAATCAGTATAAGCGGCCCGTATTAAACCGCACTGAAAAAGATAAAGGTGCTTATTCAGAAATTATTTTTCATTTAAGGAGTAAATAATGCCAGCAATTTCAGTAAAAGCAAAAAAGCAAATTATAAAACAAATTGACTTAGTAGTTAAAAAATATTTGCAGAAGGCTATTAATTCTTCTGGTGCTAACTCTGGCAATCCATTCGTGATGGCCATTCTGAAAGACTTTGAACCATTGCTTCATCGAATTCATGGGTTAAAAACATCTCTCGGCAATGAGATGGAAATAATTGCTGAAATAATTGCTATTGAAACATGGGGTAAAGAAAACGTTATAAGAAAATCGCGACTTGATGTCGCTTTGCCTCAAAATGTTTTTCAAAAAATTGATTCAATAATGAATGGTTTAAGTAATGTAAAATTTCATCCAAACTATCTTAAAGAAAAGAATGAAATATTTAATGCCTGTGATAATCCATCGAAAAAAATAGAAAAACATAAATATGAATTCGACCTGAGGTTATATGATAATTCAAAAAAGCACTATTATTTTCTTGAAATGAAAGGACCAGACCCAAACACAACAGAAGTCCCTGGTGCTAAAAGAAGACTTCTGTCTGCATTGGCTTGGGGATATTATCAGCACAAAACCCAAAAAGTTGACTCAATCATTGGAATTTATTACAACAACAAACATCCAAAGCCTTATAAAAATCCTAAGGTTTTAAATTATTTTGACCCTGCTGGTGATATGAAGGTTCATGAAGTATTTTGGAACTTCCTTGGTAAAAGTAGCTCAACATATAGTGAATTGCTTCATATTTTTGAAAATTATGGAAAGAAAAATAAGAAGAAGATTTGGGATGGATTTTCAAAACTTATTAATGTGAAATAATATGGCACTTACTGAAAAGCAAATTTTAAATGTTGAAACTGTTTTAAAAAACAGCTTGCGGAATAAATTTCAAAACTACAATCCAGAGCCTGCATCAATGCCTTTTCATACAAGACTACTTGGGAAAGATAGAATGGCGCTGTTTTCATTTATTCACTCTCTTAATACTAATTTTGGTACAAGCATTTTTGAGCCGGTTGCAAAAGCATTAGCATCAGCAAACTTTCAGAGCGCATTATCGCAACAAGTGGCAGGAACAAAAATTAGTTCTGAAGCTCATAATGTCATTCAAAACATTATGGATAAGCTTGCAACAGCAAATTCTAATCCTAATAAGCCTGCTGAAATAGAAGCCATAAGAACTGTTTGTCAGCAAGGGCAGATGAGGACAGTGAGACTTACAAAGGTTGATATTAAACTTATTGCTCATGATGGGACTATTTATCTTTTTGATATTAAAACAGCAAAACCTAATGTAGGAGGCTTTAAAGAATTTAAGAGAACACTTTTAGAGTGGGTTGCAGCAGTATTAGCCGAGAGCCCAAGCACTAATGTTCAAACTATAATTGCAATTCCTTACAATCCGTATGCCCCACAACCGTATAATCGTTGGACAATGCGCGGAATGTTAGACCTACAAAACGAACTGAAAGTTGCAGAAGAGTTTTGGGACTTTCTTGGTGGTCAAGGTTCATATCAACAACTACTTGATATTTTTGAGCGTGTTGGCATTGAATTGCGACCTGAAATTGATGAGTATTTTGCGCGTTATAAGCGTCAATGAAAAGAAGAGAATACATAATAAATGGGACACTTTATTTAGGAAATGATATGAAACCCTTAAAAGTTATTTATTCCATCAACATTGAAGATGTTCAAACTGTTGCTGAAGAGGAGTTAGGCAGAAAATTAAATCGTAATGAGTTGAAGATTGTTGAGGATAAAATCGGCGACTATATAGATTGGCATGAAGCAATCACTCTTGCCTTGAATGAAGCAGTTAAATTACAAAAAAAATCTAAGACGCTTGCAAAAGCTCAAATATGATAGATGAAAAGAACGAAAAGTCAAAACCTGATATTATCCCTCCTCATGGAGGATACCGCAATCTGAAGTCCTATCAGACTGCTGAGATCATCTATGATGCCACAATTGCATTTTGTGATCGCTTTATTGACAAACGTTCGCGCACTTATGACCAGATGGTACAGGCAGCGCGCAGCGGCAAGCAGAATATTGCCGAAGGCAGCATGGTATCAGGCACTTCAAAGAAGAGCGAACTAAAACTAATAGGTGTAGCCCGTGCAAGCCTGGAAGAACTGCTGCTCGACTATCATGATTTTTTGCGTCAGCGAGGGCTGCTGCTTTGGGAGAAAAATCATCCGCAGGCGCAATCTATCAGAAAACTTGCTTGGGAAAAAAATAGGTCGTATATGACTTATAAGACCTATATTGAAGGAAGTTCTGAAGTTGCTGCTAATACTCTTATTTGCCTGATTAATCAGGCAAATTATCTTCTTGATCAGCAATTGCGGCAACTGGAAAAGCAATTCCTAAAAGAAGGCGGATTTACAGAAAAACTTTATCAAGCGCGCCAGCAGGTTAGGAAAAAATAATAATGATTCTCCGCAACGAAGACATAAAGGAATTGATTGCCGAGATCCCTGAGGGGCATAAGCATCTGAGAACTACGATAGTCCTTCAGGACGGCACGGAGCTTATATTTCAGGAGGCCACGATTGCTAATCTTGTGCGGGCTTATACCACTGTTAAGACTCACCCAACGATTAAGAAGGTAATTTTCAAAGGCAAAAAACTCATTGAGAGGAAGGACGGCTATGCAGAATGGCAACTTTTAGAAGAATAAAATAGGGGGAATTTATGAAGATTAACATTACAAAAAAACAGTATAAGACACTTATTAAGCTTCTTCACCTCGGCACTTGGATGGCTAATGCCCATCGCACTGATGACAGGATTGAGGAGTTTGATGAACTTGAGCAGTATATCCTGTCTTTTTGCAAGGATTTAGGGATGGATGATTCTGTCGAATACGATGAAGATCTCAAAATGTTTTTCCTGACAGGAGAATTTATAGACGAGTCCGGTGTTGAGGAACTTATTGATGAATATGATAATGACACATTCTGGGATGAATTAATGTACAGGATGGCAGAGAGGGATTTGATAGAAAAATATGGTGAGGATACTGTCAGAAAAATGGAGCTTGAGGAAAGAATTAACAAGGAGCAGCCTTTTCTTGATGCGTATGGAAAAGAATTTGAAGAGAACGGATTAAGCAATTTAAGGCTAATAAAAGGACCGAACATTATTCATTGAGAGATATGAATTTCAGTATGACAACCTACAACCTTTATAAACTCCTCAAGGAAGAGCTTAAAAACGGCTCGTCTGACCTTGTTACGAGGCAGTCAGGGCAGGCGATACGGGAGCGCATTGAGCAGGATATTGCGGATGAAAAGGATGGCGAAGTCATCGCCCTCGATTTCTCAAAAATTGGCGTGATTGATTATTCGTGCGCTGATGAGATTGTGGCAAAGCTCATATCAAGGCTCGTAAGCGGTGAATATGGGGACAAATATATTGTTTTGAAAGGGTTGAACGAAAACCAGAAGGAGAACATTGAGGTTGCCCTTGAGAGGAAAGACCTTGCTGTAATGGCTGAAATGAAGGATGGAAGGAGAACCATTATTGGCACGCTCCATAACTACCTACAGGAAACTATTAATCTGATATTCAGCAAAGGCAAGATTACAGCAGGCGAGCTTTCAGATGAATTGAATCTCCCTGCAAACACAAGCGGGACGAGGTTATTGAACCTTTATAAGAAGAAACTTGTGCGAAGGATTACAGAATCAAGGACTGAAGGGCGGGTTTGGGTTTATCTGCCCTGTATGTAGTATAATTGCAAGTTATAAATTTTAGCTGAGAGGTTAAAGCGTGTCTGAACTTACCCCTTTGATGAAGCAGTATTTCAGCATTAAGGAAAAATATCATGATGCCATTGTGCTTTTCAGGCTCGGAGATTTCTATGAGATGTTCGGCGAGGATGCAAAGAGAGCGTCTAATATATTGCAGATAGCCCTTACGAGCAGGGACAAAAGCAAGGATGACCCCATGCCCATGTGCGGTGTTCCATACTTCTCTATAGATGGCTATATTTCAAAGCTCATCAAGGCAGGACATAAGGTTGCTATATGCGAGCAAGTCGAAGACCCTAAGCTGGACAAAGGTCCAGAAAAAGGAATAATCCAGAGGGAGGTTGTGAAGGTCATAACTCCCGGAACGCACATCCCTGAACAGCCCAAGGAAAACGCATACATCATGAGCATATTCCCTTATCAGCATCTGAATGGTATAACAGTGGCTGATCTCTCGACAGGCGAATTTATTGTTTATGAGACAGATAAACCCATAGAGGACGAGATAAGCAGGCATGAACCTAGAGAAATACTCTGTCCTAAAAGCATGGAGGATAACCTTCATTATCAGGAGGCATTTAGAGGCTTCTATATATCTTATTATGATGACTGGTATTTCGATTACGCAGAGTCGTATAAGATGCTTCTGAGATATTTTAAGGTATCATCCCTTGACGGATACGGCTGCAGCGGCATGAATGCTGCCATTTCAGCGGCAGGTGCGCTCATAAGCTATCTTGAAGATTCCCAGAAAATACTGACCTTCAAAAAAATTGCTGTTTTAAATCAGACATCGTATATGTTCCTTGATTCAACAACAAAGAGGAACCTCGAACTTCTGCACAATCTAAAGGCCGAATATCATAATAGTTCTATCGAGGGCTCTCTGCTATGGGTTCTGGACGAGACCCTTACGCCGATGGGCGGCAGGTTTATGAGAAATGCCATAACGAAGCCGTTGCTTTCATCTCATGAGATAATAAAAAGGCAGGATGCTGTTGAGGCAATAATCGAAGATTACGGACTAACAGAGGAGTTGAGAACGACATTCAGAAGGATACAGGACATCGAGAGGCTTGCATCAAGGGTTATCTCCAAATCCGCAAGCCCGAGGGATTTGATTGCCCTGAAAAACTCTGTCGAGCATCTGCCGAGAATAAAGAAGCTCCTGCTGTCATCGGTAAATTCATATATCAATGAGATTGGAAGTAACATCCCTGAATTCCACGATTTAAAAGACCTTATAGACTTCAGCATTGTTGAAAATCCGCCTGTTAATCCGAAGGATGGAGGGATAATCAGAAAGGGTTTCAGCAAGGAAGTTGATGAGTTGAGGGGTATCTCATCAAGCGGCAAGGATTTTATAGCGAGGCTTGAGTCGGAAGAGAGGCAGAGGACAGGCATATCATCCTTAAAGGTTGGCTTCAATAAAGTATTCGGATATTACATAGAGGTCACAAAGCCGAATCTTCTAAAGAGCGGGCATCTCGTGCCGGATGATTACATAAGAAAGCAGACCCTTGCAAACTGCGAGAGGTTTATCACTCCGGATTTGAAGGAATACGAAACAAAGGTGCTTGGTGCAGAAGACAGGCTTAAGGAGCTCGAATACGAGATATACATGAGCATACTCGAAAAGATGCAGAAATACACAAATCAGCTCCTCGATGCATCGGCACAGATAGCAATGATCGATTTTCTATTGTCTCTGGCAACTGTCGCCAAGAGGTATGATTATGTAAAGCCTATCACTGCTGAAGATGATGCAATCGAGATAATTGATGGAAGGCATCCCGTTATCGAAAGGCTCTTTGGAGTCAGGAGTCAGGAGTCAGGAGTCGGGAGTCTTGACGAGAAATTCATACCCAACAGTGCGCATATTGATTGCAATGAAAACAGGCTTTTGATCATCACAGGCCCCAATATGGCGGGGAAATCCACTTATATGCGACAGACGGCATTGATTGTGCTTATGGCTCAGATAGGCTCTTTTGTACCTGCCGAGAGCGCAAGGATAGGGATTGTTGACAGGATATTCACGAGGATAGGCGCATCGGATTACATCACAAAGGGACAGAGCACATTCATGGTTGAGATGATAGAAACAGCAAATATTTTGAATAATGCAACCGAAAAAAGTTTGATTCTTTTAGATGAGGTGGGCAGGGGGACAAGCACCTTTGACGGCATCAGCATTGCATGGGCAGTTGCAGAGTATCTTGCAGGCAATATTAAAGCCAGAACGCTGTTTGCAACGCATTATAATGAGCTCACGGACATTTCTTTAACAATAGATGGCGTCAAGAATTACAATGTGGTTGTCAAAGAATGGGGCGATGAAGTTATATTCCTGAGAAAGATTGAGAAGGGGTCTGCTGACAAGAGCTACGGAATTCAGGTTGCAAGGCTTGCAGGTCTGCCTGATAAGGTTATAGAAGGTGCAAAGACTGTTTTAGATAAACTCGAAAAAAGGGAATCAAGCACATTAATGCCCCGCGCTTCACAGATGGATCTTTTCTTTGCCGGAGACCCAATTACACGGGAATTGTTAAATATCGATATGGAAACCCTCACGCCGCAGAAGGCTTTGAAGAAGCTTTTGGAGTTGAGGAAAAAGGCAGAGGGGTCATTATGATAACTAATGCATTTACCGTCGGTATGCATACGATAAAAAGCTTTACAAATGCACAATTGGGTTTAAATAAATATGCATGCGGTGACTTGTTATGATAGTTGGCGGTTTAACAGGAAATTATGGAATGGGTAAGAGCACTGTGGCCCGGTTGTTTAAGGAGTTGGGAGCTATCATTATTGATACAGACGATATAGTTCGGGAACTACTTAAAGATCCTGCAGTGATTTATGAGATAAAAAAGGCATTCGGAGAGGATATTGTGGAAGGTGATGAGATAAATAAGAGGATGCTTGCTGAAATTGTCTTCGAACATCCCCATCTCAGAATTTCCCTCGAAAATATCTTGCACCCAAGGGTTTTCAAAAAAGTTGACGAAGAAATTGCTAAAATAACAGATTCCGCTGCCATTGTTATAGTGGAGGCGCCTGTAATATTCGAAAGGGGTTATCAGAACAGGTTTGATAAAATAATAACTGTATATACATCGGAGGAGATTGCCATCAACCGCCTTAAGGAGAAAGGAATATCCGAAGATGATGCAAGGAAAAGACTGAAAAGCCAGTTTCCCATAGAAATGAAGATTAGCAAGTCTGATTTTGCAATAGACAACAGTAAAGACCTCGAGGATACAAGAAGGCAGGTAGAGGAAATTTACAGCAGGTTATGAGAATAATTAGAGAATTGCATGGCAAATTTGATTATCCCAATCCTGTTGTTACCATCGGAAATTTTGATGGCGTTCACATCGGCCATCAGAAGATATTCAAAAAGGTTGTGGAAAAGGCACGGAAAATTAACGGCACTCCCATAGCAATAACATTCGACCCCCATCCTGTGCGTGTCCTCGCCCCTGAAAGGGGATTAAAGATACTCACAACCTTTGAAGACAAGGCAAATCTCATATCAAGTGAGGGCATAAAAGTTCTCATATGCATCGGCTTCAGTAAGGAGTTTGCAAAGACAGACCCCGATGACTTCGTTAGGGACATACTTGTTAATAAACTGGGCGTTAAGTGGGTAATCGTCGGTCATAACTACGCCTTTGGAAAGGGCAAGAAAGGCACTACCGCACTGCTTAGAAGGAGAGGAAAGAAATACGGATTCGACGTGAGTGTTGTCAGATATGCAAAGGTATATGATGATATAGTGAGCAGCAGCAGGGTGCGGAGCCTTCTTTTAAGGGGAAGGGTGTGTGAGGCATCAAGGATGCTCGGCAGGGCTTATCATATAGGAGGCACGGTAATAAAAGGTGCCGGCAGAGGGGCATCACTACTGCATACGCCGACTGCAAATATTACTACTCCCAATGAACTTGTCCCAAAGGAAGGTGTTTATGCTGTAAAAGTATCAATAGGCAATAGGCAAGAGGCTATAGGCAGGAGGAAAGAATGTGAAATTTACGATGGAGTTGCTAATATAGGGAAAAACCCCACATTCGGCGATGTGCCTATGAGCTATGAAGTGCATATCTTTAATTTCGACAAAAATCTGCTTGGAGAAAAGATAAAGATACATTTTATCGACAGGATAAGGGATGAAAAGAAATTCTCAGGCATCAGCGAGCTTGAAGAAAATATAAGAAAAGACATAGAGAAGGCAAAGCAGATATTGGCAAAGAGAAGCGACAGGCTATATCTTTAGCGGGTCAACATCCACATTTATTTTTGCACCCTTTAATTTTTCAAATTTGCTTAACAGTTTTTCTGCTGCAGAGTGCAGAACCTTTCTGTCCTTTGATTTCAGAAGTATCTGGATGCAGTGTCTATATGACTTCAGGGAAGAGGGTATCTCAATAGGGCCTAAAAGTTCTAATCCATTTGTATTAGTATCACCGATAATTTTCTGTATGTCATATGAAAACTGTTCAACATCTTTTTTCATAAAGACATTAAAAAGTATCATCCTCGAAAATGGAGGATAATCAAGCATCTTCCTCTGAGACAGTTCATGCTCGTAAAAGCCGTGAAAGTCGTAGTTTCTGATAAATCTCAATATTTTATTTCTTGGGTTCCACGACTGCAAGAAAATAGTGCCGTCAGATTTGACCATCTGTGAGATTTGTGCGACCTCCTGAAATGCCCTCTCATATGTCCTGAAATCTGGCTGTGCGAGAAGCCCGTCTATGTTAAAAAGGGCGACAGCATCGAGTTTTTCATCTCTGAGTTTTCTTGCTGCATAACCTGTCCCGACCACGAACGGAGTAAAATCAGGTGAGATCTCTGAAAGCGTTTTAGATGCGCTCTTTGTTTTTTCTATCAAGAGCACCTCTGTTTTTAATATCTCTGTCAGCTCTTCCTTTATCCTTTCCGTACCTGTGCCGAATGGTCTCATATTAAACCCCTTACATTCTTCGCAGTTTTCATGGACTGTTTCTTCGTGACCGCAATAATGACATTTGACCATATTTTTGCTTTTATAAAGTACAAGGGGGATGCTACACTTTCTGCATTGTATTATATGTCCGCAATCCTCGCATCTTATAAGGGAATATCCCTTTCTGTTGACGAGGAATAAAAATCTTCCATTTTTTGAAGTGGTAACCTTTGCTTCTTTTAGAACATCTCCGGATATTGCTAAAGTCTTCCCTTTGTATTTACGCATGTCAATAACTCTTATCCTTGGTCGCTTCGCAGGGCTTTGGGTGTCATTGCGAGCCGAAGGCGAGGCAATCTCAAGATAATGGGGTTGCTTCGTCGCTTTGCTCCTCGCAATGACATCATTGGAGGGGTGCGCAATTTGGGTTAGCATAGTGTATTTGCCAATCGTTGTGTTGTGTATGGATTCTACGGATGGACAGACAGAGGACAAAAGTACACAGGACTTTTCCATAAATCCCCTCATTACAGCCACATCCCTGGCATTATATCTGAGCCCTTCCTCTCCTTTATACGAGGGGCTGTGTTCATTCAGGACAGCAATAAAAGAGACATTCCTGAGGGGTGCAAGTATTGCAGACCTCGTGCCTAATACCACATCTGACTTGCCTGTGATTATTTGCGTAATCGCCTCTGTCCGTTTCTTTTTTGTGAGCCTGCCGTGAAGGATGCACAGTCTCTCGCCAAAAATATTTCTGAGCATGGATGCAAGCCCTTCAATCTGGCTTATCTCCGGGACGAGGATTATTGCGCCATTTATATCAGAGTTAGCTTTGTTCAGGATTTCATCCAACAAAGAATATTCATGGGATATAGATGGAGCATGAAGGAAAAATGATTTATAATAATTCCTGCTTTTAATACTATTATGAATAAGAGAGACATCAGGGTTCGAGGATTCGAGGGTTCGAGGATTCAAGTTGCTTGATCCCTTGTCCGCTTGACCCCTCGAACCCTCGTCGCTTAATGTAACTACTGCTTCTTCAAAAAAACTGCTTTTTAATGCAATTCCCATGGGAGTGAGATAATACTCTGCGAGCCATTTCAGAAATGAAATATTTGAATCAGAGGCAAAATGCTGGTGTATGCTCTGAATTTCTTTGATATTCTTTTTATCTCTTATCTCTGACTCGTTCGCTACAGAAACCACAAGGCCGTAATGGCTTCTGCCCATAAGCGGAGTCTTTACTATTCTCCCTTTTAAATCATGCGGTGCATCTTCAGGCACTTTGTAAGTCAGAGGAGAAAGTTTTAAAGGAAAAACGACATCGGCATACATGAATATAAAGATACAAGATGCAATATGCAAGATGCAAATCTATTGCAAATACTGAATCAGGGGGATTTCGCAAGGGGGACAGAGTCACCTTTGCGGATTAGGTAGTGTCAAGATTTATGTGTAAATTCTTTTAAGGGTTTTCTTCCCCATGTATCATTCAAGTGGCTCATAACAGCATAGACTATCCTTTCAATGCTTTCAGTGTTATTGAAGCAACTCATCGGTC
>JAJYXI010000004.1 GCA_021791055.1 Nitrospirota bacterium | reverse complement strand
CTGCTTGTTATAATCTTTCCCATGCATGGCAATTACCTCCTCTGTTAGGTTTTTTCTTGGTTGAATTACCTTAACAGATTGTAATTGCCGTGCTCTCCTTTCAGCTCACTTCCTTATAGTAAGCTTTCTGAACTACTTGCTACCGGCTATTAACTACAGTATAATCTAAATATAATAAACTCAAAAAGATATAGAATCAATCTAAAAACCTATGTTTATTAAATACTGATCATGGCAACAAGATACAGAGAAATCGACGAGCCAGATACGCCTGTACGGGTAGATAAACTGATCGTAGGGATGCGCCTGCCGTTTGACGTGTTTATCAAAGATAAAGGCCTTACAAAACAACTGTTCAGCAAGGGGATGCTTTATACCAACATCACCAGGGATCTTCTTAAAGAAAGGGGTATCTCGGAAATTTACATTAAAATAAAAGATGTTCCTTTGCTTGACCATTATCTTTCGCAGACAAAGACTCAAAAGACATCTTTTTACGATGACCCTGTGTTATTTAAAGAATACTCATATAACAAAGAGCAGTATTATCAAATAGACAGAACCCTTCTTACTCCAGAAACAACGATAAATTTCAATCTTTTTACATTGGACAAGCTCGTCTTCACCCTCATCGTCGAAGCTGCAGAGAGTTCGCCTGTAAAAATTGATGAAAATATATTAGCAGCAAGCGGGGATATTGTTATAAAAAAATCAGATGTTCCGCTTTATTACGCCTATCTCGATTCGTTGTTAAAAACCGGTGGCGCATCCAAACAAGACCTTCCAAAGCTAAAGGCAGCAATTATACGAGAAAATTCGAAGATAATAATAAAAGACCTTCTTGATAATCCAAGAAGTGGAGAAAAGATAAAAGAAGTAAGGTCATTAGTAGATAATGCAATTGACTGCATATTAGAAAACAGGGATGCCGTATATGATCTGCTTTCATTAAGGGGATATGACTATTACACATATACCCATTCCGTAAATGTGGCTATCATGTCCATTGGACTTGGAATTGCAATTGAGCTCAAAAAAGACGATGTAGAAAAACTTGGGATAGGTGCAATGCTTCACGACATCGGCAAAAGTACGATATCCTATGAAATCCTCAACAAACAGGGGAGGCTCGACGATATAGAATATAAGATAATAAGAAACCATGTCATTGAAGGGGAGAAGATTTTGCGCACTCATAAAAATATACCTGAAGAATCCTTTGCCGCAGTTTTACAGCATCACGAAAAACTTGCAGGGAAAGGCTACCCGTTTCAACTATCAGGGAATGATATAAAACTTTTCGGCAGGATAACAGCAATAGCTGACTGCTATGATGCACTTACAACAAGTCGCCCCTATAAACCTCCATTTACACCATTTTATGCGTTATCCGTAGTAGCAAAGGAGACAGGGGACTATGACCCTGAACTTTTAAAGGTATTTATCAAGATGCTTGGCAAGATTAAATAAGGCAATAGGCAATGGGCTAAAGGCGATATACAATGTAACCGAGGATTATAAAATTAATGAATCTCTTTGAAGACGAACAAAAAACTATACCGGACAGCAACGCTCCCCTCGCCTATCGCATGTGTCCCGGAACCATTGACGAATATATGGGACAGGAACACATACTCGGTAAGGGCAAGCTCCTGAGAAGGGCAATCGAGGCAGACAGGATTACATCCTTAATCCTCTACGGCCCGCCCGGCACCGGAAAAACAGCCCTTGCAAGGGTAATTGCAGCAAAGACGAAATCCCATTTTGAATGGCTCAATGCAGCCACAGCAGGGCTTGAGGATTTGAGAAAGGTAATTCAGGGAGCAAGGACAAAAAAATCAAAGGGCATCCGCACTATCTTATTCCTCGATGAAATTCACAGATTCAACAAACTCCAGCAGGATGCCTTGCTGCCTGATGTGGAAGAAGGCAATGTCATACTGATAGCCGCCACTGTGGAAAACCCATTTTTCTATGTCAATCCAGCCCTGCTTTCAAGGAGTCAGGTATTTGAACTGAAGCCGCTCTCAGAAGAAAATATTTTGAAGCTCTTGAATAATGCAATTCAGGAAAAGGAGCGCGGACTCGGTAATTTAAATATATCCGCAGATGAGGATGCCCTGAAACATATTGCAAAGATGTCCGACGGCGATGCAAGGAAGGCACTGTCAGCACTGGAAATAGCTGCATTAACCACATCTCCGGCAACTACCTCTGATGAAAACGGCAGGATAAATATAACCCTCCAGATAGCAGAAGAGTCCATCCAGAAAAAGGTCATCGTCTATGATAAAAAAGGAGACCAGCACTATGATGCTATATCCGCCTTTATAAAGAGCATGAGGGGATCCGACCCTGATGCAGCCGTTTATTATCTTGCAAAGATGCTTTATGCAGGGGAAGACCCCCGGTTTATAGCAAGGCGGATTGTGATATGTGCATCTGAGGATGTTGGGGATGCAGACCCTATGGCGCTGGTCATTGCCACATCTGCATTAAGGGCAATTGAATTTATAGGGATGCCTGAGGCAAGAATACCGCTTGCACAGGCAACAATTTATATTGCAAAAGCGCCTAAGAGCAATGCATGTTACAAGGCAATAGAGGCAGCAATGGAGGATGTTGCGAACGAACAGACCATGGAAGTCCCGGACCATTTGAAGGACAGCCACTATCCGGGTGCTAAAAAATTAGGACATGGGAAGGACTATAAATATCCTCATGATTACGGTGGTTATATTGAGCAGGACTATCTGCTAAAAAAGAAGAAATATTATAATCCTTAAGACAAAATACTTAACCAGTAAGCATAGCAGGTATGTGTGCGGTAAAAAGATTTACAAGCACCACCGTTGTAAGACATTTGTATACTATAAAACAATCGTTCTTTAGTGGATAAAGAACTGCATATTTGTTTAAACCCAACCGTGCATTTGTAAAGCTTTTTACCGTATACATACCTGCACTAATGCATTACTACTAAACAATATTCACCCCCATTACATTCTTCATAATCCTTAATGCAGCCTCGTGGTCTTCCTTTGAAAGCCCTGCGACTCCGTCCTTCACAACCGTGACTTTATAATCCCTTAATACTGCATCTGATGCAGTAAACATAACGCATATATGCGTAACACAACCTGCCAGTCTGAGACTGTCAATTCCAAGCCTCTTTAAAGTTTCATCCAATTTTGTATTATAAAAACCTGAATAGGTGGTCTTTTCAATTATAATGTCATCAGCTTGTGGCCTTAATTCATCCACAATCTCGGCGCCTTTAGTGCCTTTGACTGCATGTGCAGGCCATCCGAATCTGGAGAATTCTTTATCATCGGGCTCGTGGGTGTCGCAGACATAAATAACCGGTTTGTTTTCTCTTTTCGCTGTCTCTATTTCTCTTTTTATCGCAGGAATGACCTTTCTCGTATCAGGCACCTCAAGGAGAGCGCCTTGAAGGACAAAGTCATTGAGCATATCGATTATCAAAAGCGCCTCTTTTGGCATATGGTCGCTCTACTCCACAATATCCTCGATTACCTTGAACTTCTCCTTCAGCGCCCTCTCAACCACATCAGGTACAAGCCCCTTTACTGAGCCGCCGAAAGATGCTACCTCTTTTACAATAGTAGATGTTAAAAAGGAGAACTCCTCAGACGGCATCATAAATACAGTCTCTATCTTCATATCCAGCCTCCTGTTCATCAGCGCCATCTGAAGCTCGTATTCAAAATCAGATACAGCCCTCAATCCCCTTATAATTGCAACACCTTTCCTGTTCTTTACATAATCCACAAGAAGGCCGTTGAATGCCTCTATTCTTACATTTTTACAATCCTTAACCGCTTCTCTTATAAGCCTGAGTCTTTCCTCAAGAGTAAATAGTGGCTGTTTCTTGGGGCTGGGAGCAACCGCTATGATTATTTCATCGAATATTCTCAATCCCCTCTCGATAAGGTCGAGATGTCCGTTTGTTATTGGATCAAATGTCCCGGGATAAATAGCCAGTTTCATTATCGTTCCTTTCTGTAAAGTGTTAAAGATGTATCTCCATATTTATAGGTTTTTATGAGCTTTAAACTCCCTATTTCTGGCAATAATATCTTTTTAGTCAAATGTTCAGCAATTACAATTCCATTATCCCCTAAAATGGCTTTCTCGTCAATTAGGGGTAAAACCATATCAAGCTCTCCGGAGGCATAAGGCGGATCAACAAAAATAATATCAAAAACAGATTCGGATTTTCTTATAAAATTTGAAGCCTTGTCCTTAACAACTCCGGCCCTGTCCTTAAATCCGAATTTTTCAAGAAGCTCTTTTATGATGTTAATTCTTAAGGAGTTGTCATCAACAAAAACCGTCTTTCCAGCGCCTCTGCTCAATGCCTCTATTCCGACAGCGCCTGTCCCTGCATAAAGGTCTAAAAATCTGCTTCCGACTATTTTATCTCCGAGGATATTGCCAAGAATATTGAAAATCGCCTGTCTTACCTTAGCAGAGGTCGGCCTTAATTCATCGGTCTCGCCTTTTTTTGCAAAGGCCTTTTTAAGCCCAACCCTTCTTCCCTTTGCGATGCCACCTGAAATTCTCATTTCTTTGTTTCAGGCAATCCGCACACATTACCTTCGCATTTCTTTAAGAGTGGCTGGGATAATTTTCTTCTCAAAAATGAGAATTGTAAGATTGTTATAATCACAGAAATCCCAAGATTATACCTATAGCTTGCAAAACCAAATAAATTGGGAATTACTGCCAATGGATAAATCATCAAAAGAAACCATCCCTCATTAAACCTGAAACAGTAAGCCTCTTTGCCGACCAGCCCTCCGCCTCCAACAAGGGTAAGCCCTAATCCGAGAAAGAACATCTTCCCTGCATAGATTGCATTTATAGGATGAATAAATACGCTGACAATCTGGAGTGCAACCCCTGCAAATGTCATCCTGAGTATAAACTTTTTAATTTCAGCCTTCCATACAAGAAGAAACATTGACGAAAGTGCTATGCCTGATTCAAAAATGACGAGAGGAATTATCTGTAGTTTTGAATTGAGATAGTATAAAATCAGAAAACCGAGTGCGCCAAGGCTTTGAAGGACATAACCTATCCTGTATGTGATGTCATACTTTCTCGGATAATATATGCCTGACTGCTCTATCTGCTCTTCCAGTGTCGGCCATTGTTCCATTTTAAGCTCCTTTATTATTCCAGTATGATGAGGCTGACTTGAAGCAAAATTTCTGAGTTCTCTGAGGGCAAAGTAACGACTGCCCCTTACCCTTACACTGAGGGAAACTCTTATATTCAGTTCTACGCATAATCAAACACAAAACGACTAATTAATTTTGCGAAAGGCGGCCTCATCATACTGGAATAACTCACCTTAATGGTGGATTAACAATATATTCGTCCTTTAACTCACATCCTTTTATCTTCACAACCCTTCCCTCAACACTCAGCCTCCCGTCGGCATAGAGCCTTATTGCCTCTGGAAATATCTTATGCTCAAGCTTCAGAATCCTTGCTGAAAGTGTTTCTTCGGTATCATCGGGAGATACAGGCACAGCAGCCTGAATTATAACGGGTCCTGTATCCATCCCCTCATCAACAAAATGCACCGTACAGCCGCTGATTCTCACACCATAATCAGATGCTTGCTTTTGTCCATGGAGTCCAGGAAAAGAAGGCAAAAGGGCTGGATGAATATTCATAATCCTGTTTGGAAAGGCATCTATCAAAGGTTTTCTCACAATCCGCATAAAGCCTGCAAGAATTACAAGCTCCACATTTCTTGCCTTTAGTTCATCTGTTATTTTTCGAAAAAAATCGTTCTTTGAAGAAAATTCCTTTGGATTGATATAGAGGTATTCTATTGAATGCTTCTTTGCCCGCTCGATAGCATAGGCGTGAGGATTATCGACTATGAGAAGTTTAATCGAGGCATTAAGTTTACCCGCTTCTATTTCATTTATAATGGACTGAAAATTTGAGCCTCTGCCTGATGCAAGCACACCAAGATTAAGCATTTACACTCCTACTTTGCACTCAATTCATGCACTGCCTGTACCATCGTCTTTGCATTATCAACAGGGGTTTCAGGCAGTATGCCGTGACCGAGATTGAAGATATGCCCCTTTGCGCCTTTTGCGCCCTGAAGAATACGGGACACACCATCTTTTATAGAATCCTTTGTGCCGAACAATAAACATGGATCGAGATTGCCCTGCACCGCTACATCGTTTCCGAGTGCGCTGACGGCATCTGCTATATCAATTCTCCAGTCAATGCCGAGTATATCTGCACCCGATTGTTTGACCTTCTTAAGCATTGCGCTTGCATTAAAGGCAAAATAAATCACAGGAACTTTTCCTTTAAAAGCCGCTATTATCTTCTGCACATAAGGAAGCGCATATTTTTCAAAATCAAACGGCGAAAGGATACCTGCCCATGAATCAAAGACCTGAACAGCATGAACGCCTGCATTTATCTGCGCCTGAAGATAATTGATAACAGTATCTGTAATTTTTTCCATGAGCCTTGCATAAAGCTCCGGTGTCTGATACATCATCTTTTTTGTATTAACAAAGTTCTTTGAGCTGCCGCCTTCTATCATATAGGTGGCAAGGGTAAATGGAGCGCCAGAAAATCCTATCAACGGTACATTTAACTTTTTAACGAGCATCTTTATCGTCTCCATGACAAAAGGCACATCTTCTTCTGCCTTTATCCTGCGGAGCTTTGACACAGCGATATCATTTCTTATGGGATCATAGAGAATCGGGCCTTTGGACTCTGAAAATTCGAGCTTCATGCCCATAGGCTCTATAGGCACAAGAATGTCGGAAAAGAGTATCGCTGCATCGACCTTTAAAATATCGACAGGCTGGATTGTCACCTCTGCAGCAAGCTCGGGTGTTTTGCAGAGCGTAAGAAAATCAACCTTTGACCTAACCTTCTGGTATTCCGGGAGGTATCTACCTGCCTGCCTCATTAGCCATACAGGGGTGTAATCAGTCTTTTCGCCTCTGCATGCCTTTAGAAAAGTGTCATTCATCTGGCCTCCGATTTCTTCATTTTCATTGGTATGTATTTACAGAACGGCTCTTCTTCAAGATAATCTCCATATACCGCATATGCCCTTGCCCTGCATCCGCCGCATACATTCACGAATTCGCAGGAGCCGCATCTTCCCTTGTATTTCTTGAAATCACGCAAATCTTTGAACAATTCGGAATGCTCCCATATATCTTTGAATGACTGCTTCTTGATGCTTCCTGCTGACATCGGGAAATAGCTGCAAGGGAGGACATTCCCATCCACATCTATAAGACAGATAAGCTGGCCTGCAATACAGCCTTTAGAGCCTCCGGTGGAAAACTTCAATGAGCGCCTCTCGAATTTTGCCCCTTCTTCCTTTGATTTCTGTAATACTATCCTGTAATAATGTGGCGCACATGTAGGCCTCACAAGCATATCATGTTCGTCCTTTTCCATTTGATAATGCCAGTTGAGTATTTCTTCATAATCTTCCTTTGAAATCAGCTCATTCATTATCTCTTCGCCCCTGCCTGTTGGAACAATCATGAACATATACCACGCAGTTGCATTGAGATCCTTTGCGAGTTTGTAGACCTTTTGAATTTCTTCCTGATTCCGTTTTGTGAATGAGGAATTTATGATGAACTCTATGCCATATTTCTTAAAGAGCTTTGCCGCATTGATTGTCCCTTTGAATGCGCCCTTTTCGTCTCTGAAATTGTCATGGACTTCTGCTGTTGAGCCGTCAAGGCTGAGGGAGACCATTCTTATGCCCGATTGTTTTATCTTTTCGCATATCTCATCAGTCACGAGTGTTCCATTGGTTGCAAGGCACATCCTGAGACCCTTTTCTGTGCCGTATTTTGCAATATCAAAGACATCTTTTCTTAAAAGAGGCTCTCCTCCTGAAAGCACGATCACAGGCTTTGCATAACTCGAAATATCGTCGAGAATTCTGAATGCCTCTTCTGTAGGAAAGTCAGGATGCCCTTTTATCTCCATCTCGGATGAGGAGCGGCAATGCACACACTTGAGGTTGCATCTCCTCGTTATTTCCCATGCTATCCATTTTGGTGCAAATTCCATGGCTGCTATTATACCTTTTTTTGATTGCAGATTTCAGATTTTTGATTATCATAAATCAATTGGGATTCCCAGATGCGGTGTTCGATAGATTTGAGCAGAGGATCGAGGGAATCCGGTTTAATGGCGGATACTGCAACCGCATCGTATCTTAATGTTATATTTACAACTTCCTCCATTGATACTTTATCTATTTTATTAAAGACAATAAGCCTCGGTTTATCTTTAAGCTTAAGTTCATGGAGAATATTTTCTACAGATAATATCTGCTGTTCAAATCTTGGGTTGGATATGTCGACAAGATGAAGCAATAAGTCAGCATCCTCAAGCTCCTCAAGGGTTGACTTAAATGCTGCCATCAAATCCTTCGGAAGGTCTCTTATAAATCCAACGGTGTCTGTTATTATTATTTCCCTCTCTCTGGGAAATCTCAATCTCCTGCTTGCAGTGTCAAGGGTTGCGAACATCTTGTCTTCCACAATGGTTGAACTCTTTGTGAGCGCATTCAAGAGTGTTGATTTGCCAGCATTTGTATATCCGATTATGGAGACGATAGGAATGCCGGTCTCAACCCTTCTCTGTTTTCTCTGCTTTCTTGCCTCGCTCAGGGTATCAAGCTCTTTTTCGAGGCGGGTTATCCTGTCGCGGATGCGGCGCCTGTCTATCTCAAGCTTCATTTCGCCGGGGCCCCTTCCGCCAATGCCTCCCATGAGCCTCGACATTGCAGTTCCTTTTCCTGTAAGCCTCGGAAGGGTGTATTTCAACTGTGCAAGCTCAACCTGCACCTTGCCGTCACGGCTGTGGGCCCTTCTTGCAAATATGTCCAGTATCAACTGTGAGCGGTCAATGACCTTGATCTCTGTTTTCTCGGCAATAGCCCTAATCTGTGATGGATTCAGGTCTTGATCAAATATTAGCAGGGTTGCACCCTTATCCATTGCATTAATTACTATCTCTTTAAGCTTTCCCTCTCCAAGAAGATATTTTGGATTTACTTCCTTCAGCCTCTGTATAACCGTATCAAGAACAGCCACATCACTGGACATTGCAAGCTCTTTCAATTCATCCATGGATTCCTCCATCTCGTATTTAGGCTTTGTGGATGCGCTCACAAGGATGGCTCTTTCCCTCTTGTCATATTTATCATATGCGGCTATGGCCCTGCGCCTGTCCATCTCATCTTCCAGATTATGAATGAAACTGTCGTAGCCCAGCTCGAACCTGTAAAAGTCAGCGGTTATGGTTTCGTATTTTTTCTCAGAGCCGTAGGGCATTAAATAAGCTGCGTAGATGTTATACGGCAGCCCTTCCCTTATGCTTATGGCCGCAATCGTGTCAAATCTCAAAAGGGCAAGGTCTGTAATATCCTCGTTGCTGAGCGGTTCATCGGTCAGATGGGTATGGATAAATCTGAGACCCCTCAATGCCTTCCTACCGAGCGGGTAGTCGTCAAGTTCCGGTATAAAAACACTCTTTGCATCCCCCACAATTACATGGGTTATGGAACCGCCCCTATTTACAAGGATGCCTATCTGTTTGCCGATTTCAAAGGAAAGCCCGGTGAGATATCTTGCAAGTTCCTGCGTTATCAGTTTATCTGCAGGGATTTTCCTGCGATAAATCTTTTCGAGGGAATAAAGAAGACCTTTTTTTAATCCTGATATATTTCCGTAAATAGCTGCGATATTTTTTAAACCTCCACTACTATTTTATCAAATCTTACAATACCACCTCAAACTCCATCTCTTTATCGCCAAAAATAAACCTCTTCCTTAATGCCTTTATCTTCACCTTATCTCCCTTCTTCTTGTAAAGGAGATGGATTTTTATATCCTCTACGCTACTAACAACAGTGTTATCAAGGGAAATTATTATATCTCCCTCTTTAAGTCCTGCCTTTTCAGAAACACTGTTTTCAGGAAATCCCTCTATACTAACGAGTCCGTGCGTTTCCCTCAGTGAAACCATGAGCTTGGGAGCGGTCATACCATCCATCGGTTTTGGGAAAATTACATAATTGGCAATATTTCTTTCGACATCCACATCGTTCAGGATAATCGCATAATCGTAACCATTCCTCCTGAATGTCCTCTGAGGAATACCTGAACCGTACTGGATATGCCCGCCTCCTGCAAGAACAACCATTTGCCCATTATGTTGAAAGTCAGGGTTCTTCTTCAGAAACTCATCTACAGACATGGACATGGTCTCATCCCAGAGGATCTGAGACTGGTAGAAAAAGTCGAAGTTTCTTTCATTTGAGCTGCCATGTTTATGAAAGACCTCTTTAAGCCTCTCCCTGTATTCATTGTCAGAAAAATCCATCTGTGATGGGATTTCCCTTTTTTCTGTATCCGAAAGTGAATCTATGCCGCCTCTCGATACCTTATCCACAATCTCACGCTGGATGTTCAGGGCAATTACAGGTAACTTTTCCTGCCTCGCAAAATCGAGTATCGGCTTGTAAAGGTTGTAATCAAATCCCCATCTCTTGAAATATTCAGACCTTTTCAAAAACTCCCTTTCCTCTATCCTGCCTGCTATGTAATCATCCAGAACCTTCTGGAACGGCCTCTGAAACATCTCCATGCCGATGGCTATCTTTCTATTTTTTTTATACAGCCCCTTTATAACCTCAAGCTGGACATTATGATGGGCAAACCTGTCATGGTATTCACCGACATATACAATCTTTTTGCCTGATAAGCTTTCTATAACCTCGGACAATGTTCTAATAGTAGAGACATCAATAGCAATAGTCTCCTCTTTGCTCTCCATCTTCATACCCCTCTGAGAATCCTCAATCTTCTTATAAATATTCCTGCCGTTATCAAAGGCCACTGCGCTGTATTTGCCGTAATGAAATATCTTTCTGAAAGCCATATCCGTTTCCTCCTTTGATTTGGCAGAAAATATCCCGACAACCTTCTGCCCAACATTAAATAAGTTCCACGGATTATTTTTTATGATAAGGCTAAAGCCGGCATCAACCTTGTCCGCACTTCCATAAAGCCTTCCAATCATTGGGTTATCATTTCCGAGTATTATAATCGACGATGATTTTATGTCAGAATCCTTAATATCCTTGACCTCTTTTTCTAAAGCGCCTTTTTCTTTAAAACTATCAATAACTGCCCTGTAAACCTCCCTATTGCCTGTCGGAAGGGCTATTATAATTTTCTCAGTGCCAAGAAGCCTCGCAATAACTGGAGGCAACTCGTCATTTGAAGGCTTTCTTGCCATATCATAATCCTCATCCATAACTATTTTTTCAGGCATGCTGTCCATGGATAGTGTCAAACCTGTCTTTACCTTATCAGTCCTAACATGAACCTTCCTTTTGGAGCCATCTTTATAATAAATAGTCAGGGGGACATCCATTATATAAACTCTCCCCTTTTGACCGATGTTAAAGCTGACTTCGTATTTATTTCCGCTCTGTTTTATTTGGAAAGACTCGATATAAATTTCAGGTATTCCGGCTGTATCCACCCACTGTCTGAAAAACCAGTCCAGATTTTTTTTATGGTTCTTTTTAAAAACCCTTTTAATATCATCCCATGATGCCCTTCTGAAGCGATTTTCAGCTATAAAATCCTTCAGTGATTTGTAGAATATGCCTTCCCCAACAATGTTTTTAAGCATATGGAATACCATGGCGGTCTTTCCATAGCCTATCGTCTTTGATGAAAAGTCTGTCCTGCCTCTGAAGTCCTTAAGTGGAAATTCATTTTTATCGTTTACATAGCTCCTGTAATCAATGAGCGCCTGTTTCCTGTATTCCCAGCCCTTTCCCTTTTGCTCCTCGTAGAGCTGGTCTGCTAAATATGTAGTCAGTCCCTCTGCCCAGTTGCCCTTGTCATAATCGATATATACAAGGTTGCCAAACCACTGATGAAGTATCTCATGCCCGAGGGATGTCTCCACAATAAATGGAAGTCTTACAACATCCTGTCCAAGGAGTGTATATGTTGGCATTGAATATCCAGTAGGAAGAAAATTTTCCACGACCGAAAATCTCTTGTACGGATATCGTCCGACAAGGTTTTCGTACAGCTTGAGATATCTCTTTGTATACTCTATGTATGTCTTAGCGAGCTCTATATCCTCACGGAAAAAATAGGCATAGATTTCTATGCCGCCAAAATTGTCTTTTATAACCTGATACCTGTTTGTTGCAATAAGGTTTATTCCGTCAACAGGATGGGAAAATTCAAAAACAAACTCTGTCTTGCCGTCTTTTGCAGTCTTTTCAATCTTCTCGCCCTCTGATACAGCCTCGTATCCGTTTGGAAGAATTGCCTTGAGTTTATACCTGTATAAACCATCTTTGGGGCCATCTTTTTGGCCATCTGTCTGGGGATACCATATGCCTGTAAGCGAAGCACCCCTTTCATCGATAATGCTCTGGGCTGCGCCATAATTAGCATCATAAGCTGGCCTGCTGTCTTTAAAAACGCCTTCATATGAGATAGTAATGATGCCGTCCTGATACGGTAAAATCCTTAGCATCCCGTTTCGTGCATCAAAATTAATCTTCTGCTGGTTCAGGCTTACATTGATTATATTTAGATGCCCTGTATGCAGCACCAGTTCCCTGCCTGCATGGACATCGATTTTCACAAGCCCTATAATCTTGGAACCGGGGATGTCAAATGAGACATCCAAATTGTATTCAGGAGCCGAATTAGCCTGCTCTGCATAAGCAATTACAGGAAGGAACAGCAAGGCAATCATTATCAGAATCAGAAAGCGATACATATTTTCATTATACATTATGCTATGCGATTTTAGTAAAATCTATATAAGATAAGTGACAAGCATTATCTGGAGGCAAAATGAAACTCAAACCTTTAGCACTGGGCATTGCCCTCGGAGCTGTATGGGGGGGCTCATTATTCATAACAACATGGCTATCTTTTTATACAGGATACGGGAAACTGTTTCTTGAAGTCCTCGCACAATCTATTTATCCGGGCTATACCATTTCACCTGTTGGAAGTTTCTTAGGGCTTTTTTATGGATTCCTCGATGGATTTATAAGTGCCGGCCTGATTGCATTGATATATAATAAGTTAGCAGCGAGGTGAAATCATGTCTAAAGTTTATTTTGCATCAGCAAGGGTAAAGAAATGGAAATACGATGAAAGCATGCCCGGAAAGCTCGAAAGATTATTAAGAGAGATAGGACTTTCAAAATATTTTGAAAAAGACGAATGGGTCGCTGTAAAGACACATTTTGGCTCACAAGGCGCACACAGGATAGTCAGACCTGTGTTCCTCAGAAAAGTTGTCGAAGCATTAAAGGCAACAGAAGCAAAACCATTTGTCACTGATACGGTCAGGATAAAGGGGCTCGATTACCTTGAAGTGGCAAATCAGAACGGAATAAATCATCTTTCTGTAGATGCGCCTGTTGTAATCGCTGATGGCCTTTACGGAAATGACAATATAATGGTAAAGGCAGGCGATATCCTTGGAGAGATAGCAGTTGCATCCCTCATATACGATGTGCCTGCAATGGTCGTGTGCTCGCATATAAAAGGGCATATAAATGCCGGTTATGCGGGTGCAATAAAAAACATCGCAATGGGCGCTGTCAGCGGCAGCCACAGACACTGCGGCTGGAAATGCGGAAGAGGAGCAATGCATACCATCGGAGAAGGCAAATTGATATGGGATGAAGAGAAATGCGCCTTTTGCTACCAGTGCGAGGAAGTATGCCCCCTCGACTGCATAAGTTTTAAGGATGATAGATTCGACTATTATGATGAGAGGTGCTGGAGATGCGGCAGATGCACGAGGGTCTGCCCTGAAGGTGTATTGGTAATACCCGGAGACGATGAGCTCTTCATGAAGTCCCTTTCAGAGGCAGCAAAGGCTGTATTAAGCACCTTTAAGCCCAATAAGGTCGTATATATAAATTTCCTTACAGAGATACAGCCTGAATGCGACTGCATGCCGGCAGCAGAGGTTCCTGTAATTCAGGACATCGGGATATTAATCTCTGATGATATTGTGGCCATTGAGCAGGCGTCAATTGATATGCTTCTCAAGGAAAAACCTTTGCCGTCCTCGCTTGCAGAAGACGAAGATATAAAACAGGGAGATGATATACTGGCAAGCCTCCATAAGAAGCCTTATCTCTTGCAGGTAGAGGAGGCAGAGAGGCTCGGACTGGGTAGCAGAAAATACGAGTTAATAGAGATACAAAAATAAAAGCGCTGCTGCCCGTGGGAACTGGACAGCAGCTTAGGGGAGGTAACGAGGCACTTCTTGATTGTTAGAATACCAAACCCTTATTCGCATGTCAAGAGAAATTTTTAATTTATCTATTAATTTTAATTTTAGATTAATAACCCATATTTATAGCTCAAGGAATGCGCATTTCAGATATTCTGTTTCCGGAACAGATAAAAGAATCGGGTGATCGCGCCCCTGCGAGCGGTATTCAAAAAGACGGGCATTTCTCCCGGCATCCCTTGCGGCATCCCGCAGCATTTCAATAAATACAGTCTTTTCTATGTGGTAAGAGCATGAGGAAGTAGCAAGTATCCCTCCCCTTTTGACAACCCTCATCGCCATTGCATTTATCTCCCTGTATCCCCTTATGGCCTCTTTAACCTTTGCCCTGCTCTTAACAAATGCAGGGGGGTCCAGGACTACAAAGTCGTATAAACTTCCTGCTGCCTCTTTTCTGAGAAAATTAAAGACATCATCCTTTATAAAGTCACCCCTGCCCTCAAGATTATTCATCTGGAAATTCCTTTTTGCCTTTGATATAGCTGTCTCAGAGTCATCAACGCATGTTACAAAGGCTCCATTCTTAGCCATCTGAAGACCCCAAGCCCCTGAATAACAGAAAAGGTCGAGCCCCATTCCCCCGTTAATATAACTTCCTAATGCTATCCTGTTTTCCCTCTGGTCAAGGAAAAAACCTGTTTTCTGTCCTGTCATAGGGTCAACCTCAAGAAGAGCTCCTCCCTCATTTATCAAAGGAAGAGAATCGAGGGAGCCTTTTATTATCTCCTTCTCAAGAGGAAGACCTTCAAGTGACCTGCTCCGGCTGTCGTTTCTGAGCACAATTATCGAAGGAGATAAGATTTCGTCTAAAGCGCTTATAAGCGTATCCTTCATCCTTTCCATGCCGAGGGTTAAAAACTGTATCACAAGGCAATCAGCATATTTGTCCACAACCAGTCCGGGAAGAAAATCGCCCTCGCTGTAAATAACTCTGAAGGAATTGCTGTCATGCACAAATCTCTTCCTGTAATTTATGGCATCAATTATCCGCTTGCGGAAAAAATCAGAATTTATTGCCTCTCTCTCCCTCGTTAAAAGCCTTACAGCTATTAGAGAGTGTGGGTTTATATAACCAACGCCCATAAACTTATCTTTATTATCATAAACCTCGACAATAGAGCCCGGCTCAAAGCCCTTTGGGCTTACTGCCAATTCGTTTGAGAAAATCCAGAGATGGCCTGATAGTATTCTGCTTGTACGCCTTAAAACAATTTTTTTCATCCTCAATTATACCACCATAACATTTTAGTTGCTTATAATCCCTGTTTTCTGGTATAAATACTTAATGGATAGCTTACCTGCCCTGTTAGTGGTTAGGTGAAAGTGTTGATCCCGCAAATTAGATATTTTGGGAGCCAGCGTAAGGTAAGCGGTGTGCAGGCCTCCCCCAGAAATGGGATGAGAGGAAGTCTAAGCTACCTTCAAGGCGCCCACCTGTAGTAACAGGGATCTAATTTTTCGCTTACACGGCAGGGTGGGTTTTAAATAGCTCATGGCTGATAGCTCATAGCTTACAGATGTAAAGTTTTTAGCTACGAGCTATGAGCTATGAACTATGAACTGTAGTGATGACTGGATAGTTGCAATTAACTTATAAAAATAAAGGAGTTAGGACTTGAAAAAGACTGCTTTAAACGGCTACAACATTTATGGTTTTCAGAACAATCTGCATAGAAAACATAAAATGCATGGTCTTGTCCTGCTTCTTACAAAATCCTAAAGTTTCGATTCTTATCTCTTAATTGCCTATCCATAGTCATCAAAAAACTCCAGGTCATTAAGTTTCTGACTGCTTATTGCTTAATGACTAAAAAACAAAAGGCTGTTCAATAACAGCGAATAGTTTTTTGACAAGGAGTTAATAGACTGAGCAGATCAGACAATAAGGCAATGCAAACAGCAACTACAGCACATAATAACCTCAAACAATGCGGCTTGAAGTCC
>JAJYXI010000012.1:14864-70842 GCA_021791055.1 Nitrospirota bacterium | reverse complement strand
CTGTTAATGTTACTTCTGTTAATTCTTTCATAGGGTGTATCCTCCTTAAAATTGATTTGCCGATCAATGGAGAATACACCCTTCTTTTTATTAATCAAAATTTACACAGAGAATTTTACGCTACCAATCGGATTGAAAAATTGACACAAGGCGGATGATTGTCTATAATAGCAAAAAAGGGCTAAAATAAGTCCTGAAAAATACATACATAAAACTGGGTGGGGGAGGAAAGCGATTATTAAGGGGAGTTTCAGACATGCCCGGAAAACCGTACTGCTCGCTTCTTTGTTGTTAGTCTTATCCCTGACTTCTTCCCCTGAAGGACAAAATACACCCGAATTCATCAAAAACAGGCCTAACTATATTCTTGCTGTTCTGCCTCAATTCCCGCCTGTGGAAGTCTATAAAAGATGGACACCCCTTGTTGAGAGACTCTCTAAGGAATTAGGAATCAATATCCAACTGAAAGTTTACCAGAAGACTCAGGAATTTGAAGCAGACGTATTGAAGGGAGTGCCTGATTTTGCCCTTGTAAATCCTTATTTTGCTATTCAAGCAAAGGGCGCGCAGGGTTATACTCCACTGGTCAGGGATAAAAAGTCAATTAGAGGCATCATTTTTGTTCGCAGGGATTCACCCATCGATTCGATACAGCGCTTAAACGATAAAGAGGTAGCATTTGTCGGTTCAAAGACCATTTGTAGTCTCTTGCTCGGATACGAACTGTCAAAGGGAAAGATTCATTTTACGCCAAGGTATATGGGAACTTCCAGCAATGTTTACAGGGCTGTCATCCTCGACAAAGCGCCTGCCGGGGGGACACTTGATACTTCATTAAAAAGAGAGCCTGCCGCAGTGGGGTCTCAACTGCGGATCATCTATGAGACGCCAATGATAGCATCTCATCCATTAATGGCCCACCCGCGGGTTTCCGAGGGTTTACGGCAGGCAGTGCTGGATACAGTACTGCAGCTTGCCGGAGATAAGAATAACCATAATATATTTGAAGAAATCCTCATGCTCAAGCCTGTGAAGGCGGATTATCAAAGGGATTACGCACCACTGGAAAAGTTAAAGCTTGAGAAATATATATTTGGCGGAGAGTGACGACATGTGGCTGATACTGCAAAAATTATGTGCAAAGCCCATTAATTATGCACTTCTGGAAAAGCTTGGTCTTGACAAATACTGCATACTTGGGGGTTCCCAGTAGCATGAGATTGATGCCCCGTCATCTATATGGAAAGCTCGTCCTCCTTGTGTCATCGATAGTGATTTTTGGCATCTTTGTCTATGGCTGGATTAACTTTAAAACTCAGTCAAGACACTCCAGAGATGTAATAGAACAGAAGGCAGTGATAATGGCAAAAAATCTTGCCATTAGTTGTACGGATTATCTACTTCTTAATGATTACAGCAGTCTGGAGATGTTTCTTATAAGATTTGCCGAGTTCCCCGATATCTCTGGGATTCAGGTCTATGACAGCAAAGGCCGTATTTTGAGTGATATTGTCCATAACCCTGGAGCACCTCCTGATGTCCGTTTTAGCTCTGCAACATTAAAGATTCCTGATACAGTGCAGGCATCGGTTCGGATGGGAAATAATCAGATGGTAATCTTACAGCCAATAGTTGTTGGCAGCGCCATCGGGTGGGTTAAGGTCACTTATAACCTGAATGCAATCGCAGAGATGCGGAAAATTATATGGGGTAACAGTGCGCTTGCCGGCATCATAGGAGTTGCCATAAGTTTTATAGCCCTCCTCATTATCCTGAGACCACCGGTCCGTTCAATAAAAAGGATTGCTGATTTTGCAAGAAGACTTGATGAGATAAAGGGTGAAGTAATCCCTGTAGAACGCAGCTTTGTAGAGGTCGAACAAGTTGCAGAGTCGCTTAATTACGCCTCACAAAAATTATACTCAACAGAACAGGACCTCCTTTCCGAAAAAAACCGTTATCAAATGCTTCATGATATTGCAGTTGAAATTAACAAGAACACGGAAATCAGCGAGATGCTCGGAATGATGGTCTGTTTTTCAAGGGATATGTTAAAAACCGAGTTTGCTGTTCTTGCACTCTATGACGAGTTAGGCGGCGTTGAGAAGCTTATAACAAGTGGTATAAAGACAATACAGGAAAAGGAACTTCTGGAAGGCAGTATCTTGAGATTTATGCAATATTCATTGGCTCCGATGAAGATATCCGATGCAGGGAGCCATCCAGCCTTTTCCGATGAATTTTCTGAAAGTCATCCCAGGATAAAGAATCTACTCGGTTTTCCCTTGTTTTCAGGTAAAGGCAGACCTATTGGTTCTCTGTACCTTGCCAATAAATTTGAAGGCGATTTCACCGATGACGATAAGACCCTTCTAACGGCAATAGCGGCCGATGCTGCAATAATAATCGAGAGGGGGCTTTCCATTGAAGAACTGGAGAGGTTCAAGAGGATTGTGGATGGCGCCTTTGATGTTATTACCATAACAGACAGGGACGGCAATATAGTCTATGTGAATCATGCATTTGAGACCGTAACAGGATATAAAAGGGCTGATGCGATAGGGAGGAAACCTAATATCCTCAGAAGCGGGCTTCATGATACAGGGTTTTATCAGAGATTATGGGGGAATATAACACATGGATTGCCATGGAGGGGCGAATTTATAAACAGGAGAATGGACGGGGAGCTATTCATGACCTCTGCCATCATATTCCCTGTTGTTTCTACAGATGGTTCTATAACCAATTTTGTCGCCATTCAAAGGGATATAACCGAAGAAAAAAAGCTCTACGAACAGCTCTTAAGGTCGCAAAAGATGGATGCAATCGGCACGCTGGCTGGAGGGATAGCCCATGATTTCAACAATATCCTCACCAGTGTCTTAGGCTATGCAGGACTCTTGAAGTCACATCTGTCAGAAGATAATAAGCTTTTCAAATATGCAGACACTATAGAAAAATCTGCAGATATGGGCGCTAACCTTTCAAAAAAGATACTGAGCATTACAAGAAAGGAACACCTTGAGTTCAAACCTGTGAATCTGAATTCCGTTGTAATGGAGACGGTGGAGCTTCTTAAAAGAACCATACCCAAGGAGATAGAGCTTGATGTGAGGCTGGAGGACGGACTTCCCAATATAAAGGCTGATTACTCACAGATCGGTCAAGTGATATTGAATCTTGCAATAAATGCCAGGGATGCCATGCCCGATGGTGGAAGGCTTCTTATAGCAACGAGCCATGTTGGGGGTGAAAACGGCGCTGCAAATGGCCTTAAGCCTGCAAATGGCGTAAACTTTATCAGATTGACTGTGGAGGATACAGGCACAGGGATACCAAAAGATTATCAGAGTAAGATATTTGATCCATTCTTTACCACCAAAGACCCCAGTAAAGGCACAGGCCTGGGGCTCTACATGGTGCATTCCATTGTCACAAACCATAGCGGATACATCAATCTTTACAGTGAGCCAAACATGGGCACGAGGTTCAATGTTTACTTCTCGGCATATATTGCAACAAGTGAAGATCTCAAAGAAGAGGAGGATGTTCTGGAGGGCAGGGGAGAGACAGTCATAGTGATAGATGATGAGGTGTATATATGCGAACTCTATACCGATGTCCTCACAATGGCAGGATATAAGGTGCTCAAGGCAACAGAGCCGAGGGAAGGAGTGAAGATATTTAAAGAAAATCCCGAGATAGATGTGGTGATATTAGACCTTATCATGCCCCACATGAGTGGAAGGGAGGTCTTTCAGATACTGCTGCAGTTGAATCCAGAGGTCAGGGTTATACTTTCATCAGGATACAGCGCAGAGCTTTATGGAGACATAAATAAGCTGATAACATCAGGCGCAAAGGCATTCATGCAAAAACCTGTCTCACCGAAGACCCTCTTAACCACAATCTCAAAGGTCCTGAGGCAATAAATTGACACAAATCTAAATCTCTGGTAAAAAGAGATTATGTGGGAATATTCAGAGAAATTAAAAGAACTTTTCCGTCACCCCCAAAATGTGGGAGAAATAGAGAACCCCGATGCTGTTGGTGAAGTGGGCAGCATGATCTGCGGAGATGCCCTTAAGCTCACCTTAAAGATCGATAAAGAGACAAACAGGATTATAGATGCAAAATTCCAGACCTTCGGCTGTGCCTCTGCAATAGCCAGTTCATCAGCCCTTACAGAGATGATCAAGGGCAAGACATTGGATGAGGCTTTAGAGACTACCAATAAAGACCTCGCAGATTATCTCGGCGGACTACCGAAGGAAAAGATGCACTGCTCTGTCATGGGCAGGGAGGCCCTTGAGGCAGCTATTGCCAATTACAGGGGAGAAAAGAAACCGCTTGAGGAAAAGGAAAGGCTCGTCTGCCAATGCTTTGAGGTCACCGAAGATAAAATACGGAGGGTTGCCATAGAAAACCACCTCACTACTGTTGAGGAAATTACCAATTACACAAAGGCAGGCGGTGGATGCGGCTCGTGCATCCCCCAGATAGAGGAGATATTAAAGGATATATGGGCAATAAAAGTGCCTGAGGTGCCAAAGATTAAAAAGAGACTCACAAATCTCCAGAAAATAGCCCTTATTCAGGATGTTATAGAAAAGGAGATAAGGCCGAGGCTCCAGGCAGATGGAGGAGACCTCGAGCTTGTGGACATTGACAGAAATAAGGTTATCATCGCCTTAAGGGCAATGTGTGTTGAATGTCCGATGGGCGGTGTTACTGTGAATAATATTCAGGAAAAGTTAAGGGAGCTTGTGAGTGAAGACATTGTGGTGGAGACGGGTTAAAATTTGGAGTAATGGAGTGTTGGAATGATGAAGCCGATATATTTTGACAATAATGCAACCACACCGATAGCCCCGGAGGTATTGGACGAGATGCTTCCATATCTCAGGGAATTCTATGGCAATCCGTCCAGCATGCATACCTTTGGAGGACACCTCCACAGAAAAATAGAAGATGCGCGGGCAAAGGTTGCAGCCCTTATTAATGCAGAACCTGAAGAGATAATTTTCACAAGCTGCGGCACAGAGAGCGATAACACCGCAATAATGAGCGCAATAGAATCTTATCCTCAAAAGAGGCATGTCATCACAACGAGGGTAGAGCATCCTGCTGTCCTTAATTTCTGCAAACATTTAGCAAGAAAGGGCTATCGGGTCACATTCCTTCCAGTGGATAAACCGGGAAGGCTCGATATGGATACGTTTCTCAAAGCAGTGGATGATGACACAGCCATAGTTTCAATAATGTATGCAAATAATGAAACAGGCGTAATATTCCCCGTAGCAGAGATAGGGGAAATTCTGAGAGAAAGAAAGATGCCGTTTCATACGGATGCAGTTCAGGCAGTGGGAAAGATACCAATTAATGTTAAAGAATTGCCGGTTGATATGCTATCCCTTTCAGGGCACAAGCTGCATGCACCAAAGGGAGTGGGTGCGCTTTATGTAAGGAAAGGCACGCGTTTTTATCCGTACATAATCGGAGGACATCAGGAGCGTGGGAGAAGGGCAGGCACAGAGAATGTGGCGTCCATTATTGGACTTGGAAAGGCGTGCGAACTTGCAAAAGAGCATATCGATAAAGAGGCAGATTATTTTAAAAGACTCAGGGATAGACTGGAAGGCGCATTGCTTAAACTATGCCCTGACGTACAGATCAACGGTGATACTGAAAATAGACTGCCCAATACAACAAATATGAGCTTTAAGTATGTTGAAGGCGAAGCAATACTTCTGAGACTCGATGAATACGGCATATGCGCTTCATCGGGATCAGCCTGTACATCCGGCTCACTCGAACCGAGCCATGTTCTAAGGGCAATGGGTATCCCCTTCAATGCCATACACGGCTCCATAAGATTTTCTCTCAGCAGATACAATACAGAGGATGAAGTGGATAAGGTTATCGAGATTATGCCATTAATAATAAAGGAGCTGCGGACACTCTCTCCATACGGAAAGGTTATCCTATCCAAACAGTCTTTTTAAAATCCTTCATCCCTTCCACGATATGATTTGTAGTGCCTCTATAACCAACCTTTAATTCTGACTCAAGGTTGTAATGCTTCAGGCATGTTCCGCATGAAAATATCTCCACACCCATGGTCTCAAGCTCTTTTAAGATAGGAACAATTTCTTCATTGACAGTTGTAAGTTTTACTCCAGCATTTAGAAAGAAGATCGTATGAGGAATTTCCTTTGTTACCTTCACGGTTTCAAAGAATGCTTTCATAAGGATTTTGCCCAGATCATCTTCTTTGCCCATAACATCAGAGCCGATTATAAGTAACAGATCTTTTTCGGTTTCTTTTGGCTTTTTTTCTTCAGCAGGCAATTCACAGGGATAACCCTTGACAATCTTTACACGCCAGTAGTTATCCTCTTTTGTTGTTTCTGAGTAAAAGGCATTCTTCGCTGCAAATCTTGAGAGGTTCTTTACAGAAGCCTCGTTATCCACAAGCACATCCACAATGCCTTCTTCTATTTTTGACAGTGCCTCCTCAGCCATTATTATCGGCTTAGGACAGCCGTGTCCCCTTGCATCAATGAGCATTATTCCTCCTTGAAACTTATCTTATAGCCGATATTGAATCCGAATAAATCCTCGTTCAACGGTTTTCCGTCAGCCTCTGCATACGGATACATGAAATAATTTAAAGGGCCTCCGCTCTGTGAAGGATTCAGCATAATATCCCTTCCTGTTCCGAATGCTATCCTGCTTTCATCCACAGCACCGAAATAATACTCCCTCAATGGTTTCGCCTGTTCTAATGTCAGCTTCTGCTCAAGGATCGCCTTTCTTACATCTGCCGGGTCAACCACAACCCATCCATATCCTGGAAGATAAAATTCTGCCCAGCAGTGCTGTGCTTTTGTCATATCCCCCTCTTTACCCTTTGGTATGCGGATGCCGAAGACCTCCCTTGCTGGAATTCCTGCAGCCCTTGCAAGGGAAACAAAGACAGAATGAATATCCGCACATTTGCCGCCCTTTGTCTCTAAGAGTCTTTCCACTTCTCCAAACCCGCAGCCCTTAATATTTGGATCACGATGCATATTGTCGACAATCCAATCATAAATTGCCCTTGCCTTTGCACGTATGGTCTTTTTACCCTTTGTTATTTTATCGGCATACCTTTTTACTTTCCCGCCTGTAGGACAACTGCTTGTTGGCTCAAGGTATTTGCTGAATTCATCTTCTGAAATAGACAACTCCTTTTTTGGGAAGCCTTTTGTAATATGCTCTTCTCTTCTTACATTGAATGAGTAGGTCAATACTCTTTCCTTTTTAGCTTCTTTCCATTCTGCATAAAGCATGTTATTGCCATGTCTTGCATTCCTGTAAATACCTGCTGATGCATAGTTACCATTGATATTCACATCGGTAATATCCTGATTTTCATCAGACATTGGATAGGGAATCCATAGCCAGACATTCTTTGCATCAGGCGGTGCATTCAAATTCACCTCTACTGTAACTCTTACCTTCCTTTCTTTTGCAATGGAAAGATGGGGCAAAGACAGAAGAAAGAGAAGTAAAACCACGAAAACCAGCGATCTTGAAATGCGCATACATAAACCTCCACTTAAATGTTTTAAAAGCATAACCATTTCAAAAGTCGTAATTCCAATAGTTAATTTCAATGGTTGGATATGAATTGATAGATATGGTCGATGATAAAGCAATTAATAAAAGACGGGGATAAGTCCCCGTCTTTTATTTAAGATACAGAGAGTGAAAATTATTTGGATTTTGCCGGTCGCGGCGCTGCGGGCACGTTTGTCCCATGACAGTCCGTGCAGTTCTGCTGTCCGGTGATGCCAACGCTTTTTGCTGCTGTCCATTCAACATTTTTCTTATAATTGCCATCCTTCCATGCATTCAGATCCTCAACGAGCTTATAGGCAACGCTTGCAGCAACCCTTGCACACCTGTCCTTTCTTTCATTGCTGCCTAATGCATAGCCTGATGCCTTCATCCATCTGCCGACCGATATATGGCAGAGAGGCGAGTTGCTTGTGGTCATGACAATCTTGTCTTTATTTGCCTTTGGATTCTTTGGAACATATACCGGCAGATTTGTATCGCCGTACCACTTCATTATATTTGATCCGATGACATGACCGTGTTCGCAATCAGGACCTGCAATCCTCGGGCCGATGATAAGGTTGGATGCTATATTGGCTCCGGCAATAATTTCTCTCCTCGACAGATTGTTGTTTTCAGACATATTCCCCCCTTTAAATTAAAATATCCCTGTAAAACAGGTCTTTTAAGCTGTGTCATCCTGCATACCATAAGTTTATAGGCAATCGTAATCAATCCTTCATGGGTTTGACGAACATGAAATAGACCATTGTCCAGTTGCCGAGGATCATGAATATGGTGGCTACAATGCTTGATAATGCCAATGAAGAAACGCCTGTCAGTGCATGTCCCACTGTGCATCCACCTGCTGTTGCAGCGCCGAATCCCATCACAAGACTGCCGCCGAAGACCCTCATGATCTCGCTTGCAGGTGGTGACTGTAATTTGAATTCTCCAAGTCCCTTTGCGCTTATATAAGCGCCCAGTGGAATGCCGAAAATATATAACCCGCTCCATGTCCCTCTGAATATCCCCCAGAAATCGAACATGGGATCAAATTTTGACATGCTGCTACCCATTGTTAATGCAAGAAAAGCCTCTGCTGTCGGCCCTGCAGCCGAAAGCCCCCTCGTCTGTCCTCCCCAGTAATTCGATGCCCATAGTGCCAGTATCAGGATAAGACCGAGTAATAATCCTGTGAGCGACCATGAATACCCCTTTTTAGGCCCTTTTGCAAAGGGCTTGCCTTTTAACACAATCGGGATGATTATGGCTGCAATTACCATAACAGCTATCCATTTCATGGACTGCCCGCCGAACAGATCCCATAAGGCAGGGTTGCTTACAGCATCTTCGCCGCTTCCTATGGATACTTTGAAGCTCTTTAGAAATTGTATAAACGGCTTAAGGGGGCCGTGAATTGATGCAACCAGAGACGATGCAAATCCGAGCGTAGCAACAAAGGCAGAGACATATCCTTCTCCTGTCCTGTAGACAATTCCGCTTCCGCATCCTCCGGCCATTACAATTCCGATACCAAAAATGTAACCGCCAACGATATTTGCAACTATATTGAAGGACTGCCGCCTTAACCCTAATTCTCCCATAAATCCCAAATCTTCAAGGAAGTTGGCGCCGATTATTGCAATTAAAAGTGCAAGGAGGTATGAACGGAAGAGGGTGAAGTCGTTGACAAATATAATATCCCTGAATGCTGAATTCATACAGTATCGTCCCCTTTGGAGCACAAAACCAAATAGAACACCAACCAACAAACCGCTGAGTAAAACCATGATGCTTGCCTGTGATATCTCTTCCATGCATGCCTCCTGCTAATATTTTGGAGAGGGGTAGTGGGAATCGAACCCACCACGGCTTCTTCCAAAGAAACAGGTTTATGAGACCCGCCTTTTACCGTGACTCTGGTTTTGCAGACCAGGTGGGGCAGCTAACAGCCCCATACCCCCCAGTCCGCAAGGGGGATACTATCCCCGTTGCGGAATCCCCCTAAGAGGATGTTCAAAACAATATGATATGATAGGAATATTCAATAAGTCAAATAGAAAATATCTATAATATAATAATAGGATGGATTTATAGGACAATGGGATCTTGTTTTATGGGTTAGCGTGGCGAAACTGGCAGGCTTTATTTATTGTGCGCTTTTAGATGCTCCAGAAATATGCCATATACCGCCGGCAGTGTTCTCTTTTTATGGGTGACGATATAGAACTTCCTTTTCATCCGGATGTCTTTCACCCTTATTTCCTTGAGTGTCTTAAACTTCAATTCATCGGCAACTGATAGTCTGGAGAGTATGGAAATCCCCATGCCGCCTTTCACTGCCTGTTTTACTGCATCTGTTGAGCCGAATACCCCTGAAATCTTTATGCTGTCGAGGGCAATGCCTCTTCCTTCCATGATCTTTTCTGTTTCCCTTCTGGTTCCTGAGCCCTCTTCCCTTAAAATCATGGGCATTTGGATTAGCCCCTCCAATGTTATCGTGCCTTTTTTTATCAGTGAAGGGGAAGACACAACGATTAATTCGTCCTCCAAAAAGGGCACGAAATTAAGCTGTCCGTTGCTTAACTTTGCTCCGACGATTCCCATAAGCAAATCATGGCTTGAAACCTTTTCTATTATCACCTTAGAGTCGGATATGATTACCTGAAAAGAAACCGAGGGGTGCTGTCTTTTGAAGTCCGCAATAACACGGGGCATCAAATATGTGCCGGGGATTGTGCTTGCACCAATGATTAGCTCCCCTGTGATTTCTTTTTTGAACTGGCCAATGATGTCTTTGATGCTATTGGTTTTCTCTATAATTTCTATCGCATAGTTATATAAAACCTCCGACTCTTTTGTTGGAATAATTGACCTGCCCAGCCTGTCAAATAGTTTGCAATTAAGTTCCTCTTCAAGTGCCTTGACATGGTCGCTCACCGTAGGCTGCGTGAGGTAAAGCTCTTCGGATGCCCTTGAAAAACTCTTATTTTTGAATACAGATGCGAATACCTTGAGCTGATGTATGTCCATGAACACAATTTTAGCATACTTTGACCCTGATAATTGAAAAATGATAGATTAACAGATATGGATCCAATAACACATGCACTTTCGGGAGCAGTAATACAGCAATTGGGTTTTAAGAGAAAGGCAGCACTATTCGTTCTTATTTTTTCAGCTATTGCTCCCGACCTCGATTACATAACCCGCTTCTGGGGAACCGATGTTTTTCTCAGGTATCATCGCGGCATTACACATGGAGTCCTTGCCCTTTTTGTTTTTCCTGCCATAATGGCCTTTCTTTTTAGAAAGAAAGGCGGATTTTTTTATTACTATTCCATTTCCTTTCTTGCCTACTGTGTACATCTCCTGATGGATCTCACAAATCAATATGGCACAAGGATATTATCCCCTCTGGACTGGAATCAATATTCCCTTGATTTGACATTCATTATTGATCCTTATATAACCATCGGATTATTGCTGGCAATCATATTGGGGAGAATGAACAAACAAAGGGCAACAGTGATCGCCATTTGCACTGTAATATTATTTGCAGGATATATAGGGGGCAGGGCATATCTCCAGAAGGAAGTAAAACAATTCCTAAAAACAAAGATGGATGCCAATATATACAAGGTTTATCCACTTCCCAATGATTTTCTCAGGTGGTGGTTTATTACAAGGTCCGGCAATGAGACCGATACAGGCTTTGTGGATTTGTTTACTAAAAGGGTCTGCACTCAGGATAAATACCATATGAACAATAATAACCAGGCAATACTCGAATCTAGGAAAAATAGGGTGGTTCAAAACTTTCTCTATTTTGCCAGGTATCCGTATGCCGAGGTTAAAAGGGAGCATAACAGGACAATAGTTACATGGAAGGAGTTGTCATATTCATTTATGGCAGGAGAGAGGTTTTTTACAAAAGTGGTGATGGATAAAAATGGAAAGGTTATGGAGTCGTATTTTAAGTTTTAGATTCGCGCGCATGTTACGGGAAGGATATAGCATTTTCGCTCATTCTCGGAAGGCATCCAAATGAAAGTCTGCGATATTTTTGCAAGCATACAGGGGGAGTCAACATATGCAGGGCTACCTTGCGTCTTTGTGAGGATGACAGGGTGTAATCTCAGATGCGTCTATTGTGATACGACATATGCCTATGAAGAGGGCAGGGAAATGTCCGGGGATGAGATACTTGTATCTGTAAGCAGCTATGGAATAAAGCTTGTTGAGATTACAGGAGGCGAGCCTTTAATGCAAAAGGATGTCTTTTCCCTTACAGAAAAACTCCTTGATAATGGTTTTACTGTCCTTGTGGAAACAAACGGAAGCGTGAGCATAAAGGATGTGGATAAAAGGGCAGTTACTATTATGGACATTAAAACCCCAAAAAGCGGTATGTTCGAAAAAATGGATCTGCTGAACCTGAAATATATAAAGCCCGATGATGAGATAAAGTTTGTTGTTATGGACAGAGAAGATTACGAATGGGTAAGGGATTTTATAAGAGATTACGGTCTGGCGGACAGATGCAAACTCCTTCTGTCACCAGCCTTTGGATTGCTCTCGCCCGAAAGCCTTTCAAAATGGATAATTGATGACAGGCTGTCTGTGAGGCTGAATCTGCAACTGCATAAATATATCTACGGCCCTGACAAAAGAGGAGTCTGATTATTAAAGGACAGATATTTCATTAGCTCAGATTCAAAATTGTCGCTTAAAATACCCTGTCCCATTACTCGCTTAATGTCTTCGATGCCCCAGAATTTTACTTCATCTATTTCCTCTCGATTAAAAGAAAACGGGCCGTTGTGCATGCAAGAATGCGTGTATACAAGCTCGCTTTCATAGTGATTTGAATGGATATAGGAATAAAGGGGCTTTAAGTTAATAGGCGTAATTCCAAGCTCCTCCTCCATCTCCCTTACTGCAGCAGTTATGAGGTTTTCTCCATTGGGGACATGTCCGCCCACGGATGTGTCCCATTTTCCCGGAGCCACATCTTTATTCATGGAGCGTTTTTGGAGAAGGAGTTCGCCTTTGTCGTTAAACACGAGGATATGGACAACCTTATGAATTAAAGAAGGATTGCCATGAATATGTGAGCGTGGTGCTGTCCCTATGGTATTGCCTTGTCTGTCGACTATTTCCAATATCTCTTCCTGCATGTTTAAACCTTGTCTATTTTCATAGTTCGTCAATAATGTCTTGTTTGCTTCTACCCAAATAGACAGCCACTTCTTTAAGGATATTATTCAGAGTTCCTATTTTTAAAGATGTATGGTCTGGTATTGTTATTATGAATATTAGGCATATGCTATGGTTTCTTCTTTCACGATCCTGATATGAATTATTTTAGGGATGTCTTCTTCTCTGTCAAAATGACATTTGATGGCATTTTTTATATTTTCTTTCAATTGGCTGATAGTGTCTCCCTCGGTGAAAATAGGGTATCCAAGCGCCTTTGCTGCATAACCGCCTTCGGGGTCTTCCTCAACCATAAATACAACCTCTTTCAGATTCATAAATAACCTCCACTTATGTTTTAAGGATAACAGAAGACAGGATGCTTCGTAAAGATTTTATAAATGAGTCAAGTATAAGAAAGCGAGTGTAAAATTAAAGTTTTCCTTGCAATCGCCGGAAAGAAATGATATAACTTACTATAAATCTCGGTTTTTTTGAGGGACATTATGGCATTGATATTGCACAGACAGACAGACAGACAGACAGACAGACAGATTTAAGGACTTATAAGAAAAGAATTTTGGTTTAAAAAGGGATGCCTTAAGCGCACCCCTTTTTTTATTTAAATACAATTGCTAATATTTATCATTTCCGGCACGCATGGAAGAGGAGGTGCAATATGAACGAAGTAGCGGCAGTGCAGGGTTCTTTAGGAGTCATGAGCGCATCGAGGGAAGGGCATGGCCAAGGCTATGGATTGCTGCAGCTCGTAACCTTTACCCTCGGCAATGAGGACTATGCTGTGGATATTCGCAAGGTGCACGAGATAAACAGGATGAAGGAGATTACAAAGGTCCCGAACTCGCCATCTTATGTGGAAGGCGTGATAAACCTCAGAGGGAAGGTTATTCCTGTGGTAAATCTCAGGGAAAGGTTCGGTCTTGAGGGAAAGGGAAACGACGAACACCTGCGGATAATGATAATGGATGTAAGGGGGATCACCATGGGGCTTATTGTTGATTCAGTCTCTGAGGTATTGCGGATACCTTCCGACATAGTAGAGCCTCCGCCCCCAATGTCAACAGGCATTGGCACAGAGTTTATAAACGGCATAGCAAAGCTTGAAGACAGGCTGATAATATTGCTCGATATGGACATGCTGTTTGGCAGGACAGAGACGATTGCCATGATAGATTCAACAAAGGTCTTGGAATAAGCCATTAAAACATAACTTAAGTAGGAGGATAGATATGCTTAATGTAATCAAGGACATGAAAATCGGCAAGCGTTTGTCGCTGGGTTTTGGTTTGGTATTGGTTTTGCTTGCCGTTGTATTGATTTCAGGATTCAACGGCATGAAACAGATTCACAGCAGGTTAGTAGAGATAGTTGAAGACAATGTTCACAAACTGGGATTTGTTCAGGATATGTCCGAGCAGGTTCATATTATCGCCAGAGTAACACGTACACTCGTGCTTTTACAGGACGACAGCGCCATACAGCAGGAAAAGCAAAAGATAGGGGCTGCACGTAAAAAATACGATGAAGCAGAGCAGGCATTGGATAAACTTCCGGCAAGCGACACGGGAAAGGCGATTCGCGCCAAAATAAAAGAGGCAAAGCTTGCTGCGCGTACGCTTAATAATAAAGTAATTGATCTGGCGCTTGCTCAGAAGGATGCGGAGGCAATATCTCTCATCTTAAAGGAAGCCGGACCGGCAACTGAGAAGTGGCAAAATGCACTGGATGAAAATATTACCTTTCAGAAAGAGAATAATAAAAAAGACGTAGAAGCGGCAGAGAGAGCCTACTCACGAGCACGTATTCTCATATTTTCGATAGCCGGAATTGCACTGATTCTGGGAGTTATGGCTGCTGTTTTAATCACACGTGGTATTACGCACCCCCTTGGTGAAGCTGTCCATGCGGCAAACAGATTGGCTGATAATGACCTGACTGTAAACATCGAAGTAAACAGCAAGGATGAGACGGGTCAGTTACTTGCTGCAATGAAGAACATGGTGGAAAAACTGAAGAAGATCATGGCAGATGTAAAATCCACTGCTGATAGTGTGGCATCGGCGAGCAATCAATTGAGCGCCAGCTCGGAACAGATGTCCAGAGGAGTTTCAGAACAATCAGGCAGGGCATCCCAGATAGCTACTTCATCCTCGGAAATGTCACAAACAGTTATCGACATAGCAAAGAACGCCTCAAATATAGCGTCTGCCACCACAGATGCAACAAAAACAGCGCAGGATGGAGGGGATATAGTCAACAAGTCGGTAGAGGAGGTTAAGGCAATTGCAGATACAGTAAGCGAGACAGCAAGAATGGTATCTTCTTTGGGAGAGCGATCAAAGCAGATAGGCGAGATAGTCAGTGTTATTAATGACATAGCTGACCAGACAAATCTCCTTGCACTGAACGCTGCTATCGAGGCGGCAAGGGCAGGTGAGCAGGGAAGGGGATTTGCAGTGGTTGCGGACGAGGTTAGAAAGCTTGCGGAGAGGACAGCAAAGGCAACATCGGAAATAGGCGATATGATAAAGGCAATACAGGATGAGGTTGAGAAGGCTGTTACATCCATGAATGAGGGGACAGAAAGGGTAAACGTTGGCGTGGAATTATCGACTCAGGCCGGCAATGCCCTGCATGATATAGTAAAAAGCGTTAATGATCTGCAAACCATGGTTCAGCAGATAGCCTCTGCGACAGAGGAGATGTCAACGGTGTCGGAAACGATAAGCGGAGATATAGAAACTATTGCAAGCGTTTCAAAAGAGACATCAGCAGGCTCTGAACAAATAGCCCAGGCATCTTCTGATTTGGCAAGGCTTGCTTCTAATTTACAGGGGATTGTAGGGCAGTTTAAGGTTTAAAATATGAACGGGGACAGTCCCGAATCTACGGCTATGCCCGTAATTCTGGGACAGTCCCTTACAGCAATCAGCCGTCAGTTTTCAGGAAAAGGCTCAAATACTGATAACTGACGGCTTAATTTTTGCTACAATACATATAAATGAAAACTTTCTTGCGATTTTTATCAAAGATCATCGCCACAGTCTTTTTCATCGGCTACATTCCTTTTGCGCCCGGCACGTTCGGAAGCCTTGCGGCGCTGATGGTTGTTTGGATCCTCAGGCCGGATGTTCTTACGCTGCTTGCGATATTGGCTACAGTTTTTATCGTGGGCGTCTTGAGTTCACATGCCGTTGAAAAAGATACCGGAATAAAAGACGGCAGGTATATCGTGATAGACGAATTCATCGGCTATCTTGCATCCATTATATTTCTTCCCTTAACCCCAGGCTATGTGGTTGCAGCCTTTTTTTTGTTCAGGTTTTTCGATATACTAAAGCCACCGCCCATAAGGAATCTTGAAAAGATATTCAGCGGAGGTATAGGCGTAATGATAGACGATTTGTTAGCCGGGATATTTACGAATATAATATTGCAGATATGGAGAATGATTTAATCAACTCTGCCGAAAGACTGATTCTATTGCTATCCGAAAAGGGCTTGACTTTAAGTATTGCAGAATCATGCACCGGCGGTCTTATATGCCATGCAATTACTTCTGTTCCGGGGGCGTCAAAGGTTTTTCATTCGGGAATTGTATCTTATTCGATGGATTCAAAATTGCGCCTTTTAGGTATTGATGAAAAAATAATAAATACATATGGAACTATAAGCGAGGAGACTGCAAAGGCAATGGCAGAGACCATGAGGATAAAGACAGGGACAGATTTATCCTTGTCCACTACTGGGAATCTCGGGCCTGAGGCACTGGAAGAAAAGGATACAGGATTAGTTTATTTTTCGGTAAACCACAGGAATGGAGTTGTTGTGAAGAAAAGGCTTTTTCAAAAGGATAGATACCACAATAAATATGATGCTGCAATGGAAGGTATTAATCTTCTAATGGAGGTAATCTCGAAGGATATATGAGGTGCTTTATAGCCATAGACATGTCCGAGGATATAAAGGGATCTATTTCTGATGTCATCGAAAGATGTGGTTTAAAATCAAAGGGCATCAAATGGGTCTCTGTTGAAAATATCCATTTAACACTGAAATTTCTCGGAGATGTAAAGGAGGATTTGATTCCTGAAATTGAAAAGAGGCTTGCGTTAATATGCATGGGGCATAACATATTCAATATCAATATCCGTGATGCAGGCGCATTCCCGAACTTTAAATATCCAAATGTCCTGTGGGTGGGTATGGATGAATCTGAAGATTTGAAGAGGCTTTACGAAGATATCGAAGAGTCCATGTCTGAACTTGGATTTGAAAAAGAGAACAGAAGGTTTTCTCCCCATCTTACAATAGGAAGGGTAAAAGACAGGAAAGGTATTGAGCCGGTCATTAAGGAGCTATATACATTTAAGGATGCATTTTTTGGTAGTATAGAAGTTAAGGAAGTTTTGCTCATGCGGAGTATTTTAAAGCCCACAGGGGCAGAATATTCAAAAATAGCAGATTTTAAACTTAGTTTAAAAGGAGTCAACTATAAAAGGGAGGAAATTGGATGAACAAGGATAAGATTAAGGCCCTGGAAATGGCCATTTCTCAGATTGAGAGGAGCTTTGGAAAAGGCTCAATAATGCGCCTCGGCGCCGGCGAGGTTGCCGAAGGCGTACAGGCAATACCCACAGGCTCGTTATCCCTCGATATTGCTACAGGGATTGGGGGATTCCCAAAAGGGAGGGTTATTGAGATATTCGGTCCCGAGTCTTCAGGAAAGACAACCCTTGCCCTGAATGCGATAGCTCAGGCGCAGAAAATGGGGGGTGTTGCTGCATTCGTAGATGCAGAGCATGCCCTTGATGTGAATTATTCAGCAAAGCTTGGTGTAAATGTTGAAGACCTTTTGGTGTCCCAGCCTGATACTGGAGAGCAGGCACTTGAAGTGGCGGAAACCCTTGTAAGAAGCGGAGCTGTTGATATTGTAGTGATAGACTCTGTCGCTGCGCTTGTGCCGAAGGCTGAAATAGAAGGCGATATGGGAGATTCCCACATGGGGCTTCAGGCAAGGCTTATGAGCCAGGCATTGAGAAAGCTGACAGCAGCCATATCAAAGTCCCTCACCACCGTGATTTTCATTAACCAGATAAGGATGAAGATAGGCGTTATGTTCGGTAATCCTGAGACCACCACCGGCGGAAATGCCCTGAAGTTTTATTCCTCCATGAGGCTCGATATAAGAAAGATAGACAGCCTTAAGGAAGGGCAGGAGATTATCGGTGGAAGAGTAAGGGTAAAGATTGTCAAGAACAAGGTCGCACCTCCGTTCAGGCAGGCCGAGTTTGACATATATTTTAATGAGGGCATCTCAAAGATAGGAGAGATAATAGACCTCGGAGTCGATAAAGGCATTATTGAAAAGGCCGGTGCATGGTACAGCTACAGCGGCAATAAGATAGGACAGGGAAGAGAGAATGTGAGGGAATACCTGAAGAACAATCCCGAAGTCGCAGCGGATGTGGAGCAGAAAATACTGGAGACATCCGGCCTGAAGAAATAATGGAGTGATGGATATAAACGAACTTCTGAAAAACGCCTGTTCGTTGAAGGCATCGGATATTCATATAAAAGTAGGCTCACCGCCTGTCTTCAGGATTGATGGTAAACTTGTGACGAATCCTTCTGATTTTGCATTGAAGGTTAAAGGTATACAGTCCGCAGGCGATGTTATAACAGAATCATATAAGGATGTCAAAACTGAAAAGGACAAAGACAGCGGCGAATTCCAGATCGAAAGATTTTGAAGATAATATTCAGAATGCATTAAGGCATGCATTTAGACTGCTTGGTTACAGGGACAGAAGCGAAAAAGAGATGTACGAAAAACTTGCCAGAAAGGGATTTTCTGAAAATATTGCTGAAGAAGCTGTAACTTATTTAAAGGATAAAGGCTTTATAGATGACAGAAGGTTTGCAGAGATTCTGAAGAAAGACGCTGTTGAAAGAAAACGCCTCGGCAAAAGAGGCACGAGGCATTATTTGATAAACAAGGGCATTACAGATGACATTGTAGATGATGTTCTTGGCAACGATGATGATTACCTTGATGCAGCAAAGAGTCTGGTTGAAAGGAAACTGAGGAATGTGAAGGACTATGATGAAGAAACAATAAAGAGAAGGCTCTGGGGTATGCTCTCAAGGAGGGGCTTTTCTTACGATACAATAAATAAGGTATTAAAATCTTATGATTTAAAGGAGGAAGAGAGATGAGAGGCAAGGGTTTTTATGTGGCTTTGTTTACGGTTGCAGTGCTTTTAGTAGGATGCGCATCGTCTTCTGTACGTTTTACGCAGGATGAAATCAAGGACTATCCCCTTGATATACAGGAGCGTATTATCAAGGGTGAGGTGGCCCCTGGTATGACACAGCAGCAGGTAAGATACGCATGGGGCAATCCAGATTCTGTAAAAAAACTTGAACCAGAAAACGGAAAGCCCAAAGAGGAATGGATTTATTCTTCTGTGCTGGGTGCCTTTAAGACAAGGCTTATTTTTATTGACGGCAAACTCACATATATTATCAGCACAGAGCCCGGCAGGGTAGCTAAATAAAGAATGGTTAAAACAGGAGAGGAGGTGTCCCCAAAAAGTCAGAGACTTCTTTGGGCAACAGTGGAATGAAGAGTTCGGAAATAAGGAAGCTATTCTTAGAATTTTTCAAATCAAAGGGACACGAAATTGTTAAGAGTTCTTCTCTTATACCAAGGCATGACCCTACACTGCTTTTTACCAATGCAGGTATGGTTCAGTTCAAATCTGTTTTCCTCGGTGAAGAAAAGAGGCAATATACAAGGGCTGTGTCCTGCCAGAAGTGCATGAGGGCAGGAGGCAAGCACAGCGACCTCGAGAATGTTGGACATACTGCAAGGCATCATACATTTTTTGAGATGCTCGGCAATTTTTCATTCGGAGATTACTTTAAAAAGGACGCAATAATTTTTGCGTGGGAGCTTCTAACAGAGTGGTACAAACTGCCGAAGGATAAGCTCTGGGTATCTGTCTATGAAGATGACGATGAAGCAGAAGAATTGTGGAAGGAGCTCACAGGCATACCGTCTGACATGATAGTCAGGCTTGGTGCAAAAGATAATTTCTGGCAGATGGGAGACACAGGTCCATGCGGGCCATGCTCGGAAATAATCATTGATCAGGGAGAGAATGTCGGATGCGGCAAGCCTGATTGCAAGGTCGGATGCGATTGCGACAGGTATTTGGAATTATGGAACCTTGTCTTCATGCAGTATAACCGTGACGAATCAGGCAACCTGACCCCGCTTCCAAAGCCGAGCATTGACACGGGCATGGGACTTGAGAGGATAACAGCCGTGTTGCAGGGAAAAAGGAATAATTTTGATACAGACCTCTTTGCACCAATTATATCGGCTGTGGAATCTTTATCAGGAATGTCTTACGGTAAAAAGCCTGAAATCGACACATCAATAAGGGTAATTGCCGACCATATGAGGGCAACAGCCTTTTTGCTTTCTGATGGACTCATTCCTTCCAATGAGGGAAGGGGATATGTATTAAGACGTATTATAAGAAGGGCATCAAGGCATGCAAAACTGTTGGGTATTGATGGAGCTGTTCTATATAAATTGGTGGACTCTGTTGCTGATGCGATGGGCAATATCTATCCTGAGCTCATTCAAGAAAGAGAGAGGGCATCAAAGGTCTTGATGTTTGAGGAGGAAAAATTTACAAAGACCCTTGAGCAGGGCATGAGAATCCTCGATAGCGTGATTGATGGGTTAAAGAAAACGGGCAAAAACATTATCCCGGGTGATGAACTGTTTAAATTATACGACACATATGGATTTCCCCTTGACCTTGCAAGGGATATTGCGATGGACAATCATCTCCTTATTGACGAGGATGGCTTTAATCGGGAGATGGAGATACAGAAGGAGAGGGCAAGGGCGTCGTGGGTCGGCGAAGAGGAGGCAATTGCGTCAATATACAAGGAGCTTTTATCAGAGATAGGAGAGACGGTATTTGTCGGATACGAGACTCTCGAATCAGAATCCGTTATTAAGGCGATAATCAAAGACGGAAAGGTTGTAACAGAGGCATCCAGAGGTGATGAAGTAGAACTGTTCCTCGACAAGACGCCTTTTTATGGAGAATCAGGAGGGCAGGTTGGCGATATTGGGATAATTTATAATGACAATGCAGAGGCTGAAGTTATTAATACAAAAAAAGAGGTTGGCCTGCACGCCCATGTCATAAAGATTAAGAGCGGTGGCTTTAAGGTGTGGGATAAAGTTAAATGTGCTGTGGATAAAGAAAAGAGAACATCTACTGCAAGAAATCATACAGCAACACATTTGCTCCACACTGCATTGAGGACAGTCCTCGGCGAGCATGTCAAACAGGCAGGCTCCTTTGTCTCTCCCGAGAGGATGCGATTTGATTTTACGCATTTCTATGGTCTTGATAAAAGGGAGATAGAGAGTATCGAGGATATAGTGAATGGAAAGATTCTTGAGAATATAAGGGTCGAGACAGAGGTGGCCGATATACAGGATGCCCTGAAATCAGGTGTTATAGCTCTTTTTGGCGAGAAATACGGAGAGAAGGTTAGAATAGTGAGAGTTCATGACTTCAGCGCAGAACTCTGCGGCGGAACTCATTGCAGGGAGACGGGTGATATGGGGCTTTTTGTTATCGCATCTGAGGGGAGCGTTGCTTCAGGGATAAGGAGAATAGAGGCGCTGACAGGCAAGGCTGCCTTTGATTATTTAAGGCAGAGGAATAATGAGCTCCAAAAAATATCCGAAGTCCTCAAAACCGACAGTCCTTATGAAAGAATCGAAAAAATGCTCAATGATATGAAAGATCTCGATAAGGAGATAGAAACATTAAAGGCTAAAATCGCTTCGCACAGTTCGTCTTCTATAATCGAAAAGGCAAGAGATATCGATGGCACTAAGGTTTTATCGTGCCGTGTCGACAATCTTGAACAAAAGGACCTTCGTGTGCTTGCAGACAATGTTAGGGACAGGCTCGGCTCAGGCATAATAGTTATCGCTTCTGCAAAAGATGGTCAGGCGTCAATTGTTGCTATGGTTACAAATGACCTTACAAAGAAATTTAATGCAGGCGAAATCCTGAAAAGTATTGCAGCCATGGCAGGAGGCAGAGGGGGCGGAAAGGCTGAGATGGCGCAGGGCGGGATACCCAAACCTGTGGAGATGGAAAAACTGGACAAAGCCCTCGAAGCAGTGTATGATTTAGTCAAACAAGTAAGAAGTAAGAACTGAGAACTGGGAAGTGAGGAGTAAAGATATTTTTTCTATTTCCTACTTCTTACTTCTTACTTCCTACTTATACTAAATCGGAGGTGTCTTATGACGGTATTTGATGTTGTCAGGAATGCTATTATGGCAGGTTTTGGTGTTCAGGAGAAGGTAAAGGAATTTATTGACGAACTTGTCAAAAAGGGCGAACTGAGCGAATCTCAGGGGGCAAAGCTTGTCAAGGAATGGACAGAGAAGGCCGACAAGAGCACATCCGAACTTAGCAAGAGCATGTCAGAGCTTGTATCTAAGACACTTGAAAAGATGAATATCCCTACAAAAGATGATATGGAGAAGCTGAATAAGAAGATACAGAGCCTTTCTTCACGGGTGAAGAAGCTGGAAGGAACGCCAGAGGAAATCGAATCGGAGGAATAAATTACTCCGATACTCCAACATGGACATCACACGCCTTACGCGAACATATAAGTCTGCCAAGAGGCTCCAGCAGATAGTAAATGTTTCCCTAAGATACGGCTTTGGGCAGATAATAGACCAGATACACCTTGGCAGATACATACCTTTCAAAAAGAGACTGAAATCTTTCGGAGTGTGGCCTGCACTTAAAGGACCCACAGTACCGGAAAGACTCAGAATGGCTTTTGCCGAACTCGGGCCAACATTTATAAAGTTGGCCCAGCTTCTTTCCTCAAGGCCTGATCTAATTACAGTCCAGTTTGCCAATGAATTTAAAAAGCTTCAGGACGAGGTCCCTCCTTTCCCAGCGCAAGAGGCGAAGAGGATAATAGAGGAAGAGATAAAACTGCCCTTGAATAATATCTTCAGTTATTTCGGTGATACCCTTGCAGCTGCATCCATTGCCCAGGTTCATAAGGCGACGCTTCTTGATGGTTCCAATGTTGTCGTTAAGGTGCAGAGGCCCGATATCAGGGAACAGATAGAATCGGACATAAATATACTTTCCACCATTGCACGACTTCTCGATAAATATGTACCGGAAAGCAGGTTCTTCAATCCCACCGGCATAGTGGCGGAGTTCTCAAGGACAGTGAGAAAGGAGATGGATTTTGTAGAGGAGGCGAGGAACTGCTGCAGATTCAGGAGAAATTTTGAAGACAGTCCAGATGTATATATACCCAAAATTTATTCTGAATATGCAACAGAGAGGGTGCTCGTGATGGATATGATAGAAGGTGTGAGGATTGATGATATAGCTGTGATAGATATGATAGGCCTGGATAGGAAAAGGCTCGCAAAAATAGGCGTGAATGCTTATTTCAAGCAAATACTGGAAGATGGTTTTTTCCATGCAGACCCTCACCCTGGCAATATTTTTGCCATGTCCAACGGTATGATTGCCTTTGTGGACTTTGGTATCGTGGGAAGGGTATCTGATGAACTAAAGGAGACCATGGCAAATACATTCCTCGCCCTTCTGGAAAAGGACTTTGATAGGCTCATTGACCAGTATGTGGAGATGGGAATAGTCCCTGATGATATTGATATTGATGCATTCAGGAGGGATTTCAAGGCAGACCTTGCTGATTTCCTTGAGCCCCTCTATGGACTCACTTTAAAGGAAATAAATTTTGCCCAGTATCTTGATACAGTTACCCATCTGGCAATCAAACATAACCTGAAGATACCATCAGACCTCTTGCTCATTGATAAGGCTATGCTCATACTGGAAAACATAGGAAGGCAGCTCGATCCAGACTTTGACTTTATTGCAGCTGCAGAGCCTTATGCATCTAAACTGGCGAGAAGAAAATATAGCCCCTCGAGGCTTTATGAGGGTGCGAGAAAAAATATAGCGGAAATCGGCGACTTTGCGTTCCTCTTTCCGAGGCAGATGAAACAGATAATTAAGAAGACCTTGAAGGATGATATTCAGATAAAGATGTTTCATGTAAACCTTCCAGAATTCATAAAGGACATGGACAGGTCGAGCAACAGGATTGCCTTTGCCCTGATCGTTAGCGCCATGCTTATAAGTTCTGCAATAATGCATGCGACAAAGGTTCCTCCAATCATATTCGGCATTTCCCTCTTTGGCATTTCTGCCTTTGGCTTTGCATTTCTTCTGGGCATATGGCTTATTATCTCAATAATCCGTTCGGGCAGATTGTAAAAAGTTTTGTATTTAAAAACCTCTTGACAGCCTCTCTTAAAACAGGATAGAATTAATCCTAATTAGGGCAACAAGTATAAACAATTATAAAAAAGAAGGAGGTTAGTTTATGTATCCGATTTGGGAAGTTCCAAATTTAAGTGCGGGGATTGTACTGGCGCTTATGGCAACCTTTCATATCCTGCCGTCCCATCTCTCTGTCAGCGCCATATGGTTCAATGTGTATGTAGAGACAAAGGCATACAGGGAGAACAGACCCGAGCTCCTTGAATTCATCAAGAAGTATTCCCTATTGCTCCTTGTATTCTCCTATGTTTTAGGTTCATTGAGCGGCATCGGTATCTGGTATTCTGCCACTGTGGCAAATCCGAGGGGAATATCCGGATTGATCCACAACTATGTATGGGGGTGGGCAACAGAATGGGTATTCTTCATAATTGAGGTGATAGGGATATTCATTTATTACTATACCCTCGGCAAAGTAGATAAAAAGACCCATTTGAAGATAGGCTGGATATTTGCCATTGGCTCATGGACAACCATGGTAATCATTGTTGGTATTTTAGCATTCATGCTTTCATCGGGCAAATGGCCCGAGACAGGAAATTTCTTTGACGGCTTCTTCAATCAGACTTACTGGTCGCAGCTCCTTATGAGGACTACATTGATGTTTGGCATTGCAGCAGCCTATGCCATTGCAGTGGCAACGAGGATAAAAAATGCTGATGTAAGGGCATTTATTACAAAGACAGCATCCAGATGGGGAATAGCAGGTTTAATACTGGGAAGTATATTGTTCTTATGGTACTTGAAGACCCTTCCGGATGCAAACCGTATGTTGATTACAGTGCTTGCGCCGCAGGGACTCAAGACAGGGATAATTGTTTCATCGGGAGTGTTGGTTCTCTATTTTATCTATGCAAATGTAAAACCCCTCGGCATCAGGCTTGTCCCTGCAATCCTGGCAATCGCTGTGCTTTTTGGCGGAATATGGTCAACAGAGAGAATCAGGGAAATGATAAGGAAGCCCTATATCATCTCTCAGTATATGTATTCAAACCAGATAATAGGAAAGGATGTCATTGCAAAGGGTGTAAGCGCTGAGGCAAAAATTATAAACGAAAAAGGGATACTCAAGTTTGCCCCCTTTGTGCCGGATGGTTTAAGGGAGATAAACGAAGGCAATCAGGTGCAGGTAGGAAAGATGATAGCCCTTATTGAGTGTTCATCGTGTCATGTGTTTGATGAAAAAGGCTTAAGGGCAATGCCGCAGATGGTAAAAAGGCTCGGTTTTAAAGAAGCGGAAGCGGTTGAGGGCTTTTTGGATGGATTGGGTGGATACCCTTACATGCCGCCTTTTGTCGGGACAGCAGCAGAAAGAAAGGCACTTGCAACATATTTAGTTTCACTTAACAAATAAGGAGGAAGTCATGGAAATAGGAACAATGCTGAAGGCTTTACAGGACCCAATGGGGATACCATTTTATCCTGTCGTGTTTCAGGCGCTGATGGTACTTACATTTGCACTTCATATAATGTTCGTGAATTTCACTCTCGGGACATCATTTTTATCCGTATATGGATACTTGAAGGGGGGAGAAAACTGGACAAGACTTTCCAGATCACTGGCAAGGGCAACTACAGTCAATATATCCGTGGCAATGCTTTTAGGTGTGGCGCCGCTTTTATTTGTTCAGGTCGTGTATGACCCGTTCTGGTATGCATCCAATATGCTTTCTGCCGCATGGGTAATAGGTTTTATATTCATAATGATGCTTGCCTACAGCCTGACCTATGTTTTCTATCTCAAAAGAGATCATAAAACTGGAGGAGGCTTTGCTATATTCGGTATTATAGCCTTTGCCCTCTTTCTGCTTTCAGGCATTATCATGCATGCCCTCGGTTATCAGCTCCTTCAGCCTGAAAAATGGCTTAACTGGTACACAAAGGGAAATTTTATTGATACATCAGGAACGTCCTTGCATGCATTTCAGCTTCCAAGATTTCTACATTTTATTATTCCGTCATTTGCCATGACAGGCATATTCCTGATGCTGTATGCATGGTATTTTAAGAACAGGGCTGATTTTGATAAAGGTTATCTTGAATGGGTTGGCAAAACCGGCGCAAAGATGGCATTCATCTTTACAGCCATACAGGCTGTTGTTGGTTTCTGGTGGCTGTTCAGCCTGCCTGCCGGATTCAGCTTTTTTACAAACCCATTCTTCCTGATAGGTGCAGCACTGGGCATTGCATTATTGGTTTTTCTCTATAATGCACAGAAGGATCCTGTTAAATATGCGGTTCCGGGTGTCCTTGGTGCTTTCTTGACAATCTTTGGAATGTCCTATGCGAGGGAGGCGCTCAGGATGAAATATCTCGGTCGTTTTGACTATTCCATCTTTAATTATAAGCTGAACATCGACTGGGGCAGCACTGCCTTATTCCTGGCAACATTTGTAATGGGCCTCGCCATTATAGGCTATCTTCTTTCTGTGGCCTATAAGTCCGGCAGAGTTGCAGGCGAATATGTTTCCACGCCTTCCATGAACAAGTGGGGAAAGATCAGTATAGCGCTCCTTTTAATCTGGATAGTGGTTGTGGCAGGACTGGGAATTGTGATTTCTGTTCGGAATTATTTATAACATACCGGAGCGGAATGCCTTTGCATTCCGCTCTTGCACAATAAAAGCACCAGCTTTTGGAAGAACCAAAACACAGGATGCTTGATGAGGAAGAAGATAGTTAACCGATTCCCACCTTTGAAGAATAGTTTTGACAAATTCAATCTCTATCGGATAAAATCTATCCTGTTATGCAGATTACACGTGAAACAGATTATGCAATAAGGTGTGTGTATTACCTTGCGGGTAAACCTGACGAAGTGACAATGGTGGATGAGATTTCGAAGGAGATGTGCATTCCGAAGAGCTTTCTTGCAAAGATCCTCCAGAAGCTTTCGAGGGCAAAGATAGTAAGGTCATACAGGGGCGTTAAAGGCGGGTTCAGGCTTGCCAAAAGGCCTGAAAATATAAGTATCGATGACGTCATAAAGGCTACAGAAGGCCCTGTTGCCATGAATATATGTGCTATTGACAAAAAGCAGTGCGGATTTAGCGACAGATGCAAAATCCATCCCGTATGGGTTTCATTGAGAAAAGATGTGGAGGGCATATTAAAGAATAAGAAATTTTCCCAGTTTATTGCCTGAGACTTTCTATAAGGTTCTGGAGAAGATGTCCTTGAAGTTGAGCCACCTATTCTTGAGGCTTTTATTGCAGAGGCTGAATATGAAAAAACTTGATGTCGGTTTCAGAAGCGACCGACTTCGGCAGTCGCTTCTGTATTTGAATTTTGAATTTATTTCTTCCTTGCAGCTTCTTTGATTATTTCCTGTCCGATGACATTTCTCTGTATCTGGTTTGTGCCCTCGTATATCTGGAGTATCTTTGCATCCCTCATCATCTTCTCAACAGGATATTCTTTCATGTATCCCGAGCCGCCCATGACCTGAACAGCGTTTGTGGTCACTTTCATTCCCAGATCAGTGCCGAATGTCTTTGCCATTGCAGAGGGCTTTGATATGTCCTTTGCGCCGCTGTCCACATACCTTGCGACAGAATAGATGAGAGACCGCGCAGCCTCTATCTCGATAGCCATATCAGCGAGCATGTGTTGTACTGCCTGAAAGCTTATAATCGGATGGCCGAACTGGTGCCTCTGCCGTGCGAATTTCACAGCCTCTTCAAATGCGCCCTGCGCAACGCCCAATCCCTGAGCGCCGACTCCTGTCCTTGAAGAGTCGAGGGTCTTCATTGCAACGATGAATCCCATGCCGTCCCTTCCCAAGATGTTTTCCTTCGGAATCCGGCAGTTGTCGAATATCAATTCCCTTGTGGAGGATGCCCTTATGCCCATTTTGTCTTCTTTTTTGCCGAATGTGAAGCCGGGTGTTCCTTTTTCAACAACGAATGCGGATGCGCCCCTCGGCCCTTTTGATTTATCTGTTATGGCGATTATGGTGTATATCTCAGCCTCTCCGCCATTTGTAATCCACTGCTTTGTGCCGTTTAAGACATACTCATTGCCCTCGAGTTTTGCGGTCGTCTGTATCCCTCCAGCGTCGCTTCCGGCATTTGCCTCTGTAAGGCCGAAGGCAACCAGCCTTTTGCCTGCTGCGATGTCAGGCAGATATTTCTTTTTCTGCTCGTCGGTGCCGAATAGCAGGATGGGATATGTGCCGAGGGCGTTTGCTGCGTATGTTGTAGATACGCCGACGCATGCCCTTGAGATTTCCTCGACCGCTATGCAGAGCTCAAGACATCCTTTGCCGAGGCCTCCGTATTCTTCCGGTATAAAAAGCCCCATCATGTCTGACTGGGCAAGTGTCTTTATTATTTCCCACGGATATTCATTTTTTTCATCAAGCTCCGCTCTTGCCGGCACTACCTTTTCTTCTGCAATCTGCCGCGCAAGGTCTCGTATCATCTGCTGCTCTTCGGTTAAGAAATAGTCCATAGAAATCCTCCCTCTTTATCCGCTGATGTCAATTTCTTCTATTAAAAGACTTGGAGCCCCTATATTACCATAAAACCTGAGGTCATCACCAACCATTACAGCATCTTTAAACAGCTCGAGTATATTGCCGGAGATCACTGCTTCCTTTACAGGGTGTTTTATCTCTCCTCTCTCTATCCACAATCCGGATGCGCCTACAGAGAATTCACCCGAAATGGGATTTGCAGTGTGCATTCCCATGGTCTCTATAACATAAAGTCCTTTGTCTATATTTTTTATGAGTTTTTCAAAGCTGCTTGTATACTCTGTGGATGCAGGCTCCATGTAGAGATTTGTAGGCCCTACTGTGGGAATGCCTGTAAATCCGCCTCGAACAGCATTTCCTGTGGATACAACGCCATCCTTTCTTGCTGTGTATGTGTTGTATAAATAGCCTTTTAAAATGCCTTTTTCGATTAATATTTTGTGCGTTGTCGGAACTCCTTCATCGTCAACAGGCTTGCTGCCGAGTTTTTTATCAAGTAATCCGCTGTCTATGATATTAAGCCTATTGCTTGATACCATGGTTCCCTTTTTGCCTGCAAGCATGGATTTCTTTTTCTGAACCGATTCTGCAGAGAGGGCTGATGAAAGTATGCCAAGAAACTCTGCGGAAACTGAATTGTCCAAAAGAACAAATCCTTTAACAGAATTTATCTTTCTTGCTCCAAGAAGCTGCACTGCCCGTCTTGCTGCATTCCTGCCCACCTGCTCGAAGGATATGTCCTTTAAAAATCTGCTTCCTTCATAATCCCATCCAAGCTGGCTTTCGCTGCCTTCCTCTGCAATTGCCATTAACTGTGCCGAGCATCCCGTGGATTGATAATGAACATTGATTCCATTAGAATTTGCGATATATGTGTTATTTGCGCTGAAGCTTCCGGATGCCTTTCTTATTTTTTTGATGCGCTTATCCTCTTTAAAGGCTGAGTTTTCGATGAGAAGAGCGAGATTTATTGCATCGCCTTCCGGTAACGCGGCTATATCATTGTCGAAGATTTTTACCCCCCCATTGCCCCCCCTTTCTAAGGATGCACCCCCCTCTGTCCCCCCCTTGGTAAGGGGGGGAGGAGGGGGGGTAGGAAGTTCGAGATATTCGTCAGGCTCGGAATATTTTGATGCCTCTATTGCCTTTTCAGCCACTATATTCATTTCATTGGGGTCTGTCGAATATGAAAAACCAAGACGGTTATCCTTGATGACCCTGATGCAATAACCCATTGTCATTGACGACTCAAGGGTATCTATTTTCTGTTCTTTGACCTCGATGCCGAGGCTCTTTGATGTCTTAACATAAACCTCTGCCCTGTCAGCGCCCTTATTCAATGCAATATCTATAAGTTTTATTGCAAATTCCGTATTCATTCTCTATTCCTCATAATATGTCGCGGATGCGGTTTCCGACTCCCATACAGTTACGGCAGAGACCTTTACATCGCTGTAGTCGGTTAATTTTTTCTTTAAAGACTCAAATATCCATCGGGCAATATTTTCGGATGAAGGGTTTTTCTCAGTAAAAGGGAATATATCGTTCAGGAATTTGTGGTCGAGCTGCGATACTATTTCATTGGTTATCTCTTTTAGGGCATGAAAGTCCATTGCAATATCGATCTCGTTTAATTTTTCTGCTGTCACATGCACCCGAACCTTCCAGTTATGGCCATGCAGGTTTTCGCACTTTCCTTTATAGCCTCTTAACTGATGGGCTGAGGCAAAACTGGTCTCTATCATTAATTCGTACATAAAAACCTCCGGTTTGGCTCATAGCTCATTGCTCATGGTTCATAACCTATTTTTTGCTATCAGCCATCAGCTATGAGCTAAATTATGTTTCCTTTTTGAATATTGCTATATAAGGCAGATTTCTGTAATTGTTGTCATAATCGAGTCCGTAGCCTACAACAAACTTATTTGGAACCTCAAAACCAATATAGTCTACAGGCACATCCACCACTCTGCGCTCTTTTTTATCAAGGAGGATGCATATTTTAAGGCTTGCAGGCCCTTTTGAGAGTATCCTCTCCCGTATATAATTAAGTGATATGCCTGTATCAATTATGTCGTCTATAAGAAGGACATGCTTCCCGGCAATATCTTCCCTTATATCGTAATGTATCTTGATTTCTCCTGTGGATGTAGTTTTCAGGTAGCTGGATGCTATTATGAAGTCGAGCGTAACAGGGGTTTTGAGTGCCCTTATGAGGTCTGCAAAAAACATGAATGAGCCTTTTAGGATGCCTACCGCGAGTATCTCTTTGCCCATGTAATCCTGAGATATCTTATCTGCAAGCTCTACGACCTTCTCATGAATATGCTCGGTTGTCAAAAATGGCTTCCCTATAATCATAATTCCCTCCGATGTTATGGACTGTATTATATAATACTTTTATTCTCCTTTTATCTCAACTGGTATGTATTTGCATTATTCAATGCCGGGATAATACAATATTTTAAGGTAACACACCTATGGTAAAAATCTTCTACACACCGCTGAGTTATAGAAACATCACGGAATTCCTTTTTGAAGAGGCGGTAAAAGATATACAAAATCCTGATTACTCAAGAATCCTATATCTATCGCCTACTTCAACAAAGACCAAAGAGGCACAAAAGATATTCCATCGGCTTCAGGACAACAAATGCTATATCCCCCCTGAGATGGCTGCTATCAGACAGTATTGCAAAAAGCTTTATTCTGTTTATGGAGACAAGAGGATGCTTCATGGGTCTCTGATTCCGGTCATTGTTTCAAGGCTTTGCGGCAGAGGGCTTGGCTTTTCATCAATGATTTCAGATTTCATAAGTGAGCTTAAACAGCTTTATCCGGACCATGAAATAGATGACATAAAACATAATTTTTTGGAAGTGTTCGACGAGCTCAATATCCCTGAGTCGGTGTCGAAGGTTATTATGGACGGTCTTGATGCATTTAATGAATATCAATCTTTCATTCAGAAAAGCGGACTTATTGATGAAGAAGATGTGGTAAGCATAAGCTCAGAGTTCAGGGTTCAGAGCTCAGAGCTGCTTATCCTTGATGGTTTTTATGACCCAACGCCGTCTGAGAGGAATATTTTAAAAGGTTTGGTTCAAAACTCAAAACATACCTTAATTGCTATTCCATACGATTCACGGTTTAGAGAATTGTCTGAAGGATATATAAATTTTCTGAAGGATAATTTTGACATTGAAGAGATGTATCTTAAAAACGGGCAAGAGGCAATAGGCAATAGGCGAGAGGAGGAAATCCCTATAGCCTATTGCCCATCGCCTATTGCCTCTTTTGTTTATTGCTCATATCCGGGTATCGAAGAAGAGGTGGAGGGGATAGCAAGGAACATAAAGTCATTGTATGTATCAGGGAAATTTGGAGACTTGGGAGAGGTAATAGTTACATTTCCGGATTTAAATAAATACTCTGCAATGGTTGACAGGGTTTTTAGCCGCTACGGCATTCCATGCAGTATCTCTAAGAAAAAACCTCTTGGAAAGACGAGGCCGTTTCTTGATCTCTCATCTCTTCTTTGTTCTGTTGCTGAGAACTATCCGAGATTGGAATTTTCGCAATTCCTTTCATCGAAATATTTCACAAAAGTGCCGGAGAGACCGAAGAAATGGGTAGCAACACTTTCCCTGCAGTCAGGTATTGTCTCCGGGAAGAAAGAATGGCTTAACTTTATAGCAGAGGGTTCCGAGACGATAGATATGAGCCTTATGGAGGAAAGAGATGAGATAGAAAAGGATATGGCTTGGGTCTTTGAGAAACTGCAGCCGCTTGATAATGTTAAGAATGGCGCGAGTTTCGCCACATATGTGAATCTAATCCATGACATTTTAAACGATTTGGGTTTTCTTGCATTTCCGATGGATTCTTCGATGAGGGATATTCGCAGGACGGCAAACGATCTGCTCGAACATATATCTTTTTTAGGGACGCTGCATTCAGCCCCTGTTACATTGTCGGAATTCATAGATGTGTTTACGCATATCCTTAATGCATGTTACATCGAAACAGAAGGGACAGGCGTAAGAGTAATGGATTTCTCCGAGATGTCAGGATTGTCGCCCGAATACATTTTCTTCGGAGGACTGACAGATGGAGACATGCCTAAGAGAATGGGCATGGACTACCTCCTGCCGGACAATGTTAAGAAGAGACTAAATTTTTTAAACCTTGACAAGTACATAGATATTCAGAGATTCTGCTTTTACAATCTGATAAACTCATGCAAAAATATGCATCTGTCTTACCCACTGATGGACGGCGATAACATGTTTCTTCCTTCATCGTTTTTATATTTTGGCGAGGAAGTCAGGGAACTGATTCCAGGAATCTTCTCTAACGAAGAGTATCTTGTCAGGCAGGGCTGCAAACCATTTTCCAAGCATATATCCGAAATAGAAATTCAGCCTTCAGCCTTCAGCCTTCAGCCTTCAGCCTTTCTCAGGGTTACGGATGTGGATGCGTACAGGATGTGTCCGAGAAGGTTTTTCATTGAAAGGATGCTGAATCTCAGGCCGGCGGATATAAAGGAATACGAGATTGAGGCAGTTACCATCGGAACTATAATACATAAAATAATGGAGAGGATCATAAAGGAGCCGTTCGAAAATATCGAATATCTGAGGGATAGGGCTGAAGCCATAATAGAGGAGTCCATGAAGGACAAGAGGATAGATGCATACTGGAAGATGATGATAAAGGATACATTTATTGAGATCCTCCCTGACATCTATGAAAAGGAGCTTGAGATAAGAAAGGATGGATACATCTCCACAGAGGCCGAAAAGACCATTACAGGCGAGCCTATAAAGGGCATAAAACTGAAGGGCAAGGTGGACAGATTCGATAGGATAGAAGATTCTGTGCAGATAATAGATTACAAGACAGGAGGGGCAAGCCTTAACTGTAAACAGGCATTGGAAGGAAATGAAAACCTCCAGTTGTTCCTCTATGCAGCGATGATGAAGAATCAGGGCTATAAGGTGAACAGGGTAGGGATATATTCGCTCAAGGATATAAATATCAAGTGGTGCCCGCCGTCCAAAAGAGGCAAAGGGCAGGAAGTCATAGACGATTATATAATCGCGGCGCTGAAGTTTCTTGAAGACGCGGCAGCGGGCATAAGAAAAGGGGATTTTAAGGCGAAGCCGTTGAACGATTATATCTGCTGGAATTGTCATGAATACGCGTTTTGCCCGTATATACAGCAGTGAATTTTTCAGGAGGCACTGCCTAAGATAAACGCGATAATAGATAAGTTAAAGCAGGAAGGAAGGCTGTAGCAACCGGTTGACATACACACATGGACAGTATATGATATGTGTAGGAGGAATATATGGCTAAAGTAAGGTTTCAAATGTTTATGGAAGATACACAGAAAGAGGCATTGGAAAGGCTTCAGCAGGATTCGGGAATGTCTGTTGCTGAGTTGGTGAGGATAGCCATCAATAATTTTTTAAAGGAGCGCAGAAAAAAGAAAGAGAAGCCCGTGGACGAAATAACAGAGAAACTCCTCTCTATAGCTGGCATTTGCAAAGGCGGGCCTCCTGATCTTGCAGACAGCATTGATGAATATCTGTATGGGTTTCCTCGTAAAAGATGAAGAATGTCTTTTTTGATAGTTGGGGATGGGTAGCTATTGCCAATAAGAACGATAACTATCATGAAAGGGTTTATTCCTTTTATAAAGATTTGCTTTTGAGCAGAGGACTACCCATTACTACAGACTACATTCTTGCAGAGACGATTACTTTTTTAAGGGCTAAAATAGATTTCAAGCTTGTAGATACTTTTATTGAAACAATCCTCAATGCAGTCAAGAACGAGAGAATAATCCTTGAAAGAATAGATGAAAAGAGATGGGCAAAGGCATGGGAGTTGAGCAAAAAGTATAACGATAAAACAAGCATCTCATTTTTTGACTTCACTTCCTTTGTTGTAATGAAAGAGATTCGCATTTCAGAAGCTTTAACTAACGATAAGCATTTTGAAGAAGTCGGGATGGGATTCAGGAAGTTGTTTTAGAAGCATCAATTTAGAGAATTTTTCTCTAATAGGAGAATGATTAATGGCGAGGATCGCTAAGGAAAAACAGAAACAGAACGATGAGCCTTTAGAAAAAAAGCTCTGGAAGGCAGCGGACAAACTTCGGAAGAATATGGACGCCGCAGAATACAAGCATGTTGTTCTGGGTTTAATCTTTCTGAAATATATCTCCGACGCCTTTGAAGAACTCTATCAAAAGCTGAAAGAGGGCAAAGGCGCTTACGAAGGCGCAGACCCTGAAGACAAGAACGAATATACCGCAGAGAAGGTCTTTTATGTGCCGCTGTCTGCTCGGTGGAAGTGGCTGCAAGGCAGAGCAAAACTCCCCACTATAGGCAAGGATGTTGACGATGCAATGGATGCCATTGAAAAGGACAATCCTTCTCTCAGAGGGGTCTTGCCAAAGGTTTATGCGCAGGAAAAGCTGGACAAGCAAAGCCTCGGCGGTTTGATTGACCTTATCAGTAGCGCAGTGCTCGGCACAAAAGAGGCGCAGAGCAAGGATATTCTCGGCAAGGTCTATGAATACTTCCTCGGAGAATTTGCTTTAGCCGAAGGCAAAAAAGGCGGGCAGTTCTATACCCCTGCAAGTGTTGTAAAACTGCTTGTTGAAATGCTTGAGCCTTACGAGGGCAGGGTATTTGACCCCTGCTGCGGCTCGGGCGGAATGTTTGTGCAGAGTGAAAAGTTTGTTGAGGCGCATCGGGATTACTACAAGAAAAAAGGCAACGGCTTATCCCTGAATCCGGCAGACCGCATTTCAATTTATGGACAGGAGAGCAACCAGACCACATGGCGTCTTGCTAAGATGAATCTTGCCATCCGTCATATAGACAGCAGTAATGTGAAATGGAACAACGAAGGCTCTTTTCTCAATGATGCACACAAAGACCTGAAGGCAGATTATATCATTGCCAACCCGCCGTTTAACGACAGCGACTGGAGCGGCGACTTGCTCCAAAATGACGCGCGCTGGAGTGTCTTGGGACAGAAACTGCCTCCTCCGCCGAATAATGCAAATTACGCATGGATACAGCATTTCCTCTATCACCTTGCGCCGACAGGCATGGCAGGTTTCGTATTGGCAAAAGGTTCGCTGACTACTAAAACCAGTAATGAAGGCGAGATACGGAAGACACTGATTGAAAACGATCTGATAGACTGTATCGTAAACCTGCCTACAAAGCTGTTTCTCAATACACAGATACCGGCTTGCCTCTGGTTTTTACGCCGCAATAAGCAGAAAAGAAAAGGTGAAATTTTATTTATAGACGCCCGCAATATGGGGTATTTGATTAACCGCAGAAACAGGAATCTGTCCGATGAAGACATTGCCCTGATTGCAGGCACTTACCATAACTGGCGCACAGGCGAAGGCGACTACAGAGATATTCAGGGCTTCTGCAAGTCAGCGACTTTGGATGAAGTAAAGGCATTGAATTATGTGCTTACCCCCGGCAGATACATAGGCCTGCCTGATGATGAGGATGATTGCAATTTTCCTGAAAGGTTTAATGTGTTGAAAGCGGAACTGGAAAAACAGATAGAGGAAGAGGCGGAATTGAATAAAGCTATTATGGAGAACCTTGCAAAGATTGAGGTAAAAGAATATGGCAAATAGCAAACATCCAAAAAAATCAGTAGATAGGGCGCTTGCAGGCACTCAATTTGAAATACGAAGCGAGTTTTATCGGAACATTGCCGAAATACTTCAGACAGCAAGGCAGAATGCTTATCGTGCTGTCAATTTTGTCATGGTAGAGGCGTATTGGAACATCGGGAGGCTTATCGCAGAGGAGGAGCAAAAAGGCAAGCAACGGGCTGATTATGGAACATACCTTATCAAAAATCTTTCAGTCCGATTGACAGAGGAGTTTGGCAAAGGATTTGACGAGAGGGAAGTCAGGAGGATGCGTCAATTTTATCAGACATTCCTAATTCGGGACGCACTGCGCCCCGAATTGACTTGGACTCATTATCGGTTATTGCTCCGAGTCGAAAATGATAAAGCCCGCGATTACTATCTTAAAGAGGCAGCAGAACAAAATTGGAACACCCGTGCCCTTGAGCGTCACCCTTCGACAGGCTCAGGGTGACATGTTGTTGTCATGGTGAACAGTGTCAGGCTGAGCTTGTCGAAGCCCTGTCGAACCATGACTGTCCCCTTAATGTGAAATGAAAAGTTATTACGTTTACATATTACAATGCTCAGATGGCAGCTATTACACAGGTGTAACCAACAATGTAGAAAGGCGGCTCTATGAGCATCAGGAAGGTCTTATTGACGGATGCTACACCCATAATAAAAGACCTGTTAAATTAGTGTATATGGAGGAATTTTCAGATGTTCTTGATGCTATATCACGAGAAAAACAAATAAAAGGTTGGAGCCGGAAGAAAAAGGAAGCATTAATAGCAGGTGATTTTGAAAAGCTGGTTGAATTGGCTAAGGGTCATTCTTCGACAAGCTCAGAATGACAAGGATGCTCAGGTGCACACTGGTGATGTCGTGTGAGATTGTTATGGTGAGTTTGTTGTGGTCAGCCTGTCATGGTTAGCGGTGTCAGGCTGAGCTTGTCGAACCATGGCGCGGGAAGTAGAGCGGGAGAAAGCTTTACTTGAACTGGAGATGAAGACGAGAGAGAGGAAAAGGCGAAAAAAGGACAGCAAATAATGGGTGAGTGGAAGGAATATAAACTGGGGGACTTGATTTCTATTAACGCCAAGAGCATTGATAGGAATTATCCCCATAAGCAAATTGAGTATCTTGATACAGGGTCTATTACGAAAGGGAAGATCGAGGGGTTTCAATATTTTGCAATAGAGAAGGCACCAAGCAGGGCCAAACGAATAGTTAAAGACAATGACATTATTTATTCGACAGTGCGCCCTATTCAACGGCATTATGGGTTAGTCAAAAATCCAAAATTAAACCTTGTGGTATCAACAGGGTTTGCAGTCCTAAGCTGTGATGAAAAAAGAGCAAACCCAAAATTTATTTATTATTTTTTAACCTCAGATGAAGTCGTAAATTACCTGGATATGGTTGCGGAGGGGTCAACTTCTGCATATCCGTCTTTAACTCCTGATGTAATAGCCGATATGGATATTCTTCTTCCCCCTCTCCCTGAACAAAAATCCATCGCCTCAATCCTCAGCAGCCTTGACGACAAGATAGACCTCCTGCACCGGCAGAACAAGACCCTTGAGGCATTGGCAGAGACGCTTTTCAGGCAGTGGTTTGTGGAGGAGGCGGAGGGGTGGGAGATTGGGAAGTTGGGGGATTGCGGTAAAATTATTTGTGGCAAAACGCCTTCAAAGAAAATCCATTCTTATTTTGGGGGCGGTATACCCTTCATAAGGATACCAGACATGCATGGCAAAACATTTATTTTTGATACAGAGGACACACTTACAGAGGAAGGCGCTAACTCACAACAAAATAAATTCCTCCCACCGAAATCAATTTGTGTTAGTTGTATAGCCACAGTGGGCTTGGTAGCAATGAATGCTTTTAATTGCCAGACCAATCAACAGATCAATTCTATTGTCCCAGACAAAGAGATTTATAGATATTTTCTTTATTTGAAATTGGCAACTATGAAGGAAGAATTGCTGGCGATGGCAAGCGGAGGAACTGCCACGGACAATTTAAATACAGGCGATTTTTCAAACATAGACATCATAAAACCTGATGATAAATTGCTTAAACTTTTTCACAATCAAGTACAGCTATATTTTGACAAGATATTTGTTAACCAAATCCAAATCCGCACTCTCACCCACCTGCGGGATACGCTTCTGCCTAAGCTGATGAGCGGGAAAGTACGCCCTGCCATAAACGAGTTTGAGGTTTTATTAGATGCCTAACAACCTAAATGAGGCTTTTGCACTCGACAACTTACACAGAGCATGGCGGTGGACTCTAACTAATACGGAATCCATGTATAAAAATTACTTTCGAAGGATCTATGAGGCGTATGCAGTTGCTGATGATAAGTTGCTGAATCATTTAAGAGACAAATTAAGACGGAATATTTATGAACCAACCGATGCATGTAAAATTTATATCCCTAAGAAGTCCGGCATCCTTCGGCCTTTTACGCTTTTATGCATTGAAGATCAAATCGTATATCAGGCTTTTGCAAACATTATAGCAGAGAAACTATATCCATCTGTTAGTCAGAGATATTATAAAGAAACCTTTGGACATCTATATGCCGGGAAAAGAAGCAAGTACTTTTATAGAAAATGGCAATTGGGATACAAAAAATTTGGCGATGCTATAAAAGATGCTTTTTCGAGGGGTTTTGTTTATCGTACTTTCTTTGATTTGACTGCTTGTTACGATAGCATCGACCACCATGTATTAAAGCACTTCTTAGAAGAATTAGGACTGGACAACGATTTCAACAACACTCTCCTCAAGTGCTTACGGCACTGGACAAAAGCTGACTCAGGAAAACCCATCTACCAAGGTCATGGTATACCTCAAGGTCCCTTAGCATCAGGTCTTTTGTCTGAAGTTGTTTTGTCTCATTTTGACAGGAAAAGAGGAGATAAGAGGAAAGTTAAGTATTTTCGGTATGTCGATGATATTAGATTATATGCCAAAGACGAGCGGCACTTGAGGCAGATGATCGTCGAACTGGATTTGTTAAGCAAATCTATAGGGCTTTTCCCTCAAAGCAGTAAGATCGATATACGACCTATTACAGACATAAACGATGAGATAAAGTCAATTAGCAATCCCCCAGAGCCAAGCTACAGAAGGCATGGCTTTCAGAAATTAGTACACAACAGACTAAAAGCTCTGACGCATTATTTCAAAGTCGAAGATGAAACGCGCTTCAAATATGTGCTCGCTCATGCAAATCCCTCGATAGAAACCAGTCGAAGGATGTTGAGAATTGTAAGAACGCATCCTCACCTATATATCTCAATTTTTCGATATTTTAGTCGATATGACAAGCTTCCCGTAGAAATTGCCCGACAGCTCTATATGATTCTTAGAGATGAATCGCTTTATCCTTCTTATTCTGCACAATTAATACATGCAATTTTAGGTAAAGTGCCTGATAGACTTCTTACAATTTTTAATCGACATGTCCAAAAGCTATTCTTTGAAGAGGAGCGAATTGGTAGGAGTGACTTAAAGGTAGCATGCGGAGCGTGGCTTCTACAGAATAGAGTTTTGAATTATGAGGAAACGAAAAAAATTATTTTCAATTCGAGAAACTGGTGGATTATAGCCGCAATACTCCCTTATATAGACAAAGATTTTATTGGTAAGCCTTCTTATGGGCATTTATTGAATCAATTGATAAAAAGCAAAAGTATCGACGACAGCCTTCTTGCAGCATATTTAATTGCTATAGACGATATAGATATGACTACGCCAAAAACGAAAGTTAATGAGGCTGCATCTTTAGTGCTAAAAGAGTTTGGACTTATTGCAAGAGCGCGTTCTTCTGCATGCGGTATTGAAGCATCTGTAAATACAATGCTGAAAGTGCCCATACTTGACATGAATTGGCATGCAATTTTTAATAAAAATTATTCTCAAGCAGAAAAAAGAATAACAAGAGCAAAAAGTTATTTTAAGACTGATCCCTCAGCTTGGGTTAATATTATTGATACGTTTAATGATTTATTGCTTAATGCCTTATTTGAACATGATGGAACCATAGGTTCTTATCAGCTTGGAAATATCGGAGGAGTTCTCAATTCGGCAACGTCAGGTTTTGCATCCAAGTATCCCAAGATATTTAAAGCTACAACTGATATACATAGCAAAAGATTAGAATCGGATTTGTCTCATACTATGGTGAGAAAAACAGGCAGACCGACAAAGCCTATTAAATTTAACTATATACCAAAAGCCTGTGAGCTTTTGTATGATGCATTTATAGAGTTGAAGGATAAATGGTAGCTGAAAATAAACATAGCCGCTACGACACCTCCTCCCTACCCGAAGCCCAATTTGAACCGGGCTCCCGATGCCGCGTCCTCAAAAACAAGCTCGCTATTAAAAGCAAAAAAACAATTGATGAGGACGAATCCGTAGCTCTCAAGGCCGCCACTGATAACCTCATCGGCATATACGATAAAGACCATTGTTTTACTGCGGCAGACATCCGGACAATGCACAAAATCTGGCTCGGCGATATTTACGAATGGGCAGGCGAATACAGACAGGTAAATGTAAGCAAGGGCGATTTCCATTTTGCCACAGCAAAGCAGGTTCCATTATTGATGAACGGGTTTGAGAAGGAATTTCTCAGGAAACATACGCCATGCAATTTCAAATCTATGGAGCGGGTTATACAGGCATTGGCCGAAGTCCATGCAGAACTTGTCCTTATTCATCCATTCCGCGAAGGCAACGGGAGAGTTGCGAGAATGCTGGCGATCTTTATGGCATTGCAGGCAGGGTTGCCTCCGCTTGATTTCAGCGGGATTGTTGACAAAAAGAAGAAGGACTACATATCAGCGGTACAGGCAGGTTTAACACGCGATTACATGCCGATGGAACAAATCTTCAAAAGCGTTATTCGTAAGACGCTAAGGACTCGTGAACGGCTATGACAGCCTTCAATTTTTTCTCAACTGACTTTGAAAGCTTGGGGTATTTCGTGCGGACACCTTCAACCGCTGTGGAAGATGAAACGGAGAGATTGATTAATGCCTCGCGGAGTCCCGGGTCCCTTAAATATGGATTGGTCTCTTTTAATGGCTTCTTTTTCATGCTTTATTATACTTTATACTATATTGTGAGAACAAACAGAAAAAATGAGCAAACTTACCGAAAACAGCATAGAAACCTTTGCGATTGAAACGCTTCAGACATTAGGCTGGGATTATATTCATGGCCTTGCTATTGCACCGGGCGCAGAATATGTAGAGAGGGCAAGTTTTGAGCAAATCATTCTAACGCATCGCTTACGCAAGGCTGTTGCACGGTTAAACCCCGATATTCCGATAGATGCGCAGGAACAGGCAGTGCAAAAGGTCTTGCGTATTTATTCGCCTGACCTCCTCCATAACAATGAGACCTTTCACCAGTTTTTAGTTGAGAAGGTAAAAATCCCTTATCAGCAGGAAGGCTACGAAAGAAGTTATGAAGTAAGTCTAATTGATTTTGACAATCCTCTGAATAACGAATTTCTGTCGGTCAATCAATACAAAATTATTGAGAATAATCAGAACAAGCGCCCTGATATTTTGCTTTTTGTCAATGGCATTCCGTTAGTGATTATTGAATTGAAAAATGCGGCGGATGAGAACGCCACTATCGGAAAAGCCTATGACCAGATACAGACCTATAAAGCCACTATTCCGAGCCTTTTCACATATAATGTTGTCTGCGTGATTTCAGACGGCATGGAATGCAGGGCTGGAAGCGTCTCAGCAGGCTTCAGCCGTTATATGTCATGGAAATCCGCCGATGGAAAGACCGATGCATCCCGTTTTTCGCCCCAGTTGGAAACCCTTATAAACGGTATGCTGAATCCGGCTACATTGTTGGATATTGTCCGCAATTTTATTGTATTTGAAAAATCTATTTCTTCGAAACCCTCACCCCAGCCCTCTCCCAGTGGGAGAGGGAGAGAGGGTGAGGGTGGAATTATAAAGATTGAAACCGAAAAGAAGCTTACGGCATATCATCAATACTATGCTGTCAACAAGGCCGTAGAAAACACACTCAAAGCCGCCTCCGATGAAGGAAACCGCAAGGGCGGCGTTGTATGGCATACGCAGGGCAGCGGCAAATCCATTTCAATGGTCTTCTATACAGGCAAACTGGTATTGAGCCTTAACAATCCCACTGTTGTAGTTATTACAGACCGCAATGATTTGGACGACCAGTTGTTTGAAACTTTTGCTGCATCAAAGCAGTTGCTCAGGCAAGAGCCTGTGCAGGCAAAAGACCGTGAACATTTAAAAGAACTTTTAAAGGTTGCATCCGGCGGCATCGTGTTTACAACCATCCAGAAATTTTTGCCTGAGGCAGGCAGGGCGGAATACGACAGGCTTTCAGACAGAACTAATATAGTTGTAATAGCTGACGAAGCACACCGGACTCAATACGGCTTTGAGGCAAAACTGATTGATGAGAAAGACAAAGAGACAAAAGAGGTTGTCGGTAAACGCATAGCATACGGCTTTGCCAAATATATGAGAGATGCTTTGCCGAATGCCACATATATCGGTTTTACAGGCACGCCAATTGAAAAAGAGGACATTAACACACCGGCAGTATTCGGGCAGTATGTTGACATATACGATATTTCACAATCAGTGGCGGATGGAGCGACAGTCAAGATTTACTACGAGAGCCGTCTGGCAAAGGTCAATCTTGATGAAGAAGGCAGACGTTTGATTGAGGAGTTTGACAAAGAGCTTGAAGAAGACGAGGAGATAACAGACAAGCAAAGAGCCAAAGCCAAATGGACAAAACTTGAAGCGATTGTAGGAAATCAGGAAAGGGTAAAAAACTTGGCCAAAGATATTGTAACGCACTTTGAGCAGAGGCAGGCTGTATTTGACGGCAAGGGCATGATTGTGGCAATGAGCAGAAGGATTGCAGTTGACCTATACAATGAAATTATCAGGCTCAGACCTGAGTGGCACAGCGACGACCTGAGCAAAGGAGCAATCAAAGTTGTAATGACCGCATCCAGCGCCGACGGCCCTGTTATGCAGAAGATGCACACGACAAAGGCGGAGCGCAAGACTTTGTCCGATAGAATGAAAGACCCGGCAGACCCTATGAAATTAGTTATTGTCAGGGATATGTGGCTTACGGGCTTTGACGCGCCGTGCTTGCATACAATGTATATTGATAAGCCCATGAGAGGCCATACCCTGATGCAGGCCATAGCAAGAGTCAACAGGATATTCAAAGATAAGCCGGGCGGATTGGTAGTAGATTATCTTGGCATTGCATCAGACCTTAAAAAGGCTTTGTCTTTCTATTCGGATTCAGGCGGAAAAGGAGATCCGGCAGAGGGGCAGGAAAAGGCGGTTGCGGCGATGCTGGAGAAGTTGGAAATAGTGCGCCAGCTTTTCTTTGAAGAAAGCAAAACAAAAGAAGCAATTATGATTGCAGAACCCTCTGCTTATTATGCCGATTATCCCGGAACAGGTTTTAATTATCGGCGTTTCTTCTCGGTATCCCCTAAAGATAAGCTGTCCATTATCTTGCAGGCAGAGGAACATATCTTAGGGTTGGAAGACGGCAAGGACCGTTTTATTAATGAAGTCACATTGCTGAGCAAGGCCTTTGCATTGTCTATTCCACATGAACAGGCATTGGCGATAAAAGACGAAGTTGCATTCTTTCAGGCAGTAAAGGCAAGGCTTGTAAAGTTTGTCGGCGGCGGCGCAGGCAGGTCTGATATGGATATCGAAACAGCCATAAAGCAGATAGTTGATGAGGCATTGAGTTCCGAGCAGGTGATTGATATTTTTGATGCGGCAGGGATTAAGAAGCCTGAAATATCTATTCTGTCAGAGGAATTTTTGCTTGAAATAAAGGGAATGAAACATCAGAACCTTGCCCTTGAATTGTTGAAAAAGATATTGAATGATGAAATCAAAATCCGCTCAAAAACAAACCTTGTAAAAGGCAGGGCATTGCTTGAGATGTTTGAAACGGCCATCAAGAAATACAATAACGGATTGCTTACAACAGCGGAAATCATACAGTTCCTTGTTGATGAAGTCGCCAAAAAAATAAGAGAGCATGACGAAAGAGAAAAGCATTTAGGTTTATCAAAAGAAGAAATTGCCTTCTATGATGCCCTTGCTGAAAACAAATCGGCGGTAGAAGTTCTCGGCGATGAAAAACTGAGAATTATTGCGATTGAAGTGGCGGAGAAGGTAAAAGCTAATGCAACTATAGATTGGACAATCCGGGAGAGCGCAAGGGCAAAGCTGATGGTGCTGGTGAAAAGAACATTGAACAAATACGGCTATCCTCCTGACATGCAGCAGAAAGCCATTGATACGGTCTTGAAACAAGCGGAATTATTGGCGGATTATTTTACGCAAACGGCAAAAGATGACTGAAAATTACCTCGATATAAGCAAAAGCGTGATGATTTCTTCTCCGGCAGGTTCTGGAAAGACCGAGAAGCTTGCGAGGAGGTATATAGAACTGCTCAAGAGCGGTTCGGATGTGGAGCGGATACTCGCCATAACCTTCACTGACAAGGCTGCTGCCGAAATGAAAGAGAGGATTTTGCATATCCTGAAAAAAGAAGACCCTGAAATGTTCGAGCGGGTCAGGGAAAAAATGCCGAGGATGCGCATATCTACGATACATTCCTTCTGTTTGAAGCTTTTGAAAAGATTTTCCCTTGACCTCGATATAGACCCGTCCCTTGAGGTGATGGACAGTTTTAATGCGGATATTCTCTGGAACGAGGCGGTTTATGAGTCTCTTGTTGAAGATGGCGAATCAGGAGGAGGCTTGTTTTACGAAGTAATCAAGGACAGCGGCATTAAGGGCTGGAATAAGCTCTATAACATACTTGGCGAGCTCCACGGTAAGAGACCGACCATAGAATTGACAGTCAACAGTCAGCAGTCAACAGTCAGCCCCGTTAGAAAGGGACTTTCTAACGGGGTCAGCAGTCAGGATCAGGAACACTTTGAAAGGATTCTGTCCATATATTCGAAATGTCTGCAAAGATACAAAAGGAAAAAGATGGAGAAACACTGCCTCGACTACAATGACCTTGAGCTTATGGCATACGAGGCCATTTCGATGAATCCTGAATGGCAGAATGTCCTTTATTCATTTGATGAGCATACAGACCATATACTTGTTGACGAATTTCAGGACACAAGCACGCTCCAGTGGAAGATTATAGACAAGCTCACAGAGGAGTGGCGCTCCGGGCTGGGTGCAAAGAAGGAAAAGGGAGTGAATCCGACTATATTTTTGGTGGGAGATGACAAGCAGTCCATTTATTCATTCAGGGGTGCCAATGTCAGCATATTCAAAAATGCAAGGAAAAAACTCACTGAATGGCTTGGCGATGAATACCATTTTATAGAGATAAAGGAGAATTATCGAAGCCTTCCTGCCATTGTCAATTTTGTTAATGCCCTCTTTGAGAGGCTGATGCCTAAGGGCCTTTATGACGACTACAAGATCGAATACACACCCTTTGAGGCAACAAGGGAAGGAGAAGGCAATGTTGAGCTCATCACCTTTGACAGCATTGGAAACACAAAGGAAAACAGAAAGGCAGAGGCATCTGTTATTGCAAGGAAAATAAAGGATCTGGCAGGGAAATATGAAATATACGACGCAGGTGGAAAAAGGAAATGCAGCTATGGAGACATGGCAATTCTCTTAAGAAGCAGGACGCACCTTTCCATATTTGAAGATGCATTGAGGAAGGAAAATATCCCATTTGTTGTCGTTAAAGGCATAGGTTTTTACAACTCCCCCGAAGTCGGCATTTTGAGAGATATACTCTTCTTTCTCATAGACCCGATGGATGATTACAGCCTCTTTAATATCCTCCGCTCACCTGTATTCTCCATAGGATACGACACAATACTGAAGGTTGTGGATGATGCGATTGTTGATGATATGCCTATAGGTTATTTATATTCGCTGCTTAATTCAACTCAGGTTATTCAAGACTCGCAGGATGTCATTCGTGCCATCGCTTCTATCAATAGGTGGCTTGAAAGGGTGAAAGAGACTCCATACGCAATTTTGCTTGAGGATATTCTTGCCGAGACAGGGGCATGGCAGTATTTACATGAAAAGCAAAGGTATGTGAATGTGAAGAAGTTTATAAAGATCGTGGAGGAGCTTGAACAGAAAGGGCTTACAGGTTTGGAGATAAGGGAAAAACTGATAAAGGCATCCGGGAAATCAGAAGAGGCGAAGGCAAATGTCAACACAGAAGGCATGGATGCTGTGAAGATAATGACAATACATGCTTCAAAGGGGCTTCAGTTTCCAATGGTATTTCTTCCGTGCCTCGATGAGGACAGCAGGGCAAAAGGCTCGAACAATGTAGTGATGGATGAAGACGAAAACGGTATTGTTATAGCGTATGAAGATGATTCGAATATCAGAAAAAAAGCACCCATCTTCCAGAGACATAAGGAAAGACTTCAGGACGAAGAAAAGAGGCTGTTTTATGTGGCAGTGACAAGGGCAATGGATTATCTCTGCATGTCAGGGGTGTGGCCAAGTTCTGAAACGAAATCGCCTTCAGGAAAGCTTGCATACATAGCAGACTGCTTTAATTTGACAGATGTGGATTCTGGAGCAGGGCTTCCCTTTAAGATTAATAAAGTAAGAGCAGATGAGTTAGGAGTGAAGAGTCTGGAGTTAAGAGTTAAGAGTCAAGAGTCACATAACTCTAAACTCATAACTCTAAACTCTGAATTATTTGACGAGCCTATATTCATCAGGCCTCTGGATTATAGACCGGCAGTTGTATGGCTTGATGTTACCGAAGAGATAGATGACATAAGAAGAAAGCACGGCGATGACTGGGTTGTTCTCGGAAGAGCGTTTCACAGGATATTTGAAGGGATTTCGGAAGGATATATCACATTGGATAATCTTGAAGATAAAGCAGTGGATATGCTCAAAAACGAGATGCTGTCAGATAGCGGTGCGGATAGGATGAAGGATATTATCCTATCTGATCTCAAACGGCTTGAGGAGACTGTTTATTTGAAGGATATTATTATGCCTCATGAAAACTCCTACTCAGAGCTTCCATTTATTTTGGATATAGGAAGCAAGATTTATAAAGGAAGGATTGACAGGTTGATTATAAGGGGTGATACAGCCTTTATTTATGACTATAAGACATATCCGATCGCTGAGGGCGAAGTAAAAGAACTTACGAAGAAATACTTCTTCCAGATGGATATTTATAAAAAGGCTGTGGAAAGGCTTTTTTCGGTGAAGGCAAAGAGCTATATCTTTTTTACGCATGAGCCGAGACTTGTGGAAATGGTATAATTAATAAAACGATTGAAAGGGGGACACATTATGTTTGGACCGTCATTTATGACATTTCTGTTTGTAGTATTTCTGGTTATCTATTTTCTTTCGAGTGCAATTAAGATTCTGAAGGAATACGAGAGGGGTGTTGTCTTCAGGCTTGGACGGGTCATTCCTGTAAAAGGTCCTGGACTCGTAATCATATGGCCTATTATTGATAAGCTGGTTAAGGTGAGTCTGAGGACAGTGACGATGGATGTTCCGTCTCAGGATATTATCACAAAGGACAACATCACTGTTAAGGTTAATGCTGTTGTTTACTTCAGGCCAATGGATCCCGTAAAAGCGGTAACAGAAGTTGAGGATTTTTATTATGCTACATCCCTGATTGCACAGACTACTCTGAGAAGCATTTTAGGTCAGAGCCAGCTCGATGATCTGCTCACAAAGAGGGATGAGCTTAATGCAGAGCTCCAGAAGGTGATTGATACCCAGACAGAGCCCTGGGGCGTTAAGGTTACAGCAGTAGAGGTAAAGAATGTTGACCTGCCGTCAGAGATGCTCAGGGCAATAGCAAAGCAGGCAGAGGCAGAGAGGGAGAGAAGGGCCAAGATAATACATGCCGAGGGTGAATTTCAGGCATCACAGAAATTGGCAGACGCAGCCAAGATTATCTCATCAGAGCCTGCAACCCTTCAGCTCAGATACCTGCAGACCTTGACAGAGATTGCAACCGAGAAGAACTCAACAATAATCTTCCCTATTCCTATAGACCTGATAAAGACATTTCTTGAGAAGACTGGAGCAGGAAAATAAGTAGAGGTAAGAGGATATTAGACTAATAAACAAAAATAACATATGGGTTAAACCCTTAATACTCATACTTATTGTCGGCGGGCTGACAATAATTTTTTATAAGACAGGTTTAATCCATTTTTTCCTTAACAGGGAGAGACTGCTCCGCTTTCTGGATTCTCTCGGACCTGCTGCTTTTATCGGATTCATACTCCTTCAGGTGGCACAGGTCGTTGCATCGCCCATCCCCGGAGAGGTTACAGGACTTCTGGGGGGGTTTCTTTACGGCCCGATTCTTGGAGTCATACTATCCACTATAGGATTGACCATAGGCTCTTATATAGCCTTTGCCCTTGCAAGGACATTCGGAAGGCCGTTTGTTGACAGGTTTGTAGACAAAGCCATAATGAACAGATTTGATTATCTCCTCCACCACAAGGGGGCATTCCTTGTTTTCCTGCTGTTTTTAATTCCCGGATTTCCAAAGGATTATTTATGTTACATCCTTGGACTGGGGCATCTCTCCACAATGGAATTTCTTGTGATAGGAGGAACAGGAAGGCTGTTCGGCACTATTTTGCTGACACTTGGAGGAGACTATATAAGGCATCAACAGTATGGAAGGTTTTCTATCCTTGTGGGGGTTGCCCTGATTGTTGTTTTTATTGCTATGGCATACAAGGACAAACTTGAAAGGTTGTTCAGGATATGGCATATTATGGACTATAAGAGAAAAAAGGCAAAGAAGTCAGGCAAGCAAGACCTATGAAAATCTTTATTTTAGGATTTCTCCTGTCCTTAATCCCTGCAAATGCATGGGCATTTGTCCCTCACGCTTATCCGGGAATCTACATACACCAGATTGGACATGTGTATTTCTTTGTCTCCTGCATATTCATTATATGGACTATAGTACATCACAATCTACAAAAGGCAAAAGGCTGGAGATACATACTCCTTGCCGAGCTGTTTTTCGCCTTATGGAATCTGGATACATTTATAGGACACATCACCGAATTCTGGATCGAAAAGACACAGATAATCGGAAGCAGGGAAGGCTTGGATTATTTTTTTAGAGGGGTGGCTGTTGAAGGCAAGGAATATATCTACTACATTACAAGGTATGAGTTCTTTCTTATCTTCTCTGCAATCCTCTTCCTTTATCTGGGGCTTAGGGAACATCTAAAGGAAGAGAAATCCACAGTTTCTGCAACTGCCCTTTTGCCTTTATTCCCTATTTTATTTTCCGAAGTAGCAGGCGCATTTGTGATGCTGCTGCTCTCTGTAATGAGCTTGATTACCGCTTTAAGTCTTTACAGAAAAGACAAAGGCAATGTGCTGTGGAGTTATCTGCTGTGGCTTTCCACATCCTATGTTGTTTTTTCCATATCGAGGTCATTGGGGCACATTCTCCAACCCGCCCTGGTAGCTGCAGGATACGAACATATATGGAAGTCTATAGACCCGTATAGCGGAAGCTTTATTACCTTTACCTTTGCCGTTATAGGCACTGTCAGCCTTTTCTTTTTCAGGGCATATTCGTCTTATCTTAAAATGCTGGGGGACAAAAAAAGGATTGAGACCATTAATACGGATTTGACAGAACTGAATCAGGAACTCGAGACCATGGTGGCTGAAAGGACAATGAGCCTCATGGCATTGACTGTTGCCGACAGGGTTAGGAATCCTGCTGCCGTGATTGGCTGGACATGCAAGCGGATGATCGAGAAAGAAGAGGTATCCGAAAAATTGGAAGAAAACCTTAAGGATGTTATTGATGAGTCCGAAAAGCTTGAGTCCATAGTTAAGGACTTTGAAGCTATTCTTAAAAGCAAACAGTCGAGGTTCAGATATGAGGATATCAATGAGATTGTAAGAGGTGTTGTTTCCATTGTTGAGAAAGAGGCAGATGAAAAGGATGTAAAGATTTCTGTTAGTCTTGCAGAGCATCCCTTGAAGATAAACACACAAAAGAATTTATTAAGGGCAGCAATTTTCCATATTATAAGAAATGCCATAGAAGCAACTCCCGAAGGAGGCAGGATAACGGTTACGACCGCTGGAGATGACGAAAAGGTCATGCTTGCCATTTCTGATACAGGGTTGGGTATTCCAAAGGAGGATATAGGAAGGATATTCGACCCGTTTTTCAGCACAAAGCTGTTCAGGTTTGGAATGGGTCTGCCTCTGGTAAAGCAGATAGTGTCGGAGCATCTCGGCGAGATAAAGGTAGAAAGCGAGATTGGAAAGGGCACAACATTCAAGATGATATTTCCTGTAAGATGGATAGAGAAGAAATAAAAAAACTTTTACCACTTAATAAGGGCGGATGCCCATGTGAGTCCGCCGCCGAAGGCCTCAAGCAATACATAATCCCCTTCTCTAATCCTCCCTATACGCACGGCTTCGTCAAGGGCAATGGGAATGGATGCTGCCGATGTATTGCCGTATCTGTCGAGATTGACAACGACCTTGTCCATGGATAGACCCAGCCTGTTTGCTGTTGCCTGAATTATCCTGAGATTTGCCTGATGGGGTATGAGGGCTGAAAGCTGTGACGGCTTTAAATTATTAGCCTTCAGGGTGTCTACAACGAGACTTTCGAGTGTTCTGACAGCAACTTTAAATGTCTCGTTTCCCTTCATCTTTAAGAAATGGAGTTTTTTATTTATGGTTTCTTTTGATGGAGGATTTTTTGAGCCGCCTCCTGGAAGGTTTAACAATTCCCATAAGCTGCCGTCAGAATGAAGATGCGTGGATATTACTCCGCTTTCGCCATTTGTTGCTTCGAGGACGACTGCTCCTGCTCCATCACCGAATAAGACACAGGTTGCCCTGTCTTCCCAGTCAGTGAATTTTGACAATGCTTCTGCACCCACCAAGAGGATTCTTTTGTAAGTGCCTGATTTTATAAAGCTGTCCGCAACGGATAAGCCGTAGATAAAACCTGAGCATGCAGCATTAATGTCAAAGGCAGCAGCCTTTTTTGCATCGAGGTGGTTCTGGAGCAGACAGGCGGTTGATGGAATAGGCATATCGCCTGTTACTGTCGCCACTATTATAAGGTCTATATCCCTTGCTTTGAGACCGGCCTGTTTTAGCGCTATTTTTGACGCCTCATACGCAAGGTCAGAAGTTGACTGTTTTTCGCCGGCGATTCTCCTCTCTTTTATGCCTGTCCTTTCTGTAATCCAATCATCCGAGGTGTCAACCATCTTTTCGAGGTCGAAGTTTGTGAGTTTTTTGTCAGGCGCATATGAGCCTGTAGCGATGATTTTAGCCCTTAACATAGGAGATATCCTCTTTAATCCCATGAAAGTTTTTCTCTGAAAAACCTCCATGGGAGCCCTTACTCAAGGCATTTGCAATTATTTCGTGAACCTTTTTCTTTGCCATCTCTCCGGCAACCTTTATGGCGTTCTTTATGGCCCTTGCTGAAGAACGGCCGTGGCTTATTATGCATGTTCCGTTAATGCCGAGGAGAGGCGCTCCTCCATATTCGGAATAGTCCGTCTTTTTTTTGAAGTTTCTGATGGCAGGCTTTATCATCAAATAGCCGAGCTTGCCTGTAGTTACATTGGCAATCTCTCTTTTTAGCATCTTCATGATTGTTTCAGCAAGCCCTTCGCTTACTTTTAAGACAATGTTCCCTATGAAGCCGTCACACACAATTATATCGGCATTCCCTGAAAATACATCTTTACCCTCGATATTTCCTATGAAGTTCAGGTCTGCGCTTTTTAAAAACTTGAATGCCTCTTTTGTCAATTCATTGCCTTTTGTATCTTCCTCACCTATGCTCAAAAGTGCGATTCGTGGAGATGGCATGTCAAAGATGGCTTTATAATAGGCATTTCCCATATGGGCAAATTCGAGAAGGTTTTCAGGCTTGCAGTCTACATTTGCGCCTGCATCGATAAGAAGAAAGTATCCGGTCAATGAAGGCATTATAGTCGCTATAGCCGGCCTGTCGACATTTGGCAGCTTCCCGAGCAAAAACAGGGCTGTTGCCATTGCAACTCCCGAATGTCCGGCGCTGACTGCGGCATCGGCTCCACCGTTTTTTACAAGCTCTACTGCCCTGCGTATGGATGAATCTTTTTTTCTCCTGAGGGCAACAGAAGGCGATTCATGCATCTCTACAACTTCGGATGCATGATGGATGGATATTCTGTCTGAGGGGTAGCGTTTATTCCGGAGAGATTCGCTTAATTTTTGTTTATCCCCTACAAGTATAACCTCAGTATCATACTCGCTAACGGCCTCTATGGCTCCTGCTATTGTTACATCAGGAGCAAAGTCACCCCCCATCGCATCGAGGGCAACTTTCATAGTTCTTTAGAGACTACCTCAAGTATCTTTTTGCCGTTGTAAGAGCCGCAATTGATGCATGCCCTGTGCGAAAGCTTTAATTCTTTGCAATCAGGGCACTCCACGAGGTTTGGAAGCTGGCCCTTCCAGTTGGCCCTTCTCTTGTCTCTTCTTGACCTTGAATGGCGGTGAGTTGGGTTTGCCATTGCTTACTCCTTTCTCCGGGGCATAAGGGGACTTTGTCCCCATTATGATATCCCTCTGATTTTTATGTTTTACTCTTTTTTTCTAATAGCCGCTTTAATACTGCTAATCTTGAATCTATCTCCGATGTCACACAATTACACTGCGTGACATTTAAATCAGCACCGCATTTGGGGCATAATCCCTTGCAATCTGGTGAACACAGCGGTTTCATTGGAACATTCAGCATTAACTGCTCTCGTAATAAATCATCTGTATCGAGAGTGTCATTCTTATAGAATCCCGTGTCGAGCTCGTCACCCTTCAGTTCGTAATGCTCCTCTTTATTAATCTCCGTAGCAGGATGATAAACAACATTTATCTGCGAATCGACATTCATATCGAATATTTTCAGGCATCTGCTGCAATGCAGCTCGACATCTCCGCTTGCAGTTCCTGTTACAATAACCTCCGGACCCTTTTTGTCGATCCTGAGAGAGGCGCGTACAGGAGACAATAGTTTTATAGATTCGTCAGATGAAATCCTCTCCGTTAATTCAATCTCTATCCCTTCTTCGGGAATCTCTGAAATTATGACCTTCATAGTCTGAAACGAAAAAATCCAGTAAAAGTAGCGTTAAGTTGATTACTATAACGGTTAAATCCGGTTTTTGTCAAGGAAATGGGGGGCTTTATAAAGTGTTAAAATGTAATAACTGAGAGGTAGAAATATGATTGATTATCTTGTTAGAAATGGAGTTGTTTTTGACGGCAGCGGCTCCGAACCTGTCGAAACCAGTATAGGTATATATGGGGACAGGATAACCTATATTGGCGATGGGGAAGTCCCTGCCAGAGCCGTGATTGATGCAAAAGGCCTTGTTGTATCACCCGGCTTTATTGATGCACATGCCCATTCGGAATTTACAATCCTTGCTGATGGGAGGGCTGAGGGAAAGCTGTCTCAGGGTGTTACTACCGAGATAAACGGCAATTGCGGACTTTCTGCTGCACCGCTTTATGGAGAGGCATTTGAACACAGAGAGGCGGATTTAAAGGAGCTTGGAATAAAGGAGAGATGGTCGACCTTCAGCGAGTATTTTAATATTTTAAAAAGCAAGGGTATTGCGATAAATTTTGGGACATTGTGCGGTCACGGGAATATAAGGGCATCTGTAATTGGTTACAAAGACGCTGCTCCTGACGAAAATGCCCTCAATGAGATGAAGCGTCTCTTATCGGATGCGGTAAGAGACGGAGCAAAGGGACTTTCAACAGGACTAATATACCCGCCGGGCGTATATTCTAAAACAGGAGAACTCATAGAACTATCTAAGGTTTTGTCTACCCCCCCAAATCCCCCCCTCACCAAGGGGGGGCAAGGAGGGGTTGGAATTTATGCCACTCACATGAGGAGCGAAGGCGATGCCCTTACTGAAGCAATTGAGGAGGTTATCATGATAGGGAAGGGCGCAGGAGTAAATGTCCATATCTCGCATATAAAGACCGCTGGGAAGAGGAACTGGTGGAAGGTGGATAGCGCCATCGAATTAATTGAAAGTGCGAGAAAGGAGGGGGTTCGTTTAACCTGTGACAGATACCCCTATATTGCAGCCAGTACAGACCTCGATACGATTTTACCATCATGGGTGTATGATGGCGGAGCAGAGGAGGAGTTGAGGAGGCTTAAAGATGCGGATACTGCAAAGAAAATTAAATCAGAAATTGGTTTTAGGGATGATAATTATTGGAAAGGCATTTATATTTCATCTGTTACAAAATCCGAAAATAAATGGATGGAAGGGGAGAGTATTTTCGATATTGCAATGAAGATAGGGAAAAGCCCAATAGATGCCCTGTTTGATATTCTTATAGATGAGAAGGTAAGGGCAGGGGCAATATTTTTTTCCATGAATGAGGATAATCTGAAGAGATTTTTAACTCTTCCCTACGCAATGATAGGCTCCGACAGTTCTGTCAGGTCTTTTTCAGGGCAGACCTGTACGGGAAGACCTCACCCGAGGGCATTCGGGAGTTTCACGAGGTTTGTCGGCAAATATGTGAGGGATGGAGGTATCTTGTCCCTTTCAGAGGCAATAAAAAAGATGACCTATCTTCCTGCCTTAACCTTCGGACTTAAAGGGCGCGGTCTCATAAAAGAGGGCTTTTATGCCGATATCGTTATATTCGACTATGATAAGATTATTGATACGGCAACATTCAAAGAGGCTTATAAGAAGTCCGAAGGCATCGAATATGTTTTTGTTAATGGGACAATGGCATTGAGAGAAGGGGAGTTTACAGGAGGCCTTTCCGGACGAATTATATGAAGCCGATTATTGGCATAACTTGCGACATGGATGAGCAGATATTCAAACTCAGGCAGGATTATGTATCTGCTGTTGAGAAAAGCGGCGGCTTGCCTCTAATTTTAGCGCCAACGGGTGATATCAGCCAGATTGCCGACTTTATTGATGGTCTTTTATTGCCCGGAGGAGACGACCTGCCGCCTGAATATTACGGCGAAGATATTTCTGTGCCTTTGGAATGCTTGAAGATTGTAAGGAAGGAGAGAAGTGATTTTGAGATATCCCTTTTAAAAGAGGTTGTAAAAAGGCAGAAGCCTGTTTTAGCCATATGTTATGGCATGCAGCTTGCCAATGTCGCCTTTGGAGGGAGTCTTTATCAAGATATAGAAGCTCAGGTGGAGGGCGATATAAATCATAGAAGCGGAGGTCATGATATAAAGATTGTTCAGCCTTCAGTCCTTGACCTGCAGCCTTCAACTTTTAGTGTCAATTCTTCCCATCATCAGGCAGTTAAGAGGCTTGCTGATGGATTTGAGGTATTTGCAGTATCAGG
>JAJYXI010000012.1:0-14764 GCA_021791055.1 Nitrospirota bacterium | reverse complement strand
AATGGAGTGCTATGGCAGTTAACAGGTTTTATTTTATAACATTGACATTTCTTGTATTGGTACTGGGCTATTTGAGCTACCAGATACTCAAGCCATTTTTGTCTCCCATAGCATGGGCTATTGTCCTTTCACTGGTGTTCTATCCTGTCTATGCCTTTACGCTCAGGTATATAAGATGGAGGTCTGTGGCATCTTTTATTACCCTCGGCATAATACTGATTATTATTCTGGGGCCATTTTCTTATCTGTCCTTTTTACTTGTAAAGGAACTGAAATACATATCGGATTATGTGGAAGGAGGAAGGTTTGAAACACTTCAAAGTGCACTGGGGCATCCAGGCGCCAAGGCCATGATGGATAGAATTACATCTCTGTTCAATATAACAGAAGCTGAATTGGATAAGGCCGTTATAGATGGCATCTCAAAATTTGGGAAGGATTTGGTTGGCAGGATTACAAAGGGGATGGGTGATGTTGTGACCGTGGCGCTAAACTTTGTTTTTATGGCCTTTGCCATATTCTTCCTTCTTAAAGACGGCTCTGAATTTCTGAAGAGGATTCGTGACTACATGCCCTTTTCTGAGGAGCAGAAGGACAGGCTGACCACGCAAATCAGGGACATCATAATATCAACTGTTTACGGAGGTGTTGTGGTCGCCATTATACAGGGAATTATAGGCGGGTTTGCCTTCTATATACTTGGAATTCCTTCTCCTGTTGTATGGGGATTGGCAACTTCGATTGCCTCATTCATACCCCTGATCGGTGCTTTTGCCGTATGGGGGCCTGCCACTGTATATCTGTTTCTTCAAGGCGCAGTATTGAAGGGTGTTGCCCTTGCAATTGTTGGCGTTTTTGGAATAAGCTTAATCGACAATGTCTTAAAACCCATCATAATCGGCGGCAGGACAAAGATGCCGATCCTCGCCATATTTTTCAGCGTGTTGGGAGGGATCAAACTGTTCGGTTTAATAGGGCTTGTAATGGGACCGTTGGTGCTGGCGATTTTTGTATCGGTTGTAGAAATATTCAGAAACATAGAAGGAGGACATCATGCTTAACAGGACAGAATTAAGGGAAATCGCATCTATGGAGGGAAAGGGTTATTTTGTAAGTCTTTATCTCAATGTAGACCCTATGTTCAATAAAAAAGGCGACTATATGGTGCATTTCAAAAACATGATGAAGGATACAATTGAAACACTGGATAAGGCTGTGTATAAGGCAGTGAAGGATGACCTTGAAAAGATTGAAAGCTATGTGCTTTCGAATAAAAGGATGTTTAGAAAAGGGCTTGCACTTCTTAGTTCTTCAGCTAATTCATTTTGGAAAGAGTATAACATTAATGTCCCTGTGAAGAATGAACTGATTGTTGATAAAACCCCGTATACAAAGTCTTTGATGGATATTCTCGACAACTATCAGAGATATGCTGTTTTGCTCGTTGACAAAGAATCTGCGAGGATATTCACAGTCCATCTCGGAGAAATCGTAGAATACGGTGAAATCCATACACCTGATATCCCGGGCAAACACAAAAAGGGCGGCTGGTTTGCCCTTTCCCAAAACCATTATGAAAGGCATATAGATTTCCATATAGGCATGCACCTTAAAGATGTTGTGGAAAAGGTGGATTCATTCCTCAGCGGTGAATATATCGGAAGGCTTATCATTGGCGGCTCTGATGAGGCTGTTTCCATGGTCAAGGGAATGCTTCATAAAACAGTTCTGGATAAGGTTATAGGCGCAGCCAAGGTTGAGATGTTTGCAAAGAGCGATGAAGTGCTGAGAAGGGTCGAGCCTATTGTTTCTGCATATGAGAAAAAGAAAGAGGAAGAGATTGTGGAAAGCCTTATTGCAAAAGCCCTGAAGAAGGAAAATGCCGTGCTCGGATTGGACAATGTGATTAGTGCACTTCAGGAGCAGAGGGTAATGAAGCTCGTTTTTGTGAAGGATTACAATGCAAATGGATACAACTGCAGTTCCTGCAATTATTTGAGTGTGCAGAAGATCGATTCCTGCCCATACTGCAAAGGGAAGATGGATGCTGTTGATTATATGGTGGATTTAGCAGGGCAAAAGGCAATCCAGCAGAGTGCACTCATTGAGGTCGTCTCAGAAAGCAAAAAACTGCTCGATGCAGGAGGAATAGGGGCATTTCTGAGATTCTAAAAAATGGTTTACAGCACATTATTAGACCTTCTGAATGAGTACAAAGAAGAATGCCTCAATGCAGTGAAACTCATTGAGGGATTAAAGCTGGAGGCATTAACAGAAGATCAACAGGAGGATATACTCGGAGAGCTTTCAGCGTCTATTACACACTTGAAGATTCATTCCGAGCAGTTGGAAAGATTGATAGAGGAAAGGCTTTAAGGTTTAAACCCAATTCAGCCATAGGCGTATAGACGCAAATAGTTGTGGATGTGAATGAGATAGGCGAAATCAGCCACTATCAAAAAAAATTATGAATGAAGATTTTAAAAAGATAGTTGATAAACTTCCTGACCTATTGAGTCGTCTTATCAATTCCCCGATGAAGCCTTGGAGCGATCTTGGGAGTGTTCCCAGAAGGGGTATATATGTTTTTTACGAAAATAGTAAAGCTATCTATGTTGGACGTACAAATCGTATGAAAGACCGAATTAAAGAGCATGGTAGACCCAGTTCTACGCACAATAGTGCACCTTTTGCCTTCAATTTGGCCAAGCGATCTGGAGAAGAAAAAGGGATTGATGTTAGCAAGCCTCGTGTTGAACTTGAGAAAGATCGATTGTTTGTACCGTTTTTTAGAGAGGCAAAGGAAAGAGTATCTAAAATGTCTGTTCGTGTGATTGAAATTAACGACCCTGTTCTTCAAACTATATTTGAAGTGTATACCTCTATCGATCTAAAAACGGAGTTTAACGACTTTGACACTCATTGATAAGGAGTGGCTGCCTTCGCCTAACAGCGACACAAACGGTAAACTCACAAACCTGACGGTTTCACCCGTGCCGTAACCGTTAAACGTTCATTGCAGGCAGGAGGAGGATAAAACGCCAACATGAGAAAGCAATACAAAACTAAGAAAAGAAGTTGTGGATTATGCAAACCCTATAAGAAAGGCTGGGACAATAGGTGGAAGGCCAAGGACAGGGGAGCAATGTGTCGGGCAGAACAGGAAATTAAAGTTGCAAGCGAATCCTCTCTCAAAAAGGATTGGATGAAGCCAGAGGAAGATGAAGCATGGCGAAATTTGTAAAGGGCCTGAAACTGAAAAAGTGAATATTCGGAATATCATCTTATTCTTCTGTAGTGCTTTAATAACCTTTCTCTTTTCCTGTTCATCCTCGAACCGCCTCGATGGCTATGTCTATTACAGGTTAAATGCAAACCCCACCACCCTCGACCCTGCATTGATTACAGATGTCTCAAGTGCATCAATTGCAGCAAAGCTTTTTAACGGGCTTGTCAAATTAAATGAGAATCTCGAAATAGCGCCAGACATTGCAGAGAGGTGGCAAATATCAAAGGACGGCTTGAGATACAGATTTCATCTTAAGAAAAATGTAAGGTTTTTAAATGGCCGTGAAGTTAAGTCCCATGATTTTAAATATTCCTTTGAGCGCATTCTAAGTCCTAAGACAAAATCTCCAAATACATGGGTCTTTGACAAGGTTGAAGGTGCAAAGGAGTTTCAGAAAGGCAATGCTAAAGAAGTTAAAGGCTTTAGGGTTATTGATGACTATACATTCGAGATTAAACTCAAAAGACCCTTTTCCCCATTTTTAAGCATGCTCACCATGACGCCTGCCTATGTAATTCCAGAGGAAGAAGCTGAAAAATGGAAAAACGATTTTTCATCCCCTTCAGGCACAGGGCCTTTTGTTTTAAAGAGATGGCTTCCCAACAGGGAAGTGGTGCTTGAAAGAAACGGAAATTATTTTGATAGAAAGGCAAAGGTCAAGGGAATTGTGTATAAAATTATTCCTGAAGACCTGACCGCCGTTACTGAATTTGAGCTTGGCAACATAGATGTGATTTCCCTTCCTGCATCTGCTTATTCGAAATTCAAAAACGATAAAAACTGGAATAAACATATAGTCTCTCTGAAAGGGCTTAATACCTATTATCTCGGCATGAACTCATCAAGGCCCCCTTTTAATAATCCGAATCTCAGAAAGGCAGTTTCCTATGCAATAGACAGGAGAAAAATTCTTGAGACATTCTATGAGGGAAGGGGAAGGCTTGCAGCAGGCCCTGTCCCTGATCTGTTGAGAAAATGGGATGTAAAAGCAGGTAATAATTATGACCCGCAGAGGGCTAAGGGAATAATCAACAGAGAAGGCTTGTCAGGGATAAAGGTGAATATGTATGTTACTGCTGATCAGGATGTTATAGACCTCGCAGAGATAATACAATCGTACCTTTCAGAGATTGGGATAAATATGAATATAAAGCAACTGGAATGGAGCGCATACAAAGATGCAGTGAACAAGGGAGAGCCGGACATGTTCTGGCTTAGCTGGTGGGCTGATTATCCTGACCCTGAAAACTTTCTTTTTCCGCTGTTTCATTCATCCAATCTTGGCCATGCAGGAAACAGGACGAGATATGTCAACAAAGATGTGGACACCCTGATAGAGAAAGGACAGAATTCCCTTAACGAGAAGGAGAGAAATAATTTCTATAAAAGGGCGGAAGCTATCATCATTCAAGACATGCCATGGGTATCCTTCTGGCACAGGACAGACTTTCTCATAAAACAGCCGTGGATAAAGGGTTATAAGGTTTATCCAATTTATACGATGGACAAGGGCACAGAGGTAGCGATAGAAAGGTGATCTGAAAATAGTGTAAAATTCTGCGATGGCTGCTTATGTCCTGAAAAGGCTTCTTCTCTTAATCCCCCTTTTGTTCGGGATAACACTCCTTGCATTTTTTCTTCTCAATGCGCTCCCCGGAGATCCTGTATTGAGTCTTGTTGGAGAGCGTGCAAGCCCCGAGGTAATCGAAAACATAAGAAAAGAAATAGGCGTGGATAAAGGCTTTATAGGGCAGTATATAGGTTATCTTAAGCTCTTATCACATGGGGATTTCGGAAGGTCTTATCACACAAACAGGGATGTGTTGAAGGATATTGTCATGAAATTTCCGAATACAATGAGGCTCGCATTTGCTGCCATGCTCATTGCAGTCCCATTGGGTATTGTTCTCGGCTTTATATCTGCTTATAAACGAGGCAGATTTATAGACAGGCTTATCAATGTGGTCTCAATTACCGGCCTGAGCATCCCCATATTCTGGAGTGCAATAATCATAATGCTCTTTTTGAGCCTCAAGTTAAAATTATTTCCTCCGTCTGGCACAGGAGATATAAGGTTTTTAGCCTTGCCTGCCTTTGTGTTGTCAATTCCTGCTATGGCAACGCTAACGAGGGTTACGAGGACAACAATCCTGGACATCCTGAAAATGCCCTATATAAGTACTGCAAGGGCAAAGGGATTACCATCGATTAAGATAAGTATTGTCCATGTCTTAAAGAATGCCATTATTCCCATTGTCACCATAATAGGCCTCGACTTCGGCAGTTATCTGAACGGTGCTGTTGTTACAGAGACCATATTCGGATGGGACGGAATAGGAAGGTTCACCATGGATGGAATAATAAAGAGGGATTATCCTGTGATAATGGGATGCATAATTTTCGGCACAGTAGTCTTTGTGGTTGTTAATCTGATTACAGATATAGTCTATCACTATCTTGATCCGAGGATAAGGCTTCATGGCAAAAATAAATAAGACGCCACTGAAATTGCTATTACCGCTTCTTATAATTGTTTTCTTATTTGCTGCCTCATTATTATCCCCACTTCTCCCCATTTACGACCCCAATAAAATAGACCTCGAATCTCTGAAAAGACCGCCGAATATGGAGCATCCATTCGGGACGGACAATAAAGGCAGGGATATATTTGTCAGGGTTATCTACGGAGGCAAGATATCCATAGGTGTGGCAATTGTTGCTGCATTTATATCTGCTGTTATCGGCTTCGGTGCTGGCATTGCCTCAGGATATTTTGGGGGCAGGCTTGATACCGTACTTATGTCTGTTGTGGACTTTATCCTCTCTTTTCCATCACTGCTTCTTGCCATAGCCATATCTGTGATTTTGCCGCCCGGTATATACACGGTAATGATTGCCATATCGGCAGTTGGCTGGACATCATTTGCAAGACTGATAAGAGGCCATGTATTGACCATAAGAGATATGTCTTTTGTGGATGCTGCAAGAGCGATGGGGTGCAGTGATTTAAGGATACTTTTCTTGCATATTGCTCCCCTCTGTATCCCACTCAGTCTTGTGATGATGGGGATTAAACTCGGCGGATTTATTCTTACTGAAGCGACCCTGAGTTTTCTGGGACTTGGCGCACAGCCTCCAACTGCCACATGGGGATCTATGATAAGCGCCAACAGGGCATATATTTTGACTGCGCCGTGGATGGTGATTTTCCCCGGGCTTGCAATATCAATAACTGCATTTTGCTTTAATATGCTGGGGGAATCGTTAAAGGAAAGGTATGAATTTAAGGATAATTAACTATCTGCTATGAACTGTAAACCGTGAACTGTTTTTATCTTTCCCTCAGTTTTTCTTCTTCTTCCTGCTCTGTCTTGCATTCTATGCACATGGTGGTTACCGGCCTTGCTTCGAGTCTCTTGATGTTTATCTCCTCGCCGCATATCTCGCATATGCCGTATGTGCCGCTGTCGATTTTCTCTATGGCCTCATCTATTTTCTTGAGGAGCTGCCTTTCCCTTCCTTTAAGCCTCAGCATGAAATTTCTGTCAATCTCTGCAGATGCCTGGTCGCCAAGCTCCGGGAATATGGTTTCATCAGGCAATGCATTTAATGCAATTCCAGCCTCTGAAAGAAGCGTATCTTTCTGCTGGATTAATTTCCTCTTGATATCCTGAATTTTTTTTTCCCTAAAAGAGAGTTTTTTATCTGTTTTCTTCATATCTATGCCTCGTAATTAAAAAAGATTTGATGAGCAATTCCGAATACGATAACAGAAAATATAAATGATAGTCAAACAACATCGGGTGGAAACTACTTGACAATTGGGCAAGACAGTAATATAAAATTAGCGATAAAAATATTTATCCTTTAAAAGAGGTATCTTATGACAAAGGCTGATATTGTGAATCTTGTGTTTGAAAAAGTAGGGCTTCCTAAAAATGAGGCGCAGGAAATGGTAGAAACTGTTTTTGATGCTATAAAGCAAACATTGATAGCGGGTGAGTCGATAAAGATTTCAGGCTTTGGAACCTTTAATGTCAGAAAAAAAGGCTCCCGTGTGGGAAGGAATCCGAAGACAAAGGAAGAAGTAGAGATTACGCCGCGCAGGGTTGTGACATTTAAGGCAAGTGACCAGCTTAAGGAAATTATTGAAAAGATGTAGATAGATATCAAAGATGCACGATGCATTTAAATCGCCGGAGCCGCTTAGACTATTTCCTGAGAAGCTTTTTTATAAAATAGGAGAAGTCAGTAGAATTGTCGGTGTTGAGTCGTATGTCTTGAGGTACTGGGAAACCGAGTTCCCAATTCTTGAGCCGAGAAAAAGCAAGTCAGGACAGCGCATTTACACAAAGAGGGACATTGACCTGATATTGCAGATCAAGAAACTTCTCTATGATGAGAAATATACCATTGATGGCGTAAGGCGCAAGCTTGGCGGCAATATAGTACAGGCTGAGTCGGCAGCTTCAGAGGTGACATCAGAAGAAATAACGGCGGAAGAAATGCCCGAGCGTAAAATTGACACCGAAAATATACTTAATATGGTAAAAGATAGGCTCAGGGAAATACTCCGTAACAATTTCGGGGCGTAGCGCAGTCTGGTTAGCGCACTCGCTTGGGGTGCGAGAGGTCGGCCGTTCGAATCGGCTCGCCCCGACCAATTCTACAGGTGGGAAGCAAAGAGTGAAGGGTGAAAAGTTAGAGGATTTAAAAAGGATTCCCATATTCTCAGCGCTCAATGACGAAGAACTTAAAGAAATCCAGTCTTTTTTAATAAGGGAAAACTTCAAGAAGAAACAGGAGATATTTTCCGAGGGGGATCCTTCAGACTGGTTCTATATACTTGTTAACGGAAAAGTAAAGATTACCAAGCTGTCCCATGACGGCAGAGAAATCATAATAGAATTAATATCGCCCCCGGACTTCTTCGGAGGTTTCGCTGTTCTGAAGGGATTCCCATATCCTGCCAATGCAGTTGCCATGGAAGATTCCAATGTGATCAAGATTTCAAGGTATAATCTCCTGAAGGTTATAGACAGGTTCCCGAATGTAATGTATGACATAACATCCAATCTTGGAGACAGGATAAGGGAATTCCATGATACCCTTAAAAACATTGCACTTGAAAGGGTGGAGTCAAGAATTGCAGCCCTGCTTTTGAAGCTTGCCGATAAAGCAGGTGAGAAAAAGGATAAAACAATACTTATAAACATAAGGCTTACAAAACAGGACATCGCCGAGATGGTCGGCACAACTGTAGAGACAGCCATCAGGGTCATGAGCAAGTTCAAAAAATCTGGCTTCATTGACGATAAGGACGGAAAAGTTCTAATCAAAGATTTAGATGCCCTTCATTCAATAGTTTATCCTTAAAAAACCTCTTATTAATTTTATTAATTAACACTTAAATTTATTGAATAAAAAATAAAAATTCCGTTAAACTAACAAACTTAGCTTAAGATTTAGAAATTCAACAGGAGGAAAGAGATGGCTGAAACTTTGGAGATCAGATGGCACGGCAGAGGAGGCCAGGGCACTGTTACTGCTGCAAAGGTATTTGCCGACGCATGTCTGAGCGGCGGAAGGTATGTGCAGGCATTCCCGGAATACGGCCCTGAAAGGTCGGGGGCTCCTCTGAGGGCATATAACAGGGTGAGTTCAAAGGAACTCAGGATGCACTGTCCTGTTTTAAAACCCAATATTGTTGTGGTTGTTGATGCCACACTGCTTGACGGAATAGATGTGACAGAGGGTGCTCCTGATGATGCTGTCTTTATCATTAATTCCTCCAGAGATCCCAAGGAACTGAGGGAAAAGCTTAAGGCAAAGCCGACACAGAGGGTATTCACAGTGGATGCAACAAAGATTGCTATAGATTGCTTCGGAAGGCCTATGCCAAACTCTCCTATGGTTGGTGTTCTGGCAAAGGTATCAGGGATTGTCAGCCTTGATATGATACTGGAGGATGTAAAAAAGAGCTTCGGCAAAAAGTTTTCACAGAAGATCATAGACGGTAATCTTGAGGCGGTAAAAAGGGGTTATGAGGAGGTAAGGGAAGGATGAAACTGAAAGGATGGAAAGAGGTTACACCCGGCGCTGTTGTTACAGAGGCAGGCAGCGCATTGAAATTTAAAACAGGCTCATGGAGGGCATTCAGGCCCAAATGGATAGAGGAAAACTGCATCCAGTGCATGTTCTGCTGGATTTATTGCCCTGATATGGCTATTAAGGTGAAAGACGGAAAGAGGGCGGAGTTCGATTACGACTACTGCAAGGGCTGCGGCATATGCGCCCTTGAATGCCCCGGAAAGAAGGGCAACAAGGCAATTGTTATGGAAGAGGAGGGAAAGTAATGGCCCAGAGAATAGTTGCGGTTACAGGAAATGAGGCGGTTGCCGAGGCATTGAGACAGATAAACCCGGATGTCTGTGCAGCATATCCCATTACTCCACAGACAGATATGATGCAGAGGTTTGCAACCTTTGCAAACAACGGCAAGGTCAAGACAGAGATGATCCTTGTTGAGAGCGAGCACAGCGCAATGAGCGCGTGTGTCGGCGCTTCTGCAGCAGGCGGCAGGGTTATTACTGCCACATCATCTCAGGGGCTTGCCCTCATGTGGGAGATATTGTTCATAGCATCGGGCTCAAGATTACCAATTGTAATGCCTGTTGTTAACAGGGCGCTTTCTGCGCCATTGAACATTCACGGCGACCACTCCGATGCAATGGGTGCAAGGGACTGCGGATGGATACAGCTCTGGTCGGAGAATGCACAGGAGGCATATGATAATGCGATACAGTCATTCCGCATTGCAGAGCATATGGATATAAGACTTCCAGTGATGGTATGCCTCGACGGTTTTATAATAAGTCATTCCATAGAGAGAATAGAGTATCTGGATGACGATGCCGTAAAGAACTTTGTCGGGGAATATAAACAGTTAAATCCACTCCTTGATATAGAACATCCGGTAAGCTACGGCCCATTAATCCTTCCTGACTATTACATGGAGTTCAGAAGGGCGCAGGCCGAGGTCATGACAAAGGTTTCCAATGTGATTTTAAATGTGGCAAAGGATTTTGAGAAGATTTCAGGAAGGAAATACGGACTCTTTGAGACATACAGGCTCGATGATGCTGAGGTAGGACTTGTTATCCTTAACTCAGCAGCAGGAACATCAAAGGATGTGATTGATGAGTTCAGAAACAAGGGAATCAAGGCAGGCCTCTTAAAACCAAGGCTTTACAGGCCATTCCCTTACGAAGAAGTTGGAGAGGCATTGAAACATCTGAAGGCAGTATGCGTGCTTGACAGGGCTGATGCCTTTGGAGCCTCTTACGGGCCATTGTTCATGGATATTGCATCCAGCATTTATCCTTACAAGGACAGGCCGATACTCATAAACAAGATATACGGCCTCGGCGGAAGGGACTATCTGCCTGAGCACGCAGAGCTTGTACTCAATGAGCTTGCAGAGATCGCAAAGACAGGAAAAGTAAAAACCTTTAAAGAATACATTGGAGTGAGGGAGTAATATGGCGACACCACTTAGCTTAAAAGAGCTTTCAAAGAAAGAAGTGCTTTTAACAGCAGGCCACAGGATGTGTTCCGGTTGCGGCGCGCCACCGGTTGTAAAGATGGTTCTCCTTGCATCGGACTACCCTGTTGTTGCATCAAATGCCACAGGGTGCCTTGAGGTTTCCACATGCATATCCGAATACACTGCGTGGAAGATTCCCTGGATCCACAATGCATTCGAAAATGCTGCCGCCACTTTATCAGGGGTTGAGACAATGTACAGGTCTCTAAAGAAACAGGGAAAGATAGACAAGGAGATAAAGTTCATCGCATTCGGCGGTGACGGAGGTACATACGACATCGGCTTCCAGAGCCTTTCAGGCGCCATGGAAAGAGGGCATGACATGCTCTATATCTGCTATGACAATGGCGCATATATGAATACAGGTATTCAGCGTTCAAGCGCAACACCCCTCGGTGCTGATACAACCACATGTCCTGCCGGCAGCGTTGTTCCGGGAAAGCTGCAGGAAAGGAAAGACCTCACAAGGATCATGGCTGCACACGGCATACCATATGTTGCACAGGCATCTCCGAGCCACTGGTCCGATCTGATGAAAAAGGTGAGAAAGGCCCTTGAGATAAAAGGCCCGAAGTTCATGAACATAATTGCACCATGCAACCGCGGCTGGAGGTCAAGGACAGACGATGCAATCCTTTTAAGCAGGCTTGCTGTTGAGACATGCTACTGGCCGCTTTATGAAATAGAAAACGGCGTAACAAGGGTCACTGTAAAGCCGAAGGAAAAGAAGCCGCTTGTGGATTTCCTCAAGCCCCAGGGAAGATTCAAACACCTCTTTGCGCCTGAAAACGAATGGCTCCTTAAGCAGGCACAGGAGGATGTGGATAAAAACTGGGAGAGGCTTTTGAAGGAAGAGGTATTCACAAAGCCGCAGGAAGAAGCTAAATAGTAAAAGCTACCAAAATACTGAATAGTATCAGGCTCCTGCAAAAATATTTACAGGAGCCTTTAATCTAAGGAGAGGAATATGAAACGATTTTTGATAGCACTGGTTATGGTTTTATCCTTTATGTCCATATTCACAGTAAATGGCGTATACGCAGGTTCTCAAGAAACGTCTGCAATAACAGGGAAGGTCGTAGAAACCATGAACAGCGGTGGATATACCTATGTCTGCCTTGAGAAGAACGGCAAGAAAACATGGGTTGCGATGCCACAGACGAAAGTGAAGAAAGGGCAGACAATGTCTCTACATCCCGGCGTTGAGATGGTGAACTTCGAAAGCAAAACCCTTAAACGTAAGTTCGATAAAATAATTTTTTCTGCAGGACCTGTTAAATAGCGAAGTGCGTCAAATCGTTATTCGCTGGATATCAGTTGCAATGCATCAGGCACCACATCTATCTTTGCTGGCGTGGTGCCTAAATAGTCTCCATCGATCTGGATGTGTGCATTCCCTTCTATCTCTATCTCTGAAGCCCTGAAATAGCTTATATCCTTAAGTTTGAGATGGCTTTTATTTATTATCCCTGATATGTAACGGATGAGATTGAGTCTGCATTTTTGGTGCATTAAGAATACATAAAAATAAGGGTCTGTGAGCTTAGCATCTGGCGTTACCTTAAAGTCTCCGCCATAACATGATGCCTTGCCTATGATGACATTGTATCCTGATTTCTGCTCAGAGTTGTATTTCAGAGTAATTTGAGATGGATTGTATCTGAGGATTGTTTTAAGCCCGTTCAATATGTATGCGCCTTTGCCAGTAATCTTTTTAATCCTCTCATTAACACCGTAAACAGTTTCTCCGTCAAAGCCGATTCCTGCCATCAACAGAAAGTGACGGGTTAGGAGTTTTGAGTTATGAGTTTTGCAGGTAATTCTGCCGAGATGAATCGTCTGTACTTTTCCATTCAGTGCAATATTTAAAGCCTTTTCCAAGTCTTCAGGCATATTCAGCTCCTTTGCGAGCACGGATGTTGTGCCTAAAGGAAGTATTGCCATGGGAATGTTTGAATGGGCAAGGCCATTTGCCACTTCATTGTATGTGCCATCACCTCCTGCTGCAATTACTAATAATTCCCCTTGACCCTCCGGGATGATTTGTCTCGCAAAGGATTCCGCATCCCCTTTTTGAGCAGTGAGCATCAGCCGGACATTGAATCCTTTCTTTTCGAGAATGTTTACTGCCTTTTTAATCTTCTTTAACGCGCCCCCGCCTGCTATCGGGTTGCCTATGAGTATTATATTTTTAGTCAAACCTTACTCCTGATACGATTACCGGTATTTTTTCGAGATAATGGATCAGTCTATCAATATCGGCACCTTCCTTAACAATGAATACCCTTCCACCGTGCTTCTCTCCATGTTTTTTAATATTCGGTATCCTCAAATATCCCAATTTTTTTGTTGCTATATAACCTGTCGTGTAATCAGGGTCGTCAGAAATACAGACTTCTGCTATTACATCCGGATGCGATATTACCTTTGAAGCGAGTATTAGAGCCTCTTTGACAGTAGTAGTGTTGATTCTCATCTTTGAAAGTTTCCATGCCAATGCCTTTTCTGCAGCTTCCTCTATCCCGAGTCTCGATACCCTAACTCCCCGCTCCCTGTCAGTTTCCATGCGGATACCTGATTCTTCTAAGATTAGAGCCGCTCCACGCATTGTCTTTTGTGAGGTTAGAACCCTGAATGAATTGTTGATACCCCTTTTTGAAACGCCGATGCTCGATAGTGTTTGAAATATTATTTTTTTAGCTTCATCCGGAGATATGCATCTAAGAGTAGTTACAGGAAGCAGTTGAACCTTCTTCGGTTTCTGCTTTATCTTTTCGATTGTTATTACAATGTTATCAGGCTTTCCCCTTGGATGGTTTAATGCTCTTTTGGTGTATCCTTTGACTATTTTTAAAATTTCTGCTTCTTCATATATACCCTCTGCCCCTGATATGTGTATTTCATAGGTTTTAAAATTCTGACTTCTGTTTTTTGATGCCCTCATCCGTATGTTCCACATAATTAAGAATTATACTTAGTTGCACAAAATATTTTCTATGTAGTAACATATTTTTGCTTTTCATTTGCGGGTGTAACTCAGTGGTAGAGTGTCAGCTTCCCAAGCTGAAGGTCGCGGGTTCGAATCCCGTCGCCCGCTCCATTCATTACTCCAGTTCTAATAACACATCTTTGATAGCATCTATATTCACCACGATATTGTATCGTTCTCTGAGCTCACGAGTTATATCCTCTTCGCTATGGATGCCCATATTCTTTATCCTTTTGACAAAGCCGGCAAGGTCTTCATAGATGTGCCACGGAAAGATGACCCACCGCCATTTTGTAATCTTGCTGACAAAGTAATCCGGTATGATTGCAGAACAGGTCTTATGTATAAGTACAGCAGTCTTGATATCTTCAGGCTCAAAAGTTTTTAGGTATTCCAGAGAAACCCTCAGTGTATCTCCCGTATCGGTTATGTCATCCGCAAGCAAAACCCTTTTGTCTTTTATATCCGCACAAAGAGGGAATTTGATGACCGCCTTTTCTGTCTCTGTTGCAGCAATACCCCAGTGTTCCACCTTTATTGATGCCAGGTCTCTTATCAGCAGATAGTCGCAAAGTATCCTGGCAGGGACATAGCCACCCCTGCCAATTGCTACTACAATATCCGGCTCGTAACCTGAATTCTTTATGCTCTCTGAGAGTTTTTTTGTATCCCTTACAACCCTATTCCATGAAAGGATTTCGCATCTGAACCGTTCTTTAGAAGGCAAAGGCACGACGCACCTCTCTTACTACTATGAGCCTGTTCAACAACTCGCTAAGCCTTGAGAATCAAGGTTCTGCAAGTATTTCTGTTTTCCTTTTACCGCAAATCCTGTTAAAATATCTCATCTTAATTCCATATGGAGGCATTTAGATGAGAA
>JAJYXI010000056.1 GCA_021791055.1 Nitrospirota bacterium | reverse complement strand
TTCAGAGGGGTTAAATATACCCTCTGCGGACTTCAAGCCGCATTGTTTGAGCTGATGGCGTGCTGTAGTTGCTGTCTGCATTGCCTTATTGTCTGATCTGCTCAGTCTATTAACTCCTTGTCAAAAAACTATTCGCTGTTATTGAACAGCCTTAATGAGTTCTGGATATTTGATTTTCACAAGATTTGCTGCTGCCGGCGATGCCTGAACTAACGACAACAATATATCTTTAATTAGGTTTAATTCTTCTCTCACCTCCTTACCTTCTCCGGATTGTAGTTGTTTTAGCGATTTGGCTATGTCCGCCAATAGATTATTGACTGCATCGACTTCATCATTTGTTTTTTGGGCATCCTGCAATATCAGACCCCTCAAATAATTTGATGTTGTCTTTTCTCCTCTTGACACCTCCATTTTTTGGAATTCCTCATCTGTGAGTTTTGTGGATACTGTTCTCATTTACTTCCTCCTCTTTAAAACTGGTATGTGGAGCTTTTAATAAATATTACTTTTGGGTTTGTCTATATGTAGACTTTTGGGTCTGTTTTTTAAATTTTTTGGTAGACCTTGCTTGAAGCCTTGCAAATTTTGGATTTGAGCCTTTAGAAAAGAAAACAGTAGACCAGCAGTAGACCTCATAATCATATGATATTCATTATTTTTTTGGCTGGAAGGTATACCTTTTTAGCAACGGAATGTTGCGTTGGGTGTGGAAGTTTCCCGAGTCTAAACTACTGTAATGTATATACCTTGTGGATTGTTTCAGTCCGATAAACTGCGAGACGTTGATATGTATATTTCAATATCATCCGATTTCGTAATATCATCGCTTTTTAGAATATCATCCACACCATGTTCCTGTTCTTCTATTCCATCCTTTAAGCTGGTTACTGTATCATGCTCATAGTCTCCTGACTTATCAAGGCTGTTCTCCAATTTTTCATAGTCGAGAGTTGAGGTTTTTTCTTGCTCTGTCTTCATCTGTTCTTTAAGCTCTTCTTTATCGTCCGTATAAATAATCAAATCCTCCCTACCTCGAGTAGTAGCAACATAAGCTTGGTTATAATTCACTTCTTTACTTGTGTCTGCATGATATATTACTTTTTCAGCTGTCTGTCCCTGACTTTTATAATCTGTAACTGCATATCCATAATCGAAATATTTGTAATCATTCTTATTGAAAATAAGTTCTTTCCCTCTGTCGGTTTCTACTGTTATATTCCCGTATTTATCTATATTTTTAATCTCTGCCGTTTCTCCATTTTTTACTCCAAGGCGCTTGTCATTTTTCAGAAATACTATCTTTTCACCATCAATAAAGCCTTGCTCTTTTTCACGATATGTCTGTATCTTGTCGCCGTCTTTTTTTAAATCTATCTCGGCTTCTCTACTATCTTTAGTTCGCACGGTTAATTTATGATTCTGCTGGTCGATGTCTATAACTTTCGCCTCCGTTCCAGCCCTGCCGATCACACCGGCAAATCGACTATAAATCAAATCGCCATCACTGTAAGATTGTGCAAAATGTCTATCAGCCGGCATGACATTTTTAGGCTCTCTTACTGTCATTGTCCACTCTTTTCCGGTTAGCTCCATTGCATTTTTTAATTCATCTCTGATTAAGGCATTTAACCCGTTCTTATCGGAGTTTCGAGCGGTGACAATAATTGTATCTTTATAGTCTGCACTAATATAATCTTTAACTATCTCGTTAATTCTTTCGTCTCTATTTTGTACTTCTTTTATTTTTTCACTATCCTCAAGTGCTTGAAATGCTTTATCGATTTCTTTAGCTGCCATGTTTTCAGCAATCTCTCTGTAATCCTCATTTTTTTGCCTTATAATGTCTGTCATTTCTACCGTTCTCATTCCGTTAGTTTGCAAGTCTTGAAAGATACGCCCAGCTTCAATGCTCTGAAGCTGCTTTTGGTCGCCTATAAGTACCACTCTCGCGTCCTCCCAGATGGCTCTCGTAAATAGCTGGTATGCGTTTCTCGATGAAATCAGGCTTGCTTCATCGATAATCCATATCTGTTTTTGCTCTCCGGTCTGGTTGGTCCGTAAAAACGATTCTATCGTCTGAGATTTTATGTTTGTACTGGCTTCTATTTCCCCCGCCGCCTTCCCGGTCTGCGAAAGACCGAACACCTTATACCCCTGTGCCTCGGCTTGCTGTCTCACAATATCCAGCATAGTGGTCTTTCCCGTTCCAGCTGCACCGTTTATCCCTATAAACCTATCCCTGCTGGTCAATATATGTTCTACTCCTCTTCGTTGCGACCATGTGAGCTTTAACTGATTAGCCTGTTCATATTGAGCACAGACGCCATATGCACCCGGGGAAGTATTTAAGTGTTCCATATCTCCTTTGCTTGTTTGCATCATCTGTATGACTTCTTTTTCTTTCCTGAGCATCTCATCAGTTGTGTAGGCATTTTCTCCAAGCTGTACAATCTCTTTGTCATGCTGCAACTCGCTGAATGCCTTTTCAATGTCCTGCACTCGGTATTCACCGATTGAAAATTTGCCAGCTACCCTTAAAATTTCCTCTTTTGTAAACGTACTTTCTTGCTCTGTTATGGCTCTCGTGGCCGTACGAATATAGTCATACTCGTTCATCTTAGACTCGGTGCGGTTAAGCTCATTTTGTTTTGCCTGTTCTGCTGCTTTCTGGATGTTCTCCTGTATCTGCTCTTTTGTATAGCCTTGTTCTTGTAGTCTTTCCTGCCATGATTCCCTTACGACATTCATATCCACATCTTTTTTAGCAATGCGGCTGCCTAAAGTGGCTATTTCGCGCAGCTTCTGCGGATCGGCATTGGGATATAAACCGCTCTCCTTGAGCTCCTTAACCTTGGCGTCTATCTGCTCGCTGCGCTGTGAAAAATGGTCAAGGACTTTCTGGTCTATACCTTGAATTTCAAATAAGCCCTTACTGTCTGATTGGATTGAATAGCCTAATTCCTTTAGATTAGCGGCAAGCTCGTTCCTGTAAATCTGCCCGATGAGCATTTTGTTTTGGAAGATTTCTTCGTTTGACAAGGCTCGCCATTGCCCGTCCGGGCGCTGGGTGGCGTTTATCAGGACTGCATGTGTATGGATCTGTGGATCTAACTCACGGCTTGTGTCATGCTGAAATTTGGCAATGACGAGGTTACCGGTATCTACTTTCTCAGTAATTCCGTCTTGGGTCTGGCGTGCCTGCGAAAAGTTTTGCTCTACGTAACGGAGAGCCTCGCTAACGGCTTTTTCGTGGGCCTCCCTTACTCTGGTATCCCCTAAAACTTCGGATACAATAGAAATGGTTTTTCCCCCGCTGAACGTAATATCCACACCTGCCCTATGATTTTGTCCTTCCCCGCCGTTCTGGATTTGAAAACTGCCGTCAGGAGCCTTGCCGTTAATGAGGCTTTCAAAGTCTTCTTTCTGGACTTCTCCGGTAAGTCCTAACTCCTCTGCGCCTTTGCCCTGCCATTCGCCTGTCTGTTTGGCATAATAGTTGTCCTGCTGGTAGTAGGTCGAGGCTTGCCCTGATGATACATTTGTGATACTGACCATTACCGATTCTTGGGATATAAATGATCGATGTAATACCCCTGCCTTTTCAGCGCATCTACAAACTCCTTTCCTTTCTCAGTTTCCTGTGATGATGATTCCAGCGTGGCTACATCTAATAAGGGGATATAGATATCCATATCCAGATGAGAGGCGTGTATCATAACCACCTCAACAGGAACCCCGTGTTGAATACCCCGGGTTTTTTCTATTCGTATCATTTTTTTACTCCTCCTTTTTAGTTAAAGATTTTTTCTCCCGCCCTGCTTAAAAGCTGGAAGGCATAGCCTTTAAGTAAAATCAAACTCTCAAACTCCCCCATCTCTGTAGGTTCGCCTCCGATGCGGATATAGAGGTTTAAAATTCCCCTATCTGTCCCCATCTCCACGCCGGCATAGTCTATGCCATTAATCCTGCAAGTCCAAGGCTTTGCGCTGTGACACCTAAGACGGGGATATCGGCTCAATAAAACCGCCTGCGCCTGTCTAACAATGCCACCCAGGTGCCCTATTACGCCTGCAACTGTTAGTGTAAAAGTTTCGCTTACTGTCATTGTCCACTCCTCCCTTTCATGTATACTCGTCCTAAACAAGCCCCATCCGGCGAAGATTCTCGCGCTCCGCCGCCGCTCGCCGGCGCTCATAATTATCCCCCGCCGCCTGCCTCTCAGCCTCTTTTTCAGCCGCCGTCTTAAACCCAGCCGGCGCCTTCCACCCCTCGCGAAGGGCCTGCAATAGCAGCCCCGGCGGATTGTCGCCGCCGCCGGGGTATTTGGCCATAAGGTACTCGATCAGCCGATCGGCCTCGGCCGGGCCGAGCCCTGATTTTTTAAGGGCCTTTGCAATAGCGCTTTTTTCAGCACCGGCAAACTGCGTACCGTCAATTTTTCCAATAACAACATTAACATCTGCTGTTGTTGTTTTTGTCTGGTTGGGTTGTTCATTGTTGATAAGGCCGATTTTCCGAATTTCGGTTTTACCGAAGTTCGGTTTTTTGACTTTCGGTGCGGATTGGCTTTTATTAAGGGTTTGCGACCCTTCAAACACCGTCCACTCCCAGCTGTCAAACTTTCCCTGAGCGTCGCGCAGCCGCGTAATTTTTAGGTAGCCGTATTGTTTTAATGCCGCAATGCAACCCCTTAAAACGCCGCGTTTATTAGCGCTGCGCCGTAAAAGTTCGCTGTGCTGCACCTGCCACCCCTCGGGCCTTGTAATAAGGTATGTATGTAGGCCTTTTGCAGCCCAAGTTAGGCGCCGATCCTCTACGCCATCACATCGTATAGTTTTGTATTTTTTGTTGCGCTTAATGCGCATTGTAATTAGGCCGCTCACGACCCCAGCACCTCCTTCTTCGTCCTCTCAACCATCTCATCTATATATCTCTTACCTCTCTCCCGCGAGTAGCTTTTCCCGCCCTTTCTCTTTTTTGCCTGCGACTGCGGTTTCTTTTCTTCGGGTCCAAATGCCTTAGAGTCGAGCCACTCCATGACCTCTGACTCCCGGAAACGGATCATACGTTTAGATATTTTTATGTGGGGGATCGCTCCGCGATAAGTCCACTGGTGCAGCACCTCCACCGTGACCCCGATCATCTCCGCAACCTGTTCCGCCGTTATAAGTTTTTCCATTTTGTATACACCCTGTTTGATTTTCATACTCAGTTATACTAAAATCTACAAGATGGAACAAATCATAAAAACCATAAAGAATATGAATATTGTATACAGATGAGACCCAAGAGAGAAGTATACAACTGTCTGCGCTTTAAGCAGATGCATTCGTGGATCCGTTCAAATTATCCGCAATATTCTGATTCTTATATTTCTCATAAAATGGAAGATTTAAACGAAAAGAAAGATTTCGAAGGAGAATTTAAAGGGTGGCTATCAAACGCAAAAGATGGGAAAATGGCCCAGACCGATGGATATAGAATATGGCTTTTAGCTAAAACACTTGCAATGTTAGAGTTAGAATTTAAAAAAGATGAAAATGATGAATTTGAACTGCGTCGCCTTAAAAAATCATTTTTACCACCAGGCTTTAGAGATATCATTATGTCATTAACCGCGAAGATACATGCCGTTGTTTCCGAGGAATTTATTACAAAAGCGATCTCTAAGGATGAAATCTTTAGAGAACAAACCAAAACAGGAGAAACCAAAAAATGGTATAAAAAAAGGGTCGAAAAATATGGTAAAGAAAAGGCTGAAAAACTGACAAAAAACTTTATTATAAAATCAGCACGCGAAGCATATAAAAAACACTTCAATATGGTAGGATATGATTTTTTTTCTTATCTTGACTTCGGAAAGAATAACCTCTATATTTCCCCACGCCGAGGACTAAAAAAACTGACTGTTAAAGATATTGCCATCGATATCTTGGAAATATTATTGTCCAGTGAAGAAACAACCCCCTTAGAATACAAATCTCCTTTACAATTATTAAGAATAGAAGATTCGATATTATTAAGAATAGAAAGAGATATTCAGGACTATATATATAACCTATCTTTTCCAAATATTACAGCAATAGCAGAAAACGAGATCAGGATGCGCAACAAGTTGAATCATATAGTACAAATACACGGTGGCACTGGTTTGGATGGAACCTCAGAAAAGGCTATGTCAATCATTCGTACTTTTTTCTTTGAATCATTCATATATTCCTCTCAAGCAGACCTAAAACTTTGACGGAGCTTGTCGGAGTCTATGTTTTAGATCTGCGATATGGAATTAGAGATATGAAAAACAGTATGTTTATGGAATATAGCGGAATGAGCGCTGTGTGGAGCGAAGCAGAACATCGAGCGAATGCAGTGGCATGGAATAGACATTCTGTTTTGAATACCGAATACCTCTTTTAGACAGCTGGCCACTTTCTGGCATGATGGAGCACTCTCAAAATTTCAATTGCTGGAGTTTTGATCCGATAAACAACAATAAAAGGAGCGCCTGATATTATAAGCTCTCTTGTTCCTTGCACACGCCCTATTCTGCCTATATTGGGATATTGTATCAGGTATTCTACTGCTTCCTTAACTCTATCAGCCATTCTATCTGCAGCGGTGGGATTGTCTAAAGCAATAAAGTCTCCGGCGTCTCTGAGGTCTTTAATCGCTGGACGCGTCCACTTAAGATGCACGCCGGCTCCACTTTTTCAACTCAGTAACAGCTTCTTTATGACTAACAACATCTCCCCTGTCCGCAGCCTCGATGCCTTCCTTTATCGCCTGAATGTGCCATTCCTGAACTGTTAAAAAATCCTCGATCGCTTGCGCCGCCAAAGAGGACTTCGACTGTTTAGTAGTTCTAGCTAATCGCTCCAGCCTCTTCGATAAATCCTCGCTTATTGTTAAAGTAGCTCCCATTATGTTTCACCTGCCCCTGTAAAATATTTATTTCATTATAGCACAAAACCAACGTCATAAAATCGTAATAAATCTACAGTAAATCAGGGTCAATTTTAATGAATCATAGTAATACTGAGAAATGCCATAAAGCCTTGTCAAATCTTGATTTGCGGGTATTTTCAAAGCCTTGTTGAAAGTCCCTGATACGATTACGAATCAGCTGCACTACCACTGTGCTATCCCGGCATACATAAGTTAATGAGTAAATAGGTGAATGAGTGGATGAGTAACCCATAAACACATTTACCCATTCAGTTTATCAAATTCCTGCTTGAAATAGCCAAGGGTGAGGTCATCAAATATGCAGAATTCCACTATTCCAAGGGAAGTGTCTTTATGCCCCTGCAAAAACCTATTTGCCTCATTCACAAGTATACTTGCACACCTGTCCTTTGGAAATCCGAATATTCCCGAGCTTATTGCAGGCATGGAAATGCTTTTAAGCCCTTTATCAGAGGCGCGCATTAAGCTGCTCAATACTGCATTTTTCAGCTTATTATCCTCATCACCCTCTCCCATCCTCGGGCCAACTGCATGGATGACAAATCTTGAAGGCAGTTTGCCGGCAGTGGTGATTGCTGCATTGCCAACAGGAACAAATCCTATCTTATCGCTCTCATCCTGTATAATCTGCCCGCCCTTTCTCACAATAGCGCCTGCAACACCGCCGCCGTGCTGAAGGTGTGAGTTTGCAGCATTTACTATTGCATCCACATCCCTCTCTGTAATGTCTCCCAAAACAAGTCTCAGCGCCTTATTATTAGTTTTGTGCTCTGCAATAAGTTTCACTTCGGCCTCCTCTGAATAAACGAGGTCTTCGATTAATTTAAAGTATAACCCAATGAATTCCTTGAACTCAATAAACAAATACCTTCCCACCATAATATCTAAAAGTGTAAAATATTCCCATGCCAGAATATAAAAAGATAGCCTATTTTGATTGTTTTGCCGGTATAAGCGGCGACATGTGCCTCGGTGCACTTGTTGACGCAGGAGTAAAACTATCCGATATTGAGAAGGAACTCAAAAGACTTCCCATAAAAAATTACAGCCTTAAATCCAGAAAGGTCTTACGCAATGGCATATCTGCAACAAAGGTAGATGTGATAATAAAGGCTGAAGGCAAAAGGCAAAAGGCTAAAGGCAAAAAATGGAAAGATATAGAAAAAATAATTAAAACCTCCCAGCTATCCGAAAAGCTTAAACAAAAAGGATTAAAAATCTTTAAAAGCCTCTTCGAAGCAGAGGCAAGGGTTCACGGCGAGCCATTTAATACTGTTCATCTTCATGAGCTCGGTGGCATTGACTGCATAGTGGACATATTTGGAACCATTATAGGGCTTGATGCTCTTGGAGTCGAAAAAATATACACATCACCTATCAATCTTGGAAACGGCAGCGTGAAGACAGAACACGGAATACTTCCTGTGCCTGCACCTGCAACGATAGAGCTTCTGAGAGGCTATCCCGTATATTCTTCCGAAATACCATTTGAGCTTACCACTCCAACAGGGGCGGTAATTATATCAGGCCTTAAATCAAAGACATCTCCTTTACCCGAAACAAGGATAGAAAGAGTTGGATACGGCGCAGGGAATAAAAATATTAAGACTATGCCAAATACACTGAGAATACTTATTGGCGAAGAGATAAAGGCAGACAGAGGCGAAGATTTCGTAACAATAATTGAAACAAATATCGATGACATGAATCCGCAGATTTATGGGCATGTTATGGAAAGGCTGTTCAAGGCAGGCGCCCTCGATGTATTTTTAGAAAACATCATTATGAAAAAAGGCAGGCCTGCTGTAAAACTGACCGTTATTTCAAAGGAAGTCGATATTGAGAAGTTATCAAGCATATTATTTCAGGAGACCACAACAATCGGCCTGAGATTCTACAATGCCCATCGGAAGACTTTGGACAGGGAGATAAAAAAGATAAATACAACATATGGGGATGTGAGAATAAAGCTATCCACCCTAAAAGATAAGGTAGTCAATATCTCTCCGGAGTATGAAGATTTGAAGGCAATCTCAAAGAAGACAAAAATACCAATCAAGAAAATTGTGGAAGAAATAATGAGTCTTCGCAACTGGCCACGCATCAAGTTATAAAACTTCATTGTATTCATTGAGTTTAATGTGTTAATTTATCAGCTATGAAGCGGTTTTTAAAGGGTATTTACATATATATCATTACGCTCTCTTTTATTGTCTTTATTTCTACAGCCCATTCACTAACCATCGATGAGGCCATATCCCTCGCAAAAGAGAAACTTCCGTCGTATAAGGCGTCCATGATAAAGGCAAGGTCAACAGAGGCGCTGTATAATGCCTCGCTGGCGCCGTATCTGCCGAGCCTTGATGCATCGACAGCCCAGAAACGCTTTTACACATCAAGTCAGGAGTTCAGTTCAAGGACTTATAACCTTACACTATCGTACACACTATTCGACGGCGGCAAAAGAAAGGCAAGCAGAGACATTGCAAGGCTTAACCTCAGTACGGACAAAGAGGAAGTCAGAAAGAGTCTCCTTGATCTCGAATACAATATAAAGGCGGCGTTTTATAGTGCCCTTGCCCAAAAGGAAACTGTCGAACAGAGAAAGATACAGCTTCAGGATGCACAGAAAGACCATGAGGTTGCAGAGGGGAGATATAAATTCGGTGTTGCAAAGCTTTCTGATGTTCTTCAGGCATCCGTGCGGCTCGAACAGGCCAGGTTCAATCTGATTCAGGCTGAAGGAGATTTTAAAAAGGCTTTATCAGATCTCAATTCCATGATAGGCAAACCCCTTGATAGCCAATACGACATCATCGGTTCGCTGGATATGGATACAAAACTACCTGACAGAAAAAAACTATCGGACATCGCACTTGAGAGGCCTGAGATTAAGCAGGCAGAAAATACCCTTGAGGTGTCTAAAAACAACAAATCACTTGCCGACAGCGCCTTTTATCCTACATTCTCGTTAAACACCTCTTATACAAAAACAGGCGGAGGGGTATTCAGGACATCATTCCCTGAAGAAAAGACTGCCGGCATTACAGCAACATGGAATATATTTGAACTCGGGAAGTTCTTTAAACAGCAGTCTTCAGAGTTGGAAAAAGGCGTTTCCATAGAGAAACTGAACGACATGAAAAGAAGGGTCTTACTTGATGTACATAAGACATACGAGGACTTTATAACCGCCTCTAATAAACTGAAGGTCGCACAGCAGCAGCTCAAACAGGCAGAGCATAACTATTCTCAGGCATTCGGAGAGTATAAGGTGGGAAAGGCTGATATACTTTCCCTTGTTCAGGCTGAGAGTCTTCTGTCAAATGCAAGAGAGCAATTGATCAGCTCAAAATTAAACCTGATTCTATCAAAGGCACTGCTCGAAAAGATTACGGGAGTGGAAAGTCTTGAGACAATAGGCAATAGGCAATAGGCAACGGAGGACTCTTGTGAAAAAAGTTTTATTTATTATTATCATCGCTGCGATATTCCTTACAGGCGGTTTTTTCCTGTACAAAAAGTTCTTTGTCAAGCCGTCAATAAAGATACTGGAAACTGCAAAGGTTGAAAAGGACAGCATAAGGGGAGTGCTTGTAGAGACAGGGATCATAAAGCCCCAGGTCGGTGCGGTGGTTAAGATAGGCGCGAGGGCAACCGGCTCAATATTCAGGATGAATGTGAAGATCGGGGACAGGGTGAAGAAAGGGCAGGTTATAGCCCTTATAGACGATAGGGAAATTGTACAGGCCATCGAGCAGCAGAGGGCTGTCCTGAACGAGGCAAAGGCAAATTATGACTATGCCAGAGTAAACTATGAGAGGGAAAAGGAACTCGTCAAGCATGAATATACCACAAAAGATGCTGTTGACAAGGCAAAGAGCCAGTTCGAGGCGGCAAAGGCAAAGATAGATGACATCACAGCACAGTTAAGACAGCATGAGACAAAACTCACATACACAAAGATTTATGCGCCAATAGACGGTGTTGTCTCTGATGTCACAGCGCAGGAAGGCGAGACCATAGTTGCAGGCCTTCAGGTCGCAAACTTAGTGACCGTCCTTGACCCAACACGGCTTGAGATGTGGATATATGTTGATGAGACAGACATAGGAAGGGTCAGGCTTGGACAGAAGGTTGAATACTATGTAGATACTTATCCCAGTAAGCTCTTTTACGGGACAATAGAAAAGATATACCCGCAGCCTGTTGTAAAAGACAATATCGTTTATTACCTCACCATTGTGAAGGTTACTAAAGAAGACGCCTTGTTGCTGAAGCCGGAAATGACAACACATGTAAAGATAATCTTCGATGAAAAGCAGGATATACTCACAGTTCCAAATGCAGCCATAAAATTCGAAAAAGGAAAGCAGATCGCCTATAAGGTGCTGGGTCCGGATAAGGTTCAAAGAGTGGAACTAAAAATCGGCATCAGGGGCGAAGAAAAAACAGAGATAATATCAGGAGTCAAAGAAGGAGAAGAACTCGCCACAAAGTTAATATTGCCTATAACTGCAAAAGGAAAATAGTTACTTGTTATCTAAGTTGAGCGATTTTATATGTCAGGCACTGCTCAAAGACTTTAAAAAGTGTGGTTCAAGTGTATATGAGAGATAATAAATGTATCATCCATCAAGTATCCAATGTAGTAGATGACGGATATAAGATAAATATTTCTACAAGTGCGTGGTTTAAAGTCCTTTCGCAGCACCTGGCATATATTTTTAGATTAGAATCGTCAATTTAGGAACGAATAACTTATAACTATGAGCATTTTATGTCTTATGGAAAATATTACAAAGACCTATAAAATAGGCGAAGAGAATGTCGAGGTTTTAGCAGGTATAAATCTTCGTATAGAACGGGGAGAGTTTGTGGCCATCATGGGCACATCGGGCTCCGGTAAGACAACCCTCATGAATCTCATAGGATGCCTTGATGTACCAACATCAGGGCATTATATACTGGCAGACAGTGAGGTCTCAAACCTTACGGATGATGAGTTGTCAGTTATCAGAAATGAGCACATAGGCTTTGTATTCCAGAATTTTTATCTTCTGCCATACGCAACTGTGCTTGAAAATGTACTGCTTCCTACGCTTTATAGATCCACCCCTCCCATCCCCTCCTTAGAAGGGGGGGTAGACGATGCAGAGAAGCGTGCGATGGAGCTTTTAAGGCTTGTCGGCTTGGAAGAAAGGGCGAAGTTCAGACCGAATCAGCTCTCAGGCGGACAGCAGCAACGCGTTGCCATTGCAAGGGCATTGGTGAATGACCCTGATCTCCTTTTATGCGATGAGCCTACGGGACAGCTCGACAGCAAAACCGCTGCAGAAATAATGAACCTGCTCACAGAGATGAATAAAATGGGCAAAACAGTAATAGTAGTAACACACGACCAGAATATCGCTTCCTATACAAAAAGAACTATTCAGATAAAAGACGGAGCTATTGTCTCGTAAGATTTTGGATCAATCTAAAATTCATTATGGCTTAACTGCTGGGGCTATATGCTCTACATCTTTAAGGATATCTTCTATCTGAAATGGCTTGTTTACACACCTGAAAACGCCATGCTTCATTATATCTTCCAGAATATTTTCAGAGAGATATGACGAAATAACAATAACAGGTGTATCTATACCTAACTCCTTTATTTTCCTCACAAGTTCCGCACCATTGAAATCAGGAAGCTTTAAGTCAGTAATAACCACATCGTACTGGTTTTCCATGATCTTCTTAATGGCATCATTACCGGTATAGACACAGCAGACCGAATGTCCGGCATGCTTTTCGAAGGTCCTTTTCAGCGACCAGCATATGAGTTCTTCATCATCTACAACCAATATTTTCATTTTCTTCCTCATTTTATGTGACATGTCAGACATAATGCGCTTCCTGAGTTTGATTTTCTGAGAAACACGCCTCTGCTGGGGTCATGAGGATTTTGAACCCACGATGCTTGCACCGTATGCAGCAACCGCTATCATAATAAGAAACATCAGGGTTATAAATATGGCTATTCTAACTTTAATCTTCATTGTCCCCCCATCTCCGTGCATTCAGTTAGCAAAAACCATTCCAAAATAAAGACATGTACAAAAATGCAAAGGTAAAGAAAAAAACTATATCTTTACCGCTCTTTTTGCGTATTTCTCTATCTTTACCTTTACCTTTATCTCTATCTGTCTTTTTCTACCTGATTTTACTGTGGGATTTCACTCATGTGGTGAGGGAAATTAAGCAAAAATTTACATGACTGGCATGTCTGTTCTTGTCAGACACAATGCACTCCCTATGGGATTTTACGCATGAAAGGGTAATAGCAAACTACGGAATGGGCGAGAAATGCTCGGCAAAGTCTCTGATAAACCTTTTCATCTCTTCGGGCATGGAATCGTGTATGGACTTAATCTGCGAACCGATACATGAATGCTCCATAAGAAGTTTAAATGTTGCCATCATATAGTCACGTTTGAAGGAACTCATATTCTGAAGTCTTAAAAACTTATCCATATAAAAAATTCTCGTTGCCCTGTTGAGATCATCCCTCAACTCATCGATTGTCATATTTGCAGGTTTTACAACAGGCTCTATGAGATTATATTTGCTGTAATCCTTTGTGATTATATACGGATCAAGCTCCTTATATATATCAGCGTATGGCCACGGAGCTATGGCAAGGAAAAAGGCCATATCAGGACTATAGTGCTTTGCAAGTTCAACTGTGGTATTAATAGATTCCTTTGTCTCTTCCGGCATTCCGAGGACAAAGGATGTCTCGGAGATAATATCATGTTGGTTTATCAGGTCAATTGCCAATCTTGACTCTTCCACCTTTATATCCTTTTTAAACCTATCCAGAGTCTCCTGGCTGGTGGATTCAACACCTGCATATATATGGGCAATGCCTGCCTCTTTGTATTTCCACAGGATATCCTGATCCCTTATAATGTCCTCAACCCTTGTCTCCATGAGAAGCTCTATATCCATTCGCCTTTCTCTAAGAAGGTCAAGTATTCTTTCCCATCTCATTCTATCAAAGGTTGGTGTCTCATCAGGCATCATAACCACATTAACATTGTATGTTCTATGGAGATATTCAATTTCTGAAACAAAATTCTCAGGCGACCTTGCCCTCCATTTACGGCTCCAGAAAAGCTGCTGGGAGCAGAAACTGCATTGCTGATTGCATCCCCTCGAAGAACTAACAATACCGAGGATGGAATTCTCTTTTGGCCTGTAGGAGTAAATCTTCCAATCTATTAAATCCCATGCTGCGGGCAGGACATCAAGATCTTGTATATATTCCCTCTGAGGAGTTGTAACAGCCTTCTCTCCATTCCAATATGCAATACCTTTTACCTTTGATGCATCGCCTCTTGAAAAATGGCAGTTCAGGAGTTCAGACAGTGTAAACTCACCCTCGCCTCTTACAATGCAATCAATATAATCACCATGATCCCTGAGTATCTCCTCCCACATGAATGTCGGATGGACATTGCCAAGAACGGTAACAATCTCGGGATTAATCTGCTTTGATAGTTTGCATACTTCTATGCAGTCGTTTATGGATGCTGTGATTGCCGTTGTTGCAACCACATCGGGTTTATGTGCCTCTATTCTTTTACCAATTTCATCATAAGTATGAAAATAAGACATGGCATCGTAAATTTCCACATCATACCCTGCATTTCTCAGACTTCCCGCAATATAGACAAACCCTAAATTGAGCCATGTGCCTGCTGATTCAACCACACCTGAGTGGTATGGCGGTGTTATAAGCATTACATTTTTTCTCTTCATTTATGCTCCGTGCCCCTGTCTTTCTTTTTTTCTGACTTTATGTTTATTGCAGTAATAACCCATTTATTGTCTCTTTTTTGCAAGATATATTCCATCTCATAGTAAATACCAGATGCCGGCAGCGCCACCCGCTTTGTCTTTATGCTCTTATATTCGTATATCCAGTCCTCTGCAGTCAGGACACGAGCTGTTTGCCCTATTATATTAATATTTTTAAATTTAATATCTTTCGCGGTTGCGTCCATATATAAATCAGAGTCTTCCCATGCAGCTATCCAGTGATATAGTCTTCTCAGAACATCGTCTGATGCCATGCCCTTTAAAGACTCCACATTCCCCGTCTTTGCAGCTTCGATAAGGCCTTTATTGTAACGCATAACCGCGTCTTTTACTAAAGTTACATCCTTCGCTTTTTCTATCTGTGTGCAGGCAGATAACAATAATTCAAAAATCAAAACTAAAAATACAAAATGAAGGGATTTAATTAAATAGTTTGCTTTCTCGTCTCGCATTTTGATTCCCCTTTTCTCAGAAATATGCTGAATGCAGGGACTTCACCATAAACGGTATAAAGTAAATGCTCAGTATCGAGAGTATAAAACATAGCACAAGCATCCATGCTGATTTTTTACCCTTCCACTTAAGAAATAGTCTCGAATGCAGATAAAGCCCGTATAATAGCCATGTTATAAGCGACCAGGTTTCTACCGGATCCCATCCCCAGTATCTCCCCCATGCCTGATTTGCCCATATAGCCCCTGCCACAATGGTGATACTCCAGAATATAAAACCGAAACCGGCAAATTTATAGCTGTATGCATCAAGGACATCAACCGGTGGCAATTTTTTAAAAAATTCGGTATCGCCTTTTTTTTCTTTAAGTAGATAGAGTACTGCAGCTCCAAGGGCGATAATAAGCGCTCCTACAGCCAAATGATTGAAGGTAACATGGATAACAAGCCATACGCCTTTAAGGGATGGAGGCAGCCCTTTTATCTCAGGATTCATAAACAATCCGATAGTCATCATCAGAAAGCTTAGAGGCACTGCTACAACCCCAGTAGGTCTGAGTCTGGGATATCTCCATGCAACAATCAAAAACATAACCATAACCACCCATGCATTGGAGGAGAGTATCTCATACTTCATCAGGTATGGTCCATGACCCGTGGACAACCATCTTATGCCGAGGGCAATGGAGTGAAACAGGAGTCCAATTAATGTAAATAGCATTGCAGGCTTAATGGTTCTTTCCTTCTGGAAAGAGACGCTGTAAGCAAAAAAGACAGTTGAAAGTATATAAAATCCCACTGCTATCCAGTGCAGGACAACTTCATATTTCAATATTGACAAATCATTCATCTGCCTTCACTCCCAACTCTGCTTTTATGTTATTCATCTCCTCCTCAAATATTGCGTGGTATCTTTTTGTTGTGCCATGTATTGAGGTTATTGAATCTCCAACCCTTGTTAACCTTATCTCTTTATATGGGAGCATGTAAATTATAATTATACCAGTTACAGCAATTATAAATCCTGCGTATACTATAACTATTCCGATGTCTTTAGCGAAAATCAAGCCGCTCCAGTGCGATATATTAAAGAACTTTACAAGGTTGCCCTCTATATTTATCATATTCCCAGGAATAATCAGCCCGTCAAAAACAATATTGTTAACACCCTTCAATACCTGAAGATACAGAATCGGCTTTCCAAGACGAAATGAATTCATTGAGATGTCAGAATAAAATTTCATCTTAAAAATGTAAGGCGTCCGGGGAAAATCAGAAGACCCTATAAAGGGCTTTGTTCTCCTGTCAGGACGGTCGAGGAGGAAATGGGTAACGGTCTCGCTTCCATCGGGCCTTTTCAAAATAAAGGTGAGGGCATAGCCGTAATCAAAGGACTGGTAAATATTTATGCCGTTGTACTTGAGAGGACTATTTACATTTATTGTCTTCTCTTTAGTCTTTCCGTCTTTATCGATAATATTCACCGAACTCGAAATATCCTTTATCTGGTCGGTTTCCCAATATTCATGATTAAACTTATATAATTGGGTTTTAAACCCCACATCGAATCTCTTTTGAAAGACGCCCAACTCCTTAACAAGAAAATCATCGTGTATTCCTGAAAACACCTCGCCTTCCATAACCTGAACAAATCCCCTTTTTTGAAAGGCAAGACCGATGAGCGCCGCAATAATTATCAAGAACAATCCAGAGTGGAATATCACGCCTCCCCATCTATTGATAGAATTCTTTGAGAATACAAGAATGTCGTCGCTCCTGTTTTTCAGGAAATATCTCCGTCTTCTCATAAATCTTATAAGGCTTTCCTGTTCGATTACAGTTTTAGTCTCTATAGAATCCCAATCGGCTGCAGCCGGCCAATGGCTCGATAAGAGTGGAGCGAAGTCCTTTCTTTTCAGATTTCTCCTGACTTGCGAATACAATGAATATCCAAGAGACAGCATGATAATAAACACAAGCGATAAAAACCATACGGATGTGTAAACCCTGTTAAGCTGGAGGAGATTCACAATGTAAAATGTATTCGGAGATGTTAGCTTCCATTCCTCGAAATAAGAGGGACTCTTATCACTGACCTGTGGAACTATTACGCCTATAAAGGTAGCTATAAGTGTCAGAATGATAAGGGTTATGACAAATTTGGGTTTTGTTATGGTTTTAAAAAATCGTTCAATGATTTTCAAATTTTTACCTTAACAACGACATTCTAACATTAGTTACTTTAAATTAACATACCTTTGGGGCAGGAATATGGGCTGGCATTAAGACAATGCCAGCCCATGTAATTTATTTCTTTTTTGGTTTAGGTGCAGGAGCTTCGACTGCTGCCGGGACATATGAGCCAGAGCCGCCGAAGAGTCTTTCATCCATGCTGTTGAATCCCTGGGGCTTTGCGCTTGCTGCCTTTGGATCTGCCTTCATCGGATGGCATGCTGCACAGAAGTTCTCCATCTTCGAGCCGTTAGCTCCGGCATCATACCTGAGATACCTGTAATTCGGATTCGATGGATGCGGGTCGTGGCATCCGATACACTCGAATTTGCCATCCCTTAAAGACATTTCAGGGACATGGGCTACCTTGGAGTTTACGCTGCTAAGTCCGTAAGGATGGCTCATGTGTGCCGATATGGGCTTAATACCCATGCCGCCCTTCTCCGGCGTCTGGTGACAACCGAGACAGAGTGCGGTTATTCCACCAAATGGCTGTTTTGTCCTTGGACTAATGTCTTTTTTATTAGCCTCCACCGCAAAAATCACGACCCCTTCCTTTGCAGTGTGAAGACCGTGACAGCCTGTGCAGACAAGACCGTCATGGCCTCCGAAAGCAAAAGCGCTCAGAGGCAAAAGAAGAC
>JAJYXI010000073.1 GCA_021791055.1 Nitrospirota bacterium | reverse complement strand
TCATCTTTGTGGCCTGTCCTCTTGCAAAGGACGGAATGTGGCATGTCTGGCAAGCGACTGTTTTTTCGTGTCTTGAGAGGACCTTGTTTGCCATGGAGTCTTTGTGCGGATTTCTGTGGCAGTCCTCACAGCTCACCCTGCCGTCATTGGTAGCAAGGAATGTGGATGCGCCTGAGATTTTGTGATTCTTTGTTACATGACATGCTTGGCAGCTCATGTCCGCAGGACCGATTGGGAATGGTCGATAGACGCTGTCATTCCCAGTGTAGCAGTTGTCAGTATTATGGCTGCTACAATAGCCAAAATAGCCCTAACTCTCACAACAACCTCCCGTAAATATTTTTTTATTGTTACAAGGTAACAATCTGAAGTGATTTTCTGATGAAAGTATGCCTGTGAATCTGATCTTCAACAGGATTTTGGGAAAAAGGTTTGCTTTACCGACTTCGATGAGAAGCGTTTCTTGGTTTTTGAAGAATTTGGGAAAATCTTGTTGCATAACAGCAACACCTATTAATTGTAATGTATAAAAATTCTATACACTCAGTTTATAAGAGTGATAGTATCGTTGTCAATAAATTTCTAAACAATATAACTCTATAAAAATATCAAATAGCAGATGTTAATTTGGCATTGAATCAATTCGCTCCGGGTTATATCCACTTGAATCAATAGGGCCTATTTATATAAAGTAATTGCTATGGAAACAATCAGAATACCCAGTATAATGAAGGAAACCTCAAAAAGGCATTTATTAAGAGGAAAGACTATTGGTTTTGTTCCAACAATGGGAGCCTTGCATGAGGGACATCTCAGCCTTGTGAAAAGGGCAAAGAGCGAGAATGACATTGTGGTTGTGAGTATATTTGTAAATCCAACCCAGTTCGGGCCATCCGAGGATTTTGACAGGTATCCGAGGGATATGGAAGGGGACATGGAAAAACTAAAAAGAGAGGGTGTGGATATCCTGTTCATGCCTGATGCCAGATCCATGTATTCCGACAGATTCTCGACATATATAACAGTAAAAGATTTATCCGATAAACTATGCGGAGCTTTCAGGCATGGACATTTCACAGGCGTTGCGACTGTGGTATGTAAGCTTTTGAATATTGTAATGCCTACAAGGGCATACTTTGGACAGAAGGATTTCCAACAGACAGTTATTATTAAAAGGATGACAGAAGATTTGAATATGAATGCAGATCTGGTTATTTGCCCTACTGTTAGGGAAAGCGACGGTCTTGCAATGAGTTCGAGAAATGGGTATCTGAGCCCTGAGGAGAGAAGGGCGGCAACTGTTATTTACAGGGATATTCTTTCAGCATCGGATTTAATAAAATCAGGCAAGTCAAATCCGGTGGATGTTAAGAAGCAGATGCATGATATGCTGAAGTCAGAGCCGCTCATTTCGGAAATTCAGTATGCAGGCGTCTATAATGCCGAAACGCTGGATGAATTGAATGAATTCAAAAAGCAAAACCTCCTTGCGATAGCTGTAAAGATTGGGAATACGCGATTAATCGACAATATGCTGGCGGAGTTTTAACCCACACTCACCTGCTTCTGCTGATTGAACATTTCGATGATCTCTTTCACAGTATTTGCATCTTCAGGCTTTTTGTCGAATCTTATAAAGCCCGTTGATCTCGGAAATCTCAGGGCATAACCGATCCCCTCTTTATCCCTTCCCGCAGTATGGGCAGGAGAGCGTGTAATCTCATCAGCCATAACAGTTATTACATATCTTGGCTCGACCCACACATCAGCATCTATTACAGAATCCACCCTCGGATGCCTATGTTTGATGGCAATCTCATCCAGCATCTTTTTCAGTTCAATGAACTCATCCTCTTTGAATCCCGAGCCTATCTTGCTCACGGTTTTAAATGTATCTGTCTCAGGCTCATAAACAGCGCCTAAGAGTGCACCAACGCCGAATTTTGCCCTCATCCCTTTGCCCCTGAAGTATCCCGTAATACAGACATCTATTGTGTCTGCAAGCTCGCCTTTATAGCTCCTTTTTAGCTTGATCCAGTTGAAATTCCTTGCGCCGGCAGAATAGGGGGCATCAAGCCTTTTAGCCACAACACCTTCAAGCCCTCTTTCAATGGCGCTCTCAAGGTATTTGAATATTTCGGAGGGATCATCCGTGACAAACATCTCTGAAGGCTCGATAATTTCATTCTTTTTAATTATGGACTCAAGTTTTCTCCTTCTCTCCAAGAAAGGCTTTTCTGTATAATCAACTCCGTCCAGATAGAGCAGGTCAAAAACAAAGAACTTCAATGGAAGCTCCTTTGACATCTCTTCTATGCCGTGTTTTCTTTTCCTTTGAATGGTGACCTGAAAGGGGAACAATTCCCCTGTGCCTTCATTGTAAGCCAGAGCCTCTCCCTCGATTATTGCCTTTTTTGCATTGATGTTTTTTTTCATGCCCATTGTAATCTCAGGAAACATGTGGGTAGTCCTTTCAAGGTTCCTTGAGAATAACTCCACATTCTCATCATCCTTATGGCATTGAACCCTGAAGCCGTCGTATTTCGCCTCGATTGCTGCCTTGCCGATTTTCTGGATTATGTCTTCAGAGGATGAAAGCCTTTCGCACAATGCCATTCGTATTGGATAGCCAACCTGAACCTTGAATTTTCTTACGCCTTCCATGCCTTTTTCAAGAAGTGTTTTTGCAATAAGACCTAAATCAGAGCACAGATTATATGCCCTTTCAAGCTCGGGCCTCAGTTCACGATTTCCTATGCTTAAGGCAAGGGCCTCAAGCACTGTTGGGTCTCCTATTCCGAGCCTTAACCTTCCTATAACGAATCTCGCAATATACTTTGCCTCTTTCGGAGAGACGCCTTTAAAGAGATTTGAGAGCAGGCCTATCTTTTTCTCCACGCTTCCGGCCCCGCCTATCTGCGCCATGTCTGTGAGCTCTTCATAAACCTGTTTTACAGTGAGGTCATAGCCCTTTCTCTTATTCAGCTCTTCTGCTGTCCTTCCCATGTCACCCGTGTGCCTGAAGGTCTGCTCCACTTTTTTGGTGGGCGTATCTGTTGCATCGGATATGGCCCGTATGAGGAGCTTTTCCGATATTCCTATTTCGAGGCCATGAAACGGCGGCAGAAGCTGCCCCTGGCTTAAATAAATTATCTTGTCTATATCCTCGCCTGATGCCTCTTTAAACAACCCGGCAAGGATATCAAACATCACAAGACGCTTTGTAGTCTCCTCAAGCCTTTCAAAATATTCGCAGAGTTTTTTGAATTTCATGCCCTTATCACCTATAGTCCATTGCCTATCGTCTTATTTAGGCACCCAGACTTTTCCTTTATCTATTATATGTTCTATCAGCCAACCCCTTCTGTGAAGCTCCCGCGCTATCCATCTCCTGTGGCACTTCCACGGAAACCTTTCAGCGCATATTATAACAGCATTATTATTGACAGATTCTTCGAGCTTATCAATGCCTTTTTTAAAATCTTCTGTTTCTGTATATGCCTCGTATCCGCCTTTTCTGAATCCGCCGAGTTCAACGCCGAGAAAGATGTAGGATATTCCCTCTCTCTGTAAAAGGTCTGCGAGATATTCTTTTGTGAAAGTTTGTATCTTGCTTTTTGGAAATCTTCTGACATCAATGACGGTTTTTATGTCATAAAGCAGGAGGATTTCTATAAAATCCTCCTCGCTCCTTCTGCCTGTTCCGAGGGTGTATATCTTTTTAATTAGCTCATGGTTCATGGCTCATGGCTCATAAACCATAGACTATGAGCTATCAGCTATGAGCTATTAGCCAATTTACAGTTTTCTAAAATCTGTACCTTTTGGGATAACGACTATGCCATTTGGGCTTACATGGAACTTTTTCTTGTCTTCATTCAGATTATATCCGATTACTGTTTCCGGCGGTATATATACATCTTTATCTATGATTGCCCTCTTTATTTTTGCATATCTACCTATCTCCACATTTTCCATGAGGATGCATTCCTTTACAGATGCCCAGCTGTTTATCCTGACATTGGGAGATAAGACCGAATTCTGCACCCTTCCCCCGCTAACTATGCATCCATCGCAGACAATGGAGTCCAGCGATATTCCGAGCCGTCCCCCTTTCTGTTCCTGCGCAAATACGAACTTTGCAGGAGGGTTCTGGCATTGGTATGTTCTTATGGGCCATTCTCTGTCATAAAGGTTTAGCAGCGGGTCAACGGAAACAAGGTCCATGTTCGCTTCCCAATAGGCATCTATGGTTCCAACATCCCTCCAGTATTTAGCCTCTTTCTTATTTTCGTCCCTGAAATTATAGGCAAAGAGCTTATTTGATTTGAGCATGTCGGGTATTATGTTTTTGCCGAAGTCATGGGCTGATGACCTTGCAGCATCCATCTTAAGCTCTTCAATAATCGTCTCTGTATTGAATATATATACTCCCATCGATGCAAGGCATTGCTCAGGGTTGCCGGGTATTGTCTTCGGTTTTTTGGGCTTTTCCTCAAAGCCCAAAATTCTCCATTCGCTATCAACTTCCATAATACCGAATGAAGATGCGATCTTTTTATCCACCTCTATTGCCGCAACTGTACCGATGGCCTTTTTCTCTAAGTGGAATGCGAGCATTTCCGAATAGTCCATTTTGTATATATGGTCTCCTGACAGAATAAGCAGATAAGGAGGCGCTTCCTTTTCAATAAAATAGATATTCTGGTATACGGCATCTGCTGTGCCTGTATACCAGCTTTCACTTACCCTTTGTTGCGGCGGAATGGAGATGATAAACTCATCCAGTTCTGGATTAAAGAGGTTTTGCCATCCCAGTGCAAGATGCCTGTCAAGGGAAAGGGATTTGTACTGTGTAATTACTGCTATTTTCCTTATATTAGAGTTGATGCAGTTGCTGAGGGTGAAGTCTATTATCCTGTATTTCCCTCCGAATGGGACTGCGGGCTTAGCCCTGTGAATGGTCATGGGATGCAGGCGTTCTCCTTTACCTCCGGCAAGGACAATGGCAAGGACATCCTTAATGTCATTTCCTTTTATGATTATCTTCATAAGAAAAAATATAACAGGAAAAGCAATTAGTGTCAATGAGAGCGAAATGTTAAAAATGACTGGAAAATGGAGTCAATTCTCTGCTACAATGATAGCCGACTTTTTCATCTGGGGGTATAGAACATGAATGGACATGTGGCGATAGTAACGGGAGGCGGCAGGGGCATTGGTAAGGCCATAGCAGAGTCTCTTGCCAGAAATGGAGTTAATATAGCAGTTGTTGATGTCAATCTGGACATAGCAAAAGAGGCGGCGGCAGAGTTGGAAAAGCTGGGGATAAAAAGCATTGCATTGAAGGCCGATGTCTCAAATTCATCAGATGTGGCAGCTATTTTTGAGAGTGCTGTTAAGGAATTTGGCAAGGTGGAGATACTTGTCAATAATGCAGGAATCACAAGGGACGGTCTTCTGTTAAGGATGAAAGAGGAAGACTGGGATGCAGTAATGAATATAAATCTAAAAGGCACATTCCTCTGCTCAAAAGAGGCAGTGAAGGTTATGTCCAAACAACGTTACGGCAGGATTATAAACATTGCTTCTGTTGTCGCATTTATGGGGAATCCGGGGCAAGCTAATTACAGCGCTTCAAAGGCAGGAATGGTTGGGCTTACAAAGACAATTGCAAAAGAATATGCGAGCAGGGGCATTACTGTTAATGCGGTTGCGCCCGGCTTTATTACGACAGCAATGACCGATGCACTTCCGGAGAATGTAAAGCAGGAGATGTTTAAAGCTATTCCGATGAACAAATTCGGCACGGTAGAAGATGTTGCAAATGCGGTCGCATTCTTTGCATCTCCAGAGTCAGGGTATATAACAGGACAGGTAATCCATGTAAATGGCGGAATGTATATGTAAATAAGTGAGAAGTAAAAAGTGAGAAGTTTTACTTCTTATTTCCCATTGCTCACTTCTCACTTAATAAAAAAACGGAGGTAATAATGGTAGACGAAAAAGTAAAGGAGATTATATCAAAGCAGCTTGGTGTAGACCAATCAGAGGTAACATCTGACGCATCTTTTGTGGAAGACCTCGGAGCGGATTCTCTGGATACGGTTGAGCTGGTAATGGCATTTGAAGAGGCGTTCAATATCGAGATACCGGATGAAGATGCAGAAAAGATTGCAAAGGTCAAAGACGCAATAGATTACATCAAGAATAAAGTAGGATGATAGAAAAAAGAAGAGTAGTAGTTACAGGGCTGGGTATTGTCACGCCTCTTGGCATTGGTGTAGAGGCGTCATGGCAGTCTGCACTTGAGGGCAGATCCGGAATAGTCCCTATAACGCAGTTTGATGCCTCCCAGTTTCCGGTGCGTATTGCAGGCGAGGTCAAAGGCTTCGACCCTGCCCCCTACATCGAGGCAAAAGAGATAAAGAAGATGGATAGGTTTATCCATTTTGCAATGGCTGCCGCCACGATGGCTGTGGAGGATTCGGGGCTGAAGATTACGGATGAAAATGCGGAACGGGTTGGCGTAATTATCGGCGCCGGCATGGGAGGCCTGCCTGCAATCGAACACTACCACAAGATATATTTGGAAAAGGGATACAGAAGGATATCACCCTTCTTTATCCCTATGCTTATAATCAACCTCGCATCGGGAAATGTCTCCATAAAGTTTGGCGCAAAGGGGCCAAATTCTGCTGCTGTTACTGCATGCGCGACCGGAAGCCATTCCATAGGCGATGCCTTCAGGATAATACAGAGGGGCGATGCTGATGCAATGATTGCCGGAGGAACAGAGTCTGTTATAACACCGCTTGGGATTGGCGGCTTTGCTGTTATGAAGGCATTGTCTACGCGCAATGACGAGCCTGAAAAGGCGAGCAGGCCGTTTGACAGCGAAAGAGACGGCTTTGTCATGGGAGAAGGCGCAGGAGTGATAATACTCGAAAGCCTTGATAGCGCCATTAACAGAGGAGCAAAGATATACGGAGAGATAATAGGCTACGGAATGTCGAGCGATGCGTACCATATCACGACACCTGCACCTGAAGGTGAAGGTGCAGCAAGATGCATGAAGGCTTCGCTGAAAGACGCAGAGATTGAGCCGAATAAGGTCAATTACATAAACGCCCACGGCACATCCACGAAATACGGAGACGAGCTTGAGACCGCTGCAATCAAGACAGTATTCGGCGGACATGCGTATAAGCTCTGTGTAAGCTCCACAAAGTCCATGACAGGCCATCTCCTCGGCGCTGCGGGGGGGGTGGAGGCTGTATTCTCAATATTGAGCATTTATAACAACATGGTTCCTCCGACAATAAATCTCGAAAACCCTGATCCTGAATGCGATCTCGACTATGCTCCCAATAAGGCAAAACAGATGGATGTTGAGTATGCAATGTCCAATTCATTCGGTTTTGGCGGAACAAATGCCTGCCTCCTTTTCAAAAAATACAAGGGAGCTTGAGGATTCCTTAGGCTATCGGTTCAAGGATTCAAAATTACTGATAGAAGCGCTTACACACAAGTCATATCAGCATGAAAATCCCGATGAGGCTTTAAACTACAACGAAAGGCTTGAATTCCTCGGAGATTCCGTATTGGGTCTTGTTATCGCCGAGGCCCTTTTTATGAATGAAACTCCTCTAACGGAAGCCGACATGTCAAAGATGAAGTCATATCTCGTAAAAGAGGCTGTGCTTTTTGATACGGCATCAAGGCTTTCTCTCGGAACATATATCAGGCTCGGCAGGGGCGAGGAGTCTACGGGAGGAAGACAAAAAAAATCCATTCTCTCCGATGGTGTTGAAGCTTTATTCGGAGCCATATTTTTAGACAGTAATTATGAGACAGTAAAGTCTATAATACTCAGGCTTTTCAGCGACAAGATAAGCAATATAATCTCTAAAAAAGAAGGATATGACTTTAAAAGCGATTTACAAGAGAAAAGCCAGAGCATGTTCGGTATTCTGCCTGAATACAGGATTGTCAAGCAGGAGGGTGAGGAGCACAAAAAGGTGTTCACCGCAGAGGTTTATATAAGCGGACAGTTGTACGGCAGCGGTATTGGAAAAAGCAAAAAAGATGCACAGATGTCTGCTGCAAAAGAGGCGCTGCACCGCATAAGGGGGACTGCTCAAAAGGGGGGCTCTGTCCCACTTTTGGAATCCCCCTAAAAGTATTTGTGATTTTTCTATGAATAAAAAAGTCCTTTCATGGTGTCTATTTGATTTTGCCAATTCGAGCTACTCTGCTGTTATTGCTGCCGTAATCTTTCCCGTATATTATGCGAATGTAATAGTCGGCAATGAGACAGGGCTCGGTGATTTGTGGTGGGGAAGGGCAATAGCGCTGAGTATGGCTGCTGTCGCTTTAAGTTCTCCGTTTCTCGGCGGAATAGCTGATTATGCAAAGGTAAGAAAAAAGCTGCTCATTTTTTATACCCTCCTCTGCATTGCTTCTGTTGCCTCATTTTATTTCCTCCATAAGGGAATGGTGCTTGAGGGATTTATCCTTATTGTCCTTGCCAACATAGGCATGGAGGGCGGTCTTGTTTTTTATAATTCATTTTTGCCGGAGATCTCCGAAACAACACATCAGGGCAGGGTATCGGCGTGGGGTTTTGGAGTTGGATATGCAGGTTCCATAATCTCTTTATTGCTGGCTCTGTTTTTGATAAAAAAAGGGTTCATGAGCATGACATGGCCTATGGTAGCTTTATTCTTTGGAATCTTTTCCCTGCCTGCGTTTGTGTTTCTACCCAAAGATAAGCAGGGTGATTTCGTAATGGGTACTTCGTCCACCTTATGCGGTGCAGCAATGGATGGACTTAGATATGCATGGAAGACATTAAAAAAAATCTGGGCTAATAAAGAACAGAGGAAATTTTTAATGGCATATCTCATTTATGAGGATGGGGTGAATACTGTTATAGTCTTTTCGAGCATATTTGCTGCAACGACACTCCAATTTAAACCAGAAGAATTAATAGGCATGTATCTTATTGTTCAGGCTACGGCACTTATCGGAGCTTTTTTGATGGCAAAGCCAATAGATTATTGGGGGCCCAAAAAAGTGGTCATCCTGTCTTTAGTCATGTGGATTGCCGTATCAATTGCTGCATTTTTTGTTCAAACTAAAACTCAATTCTTTATAATTGCCTCTATTGCAGGGTTAGGTCTCGGCACGGTTCAGGCAGCAACAAGGGCATTCTACACACAGTTTATTCCTGACGGGAAGGAATCGGAATATTTCGGAGTGTATTCCCTCGTCGGTAAGTCTTCGGCCATTTTAGGCCCTCTTGTTTTCGGATATTTATCTTCAACCTTTGGAAGCCAGAGACCTGCAGTGCTGTCAGTGGCTTTGTTTTTTCTTACGGGCTTGATTATTGTTCAAACAGTAAGAGGCGGAATGCCGAATGTGTCAAGCAGAACGGATTAAATCAGCTATTTCCCTCGCAAAGTCTGAGAGCGTCTCATCCCTTGCTCCAAAGACGACATAATTATTATATCCATTGATTTGGTCGTTCAGTCTTTGCAAAATCATTCCTCTGTCTTCAACAACCTCAACAGATTTCCCTTTAGCCTTTACTCCATCTGCAATGTCATGGCTTGAGATGTCTTTGCTGACAGTGCCTCCTGCGTAAAATATTGGCAGGAGTATAAGGTGGTCGTAATCACGGAGATTTTCTGTGAATGCTTCAATATATTCGTTCTTCATCATTAGTGTCGGTGCAAATCCATGAGGCTGAAATATATAGCAGATTTTTTCTTTGATGTTTTTCATTGTCTGCATAAGGGATGATATTTTATGCGGATTATGCGCATAGTCATCGATGACAAGTCGTTTCCCGTCATTCAGGTGAATATCAAACCGCCTCTCGATTCCTTTGAATTCATGCAATACACCTGCAATATCTTTAATAGGTATTCCCATTTCTGACAGGATTGCGATGCATGAAAGGGCATTGTAGAGATTATACCTGCCGGGAATGGAAAGACTGAATTTTGTTTCTTTTAATGAAAAGTCGGTGCTGAATGGCTTATAAACAATATTATCAGCCATGTAATTCGATGGGTTATCTATGGAAAAGGTGATCGTGTCTTTTATGTCGATATCTTTGATATTGTCATCATCTGCATTGACAACAATTTTATCCGCTGTATTTTTAATAAGTGTTTCAAACATCATGGCAGTTTTGTCTATCGAGTGATGGTCTAAGTCGAGGTTCAGGATTATCGAGTGCTCAGGCTTGTAATTGACAATCGTACCATCAGATTCGCATGCCTCGATGACGAGGATATCCGAGCTTCCCGTGACTGAGTTGCCGGGATTTATCCCTGTCTTAAATTGCTTGACCCTGCCTCCGCCTATAAAATTCGGATTTAATCCGAACTTTTGCATCAGGAATGCAAGCATCCCCGATGTGGTCGACTTTCCGCTTGTCCCTGCTACCGCTATTGTCTTAAAGTCCAGTACTATTTCAGCAAGATACTCAGGCCTTGTCTTTATGGGAATTCCTAAAGACTTTGCTTTTAAAAACTCCGGTTGGTCGTGTTCAACTGCTGTGCTAAATACTGAAAAATCAAAGGAGCTGTCAATCCCATTGCCATCTTGAGGAACTATGTAGATGCCCTTTGATTTGAGCAATTTATATAAATGATGATTTGGGTTTTTATCAAATGCCCTGTCAGAGCCGATAATTTTATGGCCTTTGTCAGCCATAAAGCCGGCTATTGCCGATACACCGCTTCCTCCTATGCCCGAAAAGAATATTTTCAAGGGTTTGTCGATCAACTCCGATATTTAAGAATGTTTCAGATTATCAGGAACAATCACGACTTTTAATGAATCCTTTGCTTCAGAGACAAGTTTAAATCCATGCTGGATGTCAGAAAGCGGAACCATATGCGTTATCATTTTTTTTGCATTGATCATCCCGTTTTGAATCATATCCATAGCAGTTTTAAGGTCATCGGGAGCGGCTCCGTATGAAAATGTTGCTGTTATCTCGTCTCTCCAGAACCTCGTTGAAGGTATGCTTATGTCTCCTTCAGGCACTGCAAAGAAAAGGATTTTCCCTTTTCTGTCAACAGACGCAATTGCGTTATCAATAGCGCTTTTCGCCCCTGCGCATATTATGACATGTTCTGCCAGATTCCCTTTGTTTATCTCTTTAAGTTTCTCTGCCGAATATTCATCTGCATTAAAAACATAATCGGCTCCGAATTCAAATGCCTTGTCCAGCCTGTATTTGCTGATATCGGTTGCGACCACTGTAGCTCCTTTTGATTTGGCCATCTGGATGTGAAGCAGGCCTGACATGCCCGAGCCTATCACGAGAACTGTCTGACCTTTTTTTATTTTGATCTGTTTCTGGCCGGCTACCACACACGCAAGAGGTTCTATCATTGCAGCCTCTTCGTAGGTCATACTGTCTGGAAGAATGAAAGTTCCGTATTTCACATTTTGGGCCGGAACCCTTATATATTCTGAAAATCCTCCCGGCTCGTAATTCCCGGTGTGCAGTGATTCGCATGCGGTATAATTACCATCAGCGCAGTAACGGCAGTTATAACACGGGACATGGTGCGATACGAATACCCTGTCTCCTGTTTTGAATTTATCCACGCCTTTGCCGACCTCGACAATCTCACCGGCCATCTCATGTCCAAGGACGCGCGGGGCTTTTTTCTGCCTGTACCACTGCATTACATCGGTTCCGCAGATGCCGGACGCCATCATTTTTACGAGTATCTCGCCGTCGTTTATACGGGGAACAGGCCGCTCTTCGATCCTTACATCGTCATTGCTGTAATATACCGCTACCTTCAATTTATACCTTTTCCATGGCAGTATCAGCCGTTTCTACGGCAGATGATTTTTTGCTCTTTTGATATATATCGTATGCCTCCTGAGCAGTCGCGCCCTTATGCACAATCGCCCTCACGGCCTTGATCATTCCGGCGGGGCTGTCACTCTGGAATATATTCCTTCCCATGTCAACGCCCTTGGCTCCTGCCTTAATAGCGCCTTCCGTCATCAAAAGCGCGTCCATCTCAGGCAGCTTCTTGCCTCCTGCTATAACAATCGGCACTGGGCATCCCTCGACCACCTTATGAAAATCATCGCAGTAATAAGTCTTTACAAAGTGCGCTCCTATTTCCGCAGCCATCCTGCACGCAAGACCGAGATACCGTGAATCCCTTACCATTTCCTTTCCTACAGCTGTTATAGCCAGAACAGGCATTCCGTATCTTTCAGCCTCATTCACCAGTCTTCCTAAATTCGATATTGTCCTGTCTTCATTCGATGCGCCTACGAATATGGACATTCCGACTCCCGATGCATTGAGCCTTAATGCCTCTTCCATCGAGACAATAATGTCTTCATTGGACAATTCGCCGAGTATGCTTGGACCGCCCGATACCCTCAAGCAGATCGAGGTCTCGGTTTTAGGGTCTATGCAGTTTCTTAAAATCCCCCTCGTTACGAATAAGCAGTCCGCATTAGGGATAAGTGGAATGATATTTTTCATGTCTTTCAAGCCTGTTGTAGGCCCCTGGAAATAGCCGTGATCAACGGCGAGCATTACCGTTTTGCCTGTTTTTGGATTAAAGATCTTTGAAAGCCTGTTTTTTAGTCCGAAGTCCATGTTCAGCCCTCCTGATGAAATATATAGCGGATAGTATATGAGAGGGTATGATGGACTGTCAATTTACCGCTTGGGTAATTTTCACATCCATTCTTTCATGAAAGCTGATATAATTTTCCTATGGCTGAAGCAAAGGGGGATGAGATGCGATATTTTGTGAAGGTTTTTATCTTTGCCGTCCTTAATATATTCCTGTTTGCCGGATTATCCCACGCTGAAAAAGTTACCTTTGTAAAAGAATACACATATCAGGCGAGCGAGCTTGACAGCAAGCGGGTTCAAGTGTTCCTATGCTTCTGCATTATTACATTTTTATTTTCCGAATTTGGTCCCAATATTAGATAGACGGGTTCTAAACGGTATAGGTATAAAGGTTAAAAGAAATAAGCAAGGGCAAGTTGTTAATATAGAGCGTTACTATTCAGCGTTGATTGATCTCTTTCATAGCTATTTGAAATATAATCCTAATAAATCTTTGAGAGATTATGATAAAGAAAATTTTGTGAAACCGTTGAAGGATACAGAGACTGCCGGTGCTTGAACCGAATAAATCCCCCATCCACATTTTTTCATCTGCTGCGGGAAGTCGGGAAGGCGGAAAATTGTAAAAATGATAAAATATGGATAAGTGGCGATAGATAACGAGGGATATTAATGGGCAGTAAAGAATTTACAAAGGAAATAAGTCCTGACGGCGACGACAGGTTAAGGATAAAAATCATCGTTGAAAAAGGTGCGGTTACAGATGTGGTCATTCAATATGAGGCAAAAATAAAAGATAAATGGTATTCTATTGTTAGGTATGATTGTTCGCATGGGTTTTTCCATCGTGATATTTTAAATCCGAAGGGAGATGCGACAAAACAACCGATTCCCATAAGTAATCTTAAAGATGCTTTGACATACGCAGAGCAGGATATAAAAGACAGATGGGAATGGTATAAAGACAGATTTAAAAAAGGAATGAAGAAATGACAAAAAAAGAGCATGTTGAAAGAAATATCGGCATGACATTTGATTTCGCGAGGCACCTGATCGACCATCCTGAGATTGTAGATACAATACCCGATGGCGCTGAACTTGCCTTTATAGATAAGGACATGCCTTTTAAAGCAAAAGAACATGCCAAAAAGAAAAAGGTCGTAAGATATAAGGTTGAACACGTATTTGAGCCGATTAAGGCGTAACTCTCTGTTTACGACCTGCACCAGACGCATTGCCCTTATTGAATAAATCCGCCATCCACATTTTTCATCTGCTGCGGGAAGTCGGGAAGCCGGAAAATTGTAAAAATAAATGGAAAGAATCTAAAGTCTAAGCTATAATCTTAACGGCTGATAATAAGACTGCGTATAAGGTATAATCAAAATGGATAGGGAAAAACTAAGAACTGCTCTTGAGAATGGTTATGTAGAATGGCAGAGACATGCTCTTGAACGAATAATAGAAAGGGGCATATCAAGAAAGGCTGTTAAGGAAGTTCTGATAAATGGAGAGATTATAGAAAACTATCCTGATGATGTGCCGTATCCGAGTGCGTTGTTTTTGGGATGGATAAATAATGAGCCTCTCCATGTGGTTACAGCGCTTGATTCATTAACTGGTTGGTGTTTTATCATTACAGCATATAAGCCTGATTTAGAGCATTTTGAACAGGATTATAAGACGAGGAGGCAAAAATGACATTAAAAACATTGCCTGACAAATGCCCGCTTTGTGGAGGCTCAAAGAAAAAAGGAAAAACTACTTTTACTGTTGACTTAGGTTTTGGAGTGGTCGTTGTAAGAGATGTGCCTGCAACAGTATGCTCGCAGTGCGGGGCGGACTGGATTGAAGATACTGTCTCTGAAAAGTTAGAGGGAATTGTGGATGATGCCCGTAAGAAGCATCATCTGGTTGAAGTTACAACAATGACGGCATAGCCTAAGAAATGACGAAAAAAGAGCATATTGAAAGAAATATCGGAATGACATTCGATTTCGCGAGGCACTTGATCGACCATCCCGAGATTGCAGACACAATACCCGACGGTGCTGAGCTTGCCTTTATAGATAAGGACATGCCCTTTAAAGTAAAAGAGCATGCCAAGAAGAGAAGGGTCGCAAAATATAAGGTCGAACACGTTTTTGAGCCGATTAAGGCGTAACTTACTGGTTACGACTTGCCACAGATGCATAGAAAGAATATGATTACTTCATCATCTCTTCAATCGTAATCTTCACCGACTCTGCAATGGCTTCGAGGTCGTATCCGCCTTCAAGAGTGAAGATAACGGGTTTATCGGTGCTCGATAGGATATTTTGCACTATGGCGTGAATGCCTTTGTTTGAAATCCTGATAGAAGACAGCGGATCTTCGTTTCGGATGTCATAGCCTGCTGATACGAGGATAATGTCGGGATTGAAGTTTTTTACAAGTCCGGGGAGTATGTCGTGATAGACATGCAGATAGTCTTTGTCGCCCGAGCCTGCCCGCATGGCGACATTGTAAGTATATCCTTCGCCTTTGCCGATGCCTCTTTCCGATTCTTTCCCCGTTCCGGGATAATGAGGATACTGATGCGTGCTGAAATAAAAAACAGTGTTGTCTTCTTCAAATATATGCTGCGTTCCGTTTCCGTGATGCACATCAAAATCAATGATGAAAACTTTTTTATATCCAATCTTCTGAGCATATCTTGCCCCCACTGCAACATTATTGAATATGCAGAATCCCATTGCCCTGTCTGCCTCTGCATGGTGTCCCGGAGGCCTTACAGCGCAGAAGGCCTTTTGTATTTCTTCATTTTTGCACCGTTCTACTGCCTCGATAACGGCTCCTGCCGCATACAATGATGCTTCGAGGCTGTCCTTTGACATATAAGTATCTCCGTCGAGATAACCGACTCCGAAGTTTTTTATTTTTTCGATGTAACTATTCGTATGCGCGAGCGCAATGTCTTCATAGGTTGCCTTGCGCGGCTTGATATGGATAAGTTTATTCCATAAGTCCGAATTTTTTAGCGCGTTTAAAATGTATGTCAGCCTCTCTTTTGTCTCAGGATGCCATTGAGGCGTTTCGTGTTTTAAAAATATATCGTCGTATATGAAGCCGGCATTATGCATGGATAAGATTATACTCAAATGCTATAATTTTATAAACTATCGGAACAGGAGAAGATGAATGGAGAAAGAGTTCGGCAATATCCTTCCTGAAGAGACAAAGCAAGTCTTGAGGGATACATTCAAGGATTTGAAAGATAAAGTTTCGATAGAGGTTTTTATAAAAGATAACGACCAGTACAGCGCATTCACATCAGAGCTTCTAAAAGGCATATCCGAGCTTACGGATAAAATCGATGTAAAAATTTATAAGTCAGGCGACGAAACCACGAAGAAGAAGGGAATAACAAGGTTCCCAACCATCCTTATCAATCCGGATAAATATAGGGTCAGCTATGTAGGTGCGCCGCTCGGCGAAGAGGCACGCACATTAATAATGGCCATAATGCTTGTCTCTACAAATGGAACTATACTTTCGGATGCGGCATTGAAGAGGCTTTTTGAATTGAAGGAGCCAAGGCATATTCAGATATTTGTATCGCCGACTTGTCCTTATTGCCCGCAGCAGGCATTAAATGCCGTATCGGCGGCTATTGCACGGCCGGATCTGATAACAGCAGAGATAATAGAGATGTATGAAAACAGGGATTATATAGACAAATATCATATCGTCACTGTTCCATTCACTGTTATAAACGATATTCCCATCGGCACCGGAGTAAAACCTCCAGAGATATTTGTGGAGGAGATACATAATCTTTCATCAATTGAAAAGGCATTTGCTCCTATGTCCGGAGAGACTGTTAATGTTGATTTAGCAATCATCGGCGGAGGGCCGTCAGGACTCACGGCAGGAATATATGCCGGAAGGAGCGGACTGAAATCCGTGATTCTTGAGAAGGCTACTGTTGGAGGACAGGTTCTCGTAACTCCTATAGTTGAAAATTATCCGGGGTTCAGCCAGATAGCAGGAAAGACCCTCGTGGATATAATGTATCAGCAGGCATTACAGTATTCACACATATCAGAAGGTGAGGGCGTTGTTGATGTAAGAAAGGTTGAGGATATCTTTGAGCTAAAGACAAACAGAAGGACGTACAATGCAAGAGGCATAATTATCGCCACCGGAGCAGAACATAAAAAACTCGATGTCTCAGGAGAAAAAAGCCTTTACGGAAAGGGGGTAAGCTACTGCGCCACATGCGATGGATATTTCTTTAAGGACGGCAAAAAGGTCATTGTTGTTGGCGGCGGAAATACAGCAGTTACCGATGCCCTTTACCTTCACAGCATAGGGGCAGATGTATCACTGGTTCACAGGGGGGATAAATTAAGGGCAGAGGCATTCCTGCAAAAGAGCTTATCGGATAATAAAATCCCTGTTTATTGGAATACAGTGGTAAAGGAGATAACAGGCAAAGACCATGTTGGCGGTGTCAGACTCCAGAATCTCAAAGATAATTCCATCAAGGTTTTGGAAGTTGAAGGAGTATTCGTTGCCATAGGATATGTGCCTAATAATGAGATCGCAAAGATGCTCGACCTTAAGCTCGATTCCGAAGGTTATATCAAGGTTGATTCAAAGCAGAGGACATCCATGCATATGGTATATGCTGCAGGTGATGTGACCGGCGGTATTAAGCAGATAGCCACTGCTGTTGGACAGGGAGCGGTCGCAGCAATTACAGCCTTTGAAGACCTCTCAAATCCATACTGGAAGAAAAAGGTAAGGTGATGATAAAACAACTTCCCTTACCAAATTCGCCTTCTGCTTTAATCTCACCACCATGTGCCTCTATAATAGCCTTTGCGATGCTTAAGCCGAGACCGGTGCCTTCTGTGCTTCTTGATGCATCCGCCCTGTAAAACCGCTCAAATATCCTCTCTAAATCATCCCCTTTGATGCCGATGCCTGTATCTTTGATAGAGATGTTTACATTGTTATTATTCGCCGATGTTGTAATCTCCACGACGCCGTTGTCTTTATTATAGTTTACGGCATTTTCAATTATGTTCAGAAATGCCTCGGTTTGGGAGGGGTTAGCTGTGGAGATGAGTCGGTTACTTTCTAAAAGTCTGGTGGCAATTTACACAGCCGTCAAGGAGCTTTTTTGTCAGCGATAGCATCTCTTTCTGGTCATTCTTGTGGGCTGCATGGGCCAGTGCTTCCAGATTACCGTGAAACTCTTTATCCAATTTTACGAATTCATCGACCCGATGGGCATTTTTAGGGATTTTGACTGTCCCTGCATGAACCCCTTCATGGGTTTTCTCCATTGTTCCGTGCATGTGGTGCAGTGCCTTATGCACTCTTTCTCCATCTCCCAGAGACACGGCAGAAACTACTTCACGAAAAACATTGTCCAGTATTATCATTTCCTCTATTAATGGGTTTGCGCCGGAATGGGATGATTTATCATGATGAGAATGTGAGTTGACATTCTGACCAGCCGCGAGAAGTGCTGGTAAAGCTGCAAATGACAGTGCTATAAGAAAGGTTGCAAATTTTATAGAGGTCTTCTTTTTCATCTGAAATCCTCTTTTTGTGTCATGTGCTTAGGATAAACAATATTATATTTTATCCGATAATTTTATGTATGATTTAAATCATGGTACAAGATAAACATGTTGGTAGTGTCAAGATTTATGTGTAAATTCTTTTAAGGGTTTTCTTCCCCATGTATCATTCAAGTGGCTCATAACAGCATAGACTATCCTTTCAATGCTTTCAGTGTTATTGAAGCAACTCATCGG
>JAJYXI010000080.1 GCA_021791055.1 Nitrospirota bacterium | reverse complement strand
TCTTTTTTATTAGCCTCCACCGCAAAAATCACGACCCCTTCCTTTGCAGTGTGAAGACCGTGACAGCCTGTGCAGACAAGACCGTCATGGCCTCCGAAAGCAAAAGCGCTCAGAGGCAAAAGAAGACCGACAACTACAAAAAACATCCTGAGAAAAAACATAGAACCTCCTGAAAATAAGATTTTACGCTGTAAAACAGCATCGACTATAAATCTTCCGGTTCAGCCATGGGAACAAAACCCGATGCCTTCTTTTTCAGTTCAGTATCTCTGGAAATAAATACATCTGAAAAGTCTCTCGCAGTCGAGACTAAAATCGCATCCACTGGCAGAAGTTTTGATTTTTTCTGGATTTCAAATGCCTGCGCAATGTGGATTTCGCTTGGGATTATAATTTCGAGATTTTTGATTTCGCCTATCTTCTCAATATCTTTTACTATTTCACTGTCTTTTGTCCTTGACCTTTTTCTTAGAACAGCCAATATTTCCATAATATTGATAAGTGTTGTGATTCCTTCCATCTCACCCTTTTCAACCTTTGACAGAAGACGCTTTGAGCCTTCGTAGAAGCCTTCCTCCCGAAGGAGGAAATTCAGGAAGATGTTTGAATCTATGAAAACTCTTTCAGACACTATTTTACTTCTCTTATTTCTCTAATTAGCTCAGTGCTTGTTATACCCTGCTTTTTCATTTCAATACCCGCTTCGGAATATTTTCCATCCAGTTGTTTAAGCACAGAAGTTTTTTTTCTAAATCCTTTAAACATCTCAGCAGTCTGTAAGAGTCTGTCCACCGTTATTCCGCTAATTCTGACTTTTTGCATCGGTGCTCTCCTTTTTTTCTGTTTATCTTAACACAAAACACTTTAGCAACCTCAAATCCAGAGATAGGTTTGCCCTGAAAATGTCATTCCAGCCCCGTATCAATTACGGGGTAAACTCCAGCGGGAATCCAGTTCCTTATGTATAGTTCTCTGCTTCTGCAGGAATGACGAATTTTCTAAACTACAGTCAATTAAAAAACAGCCTGTCCCCTTTTTCGTCTCCTATGTCCCTTTTTATCATCAGCAGATTTATCCTTACGGGTCATAGGTGCTTGACCACGAGCTTGGATGGCTCCCTCCACCACAACTTACTGCACAATTGCTTGTTCCATAATAACCGCTTGTTTTCTTAAAGCCCCTTATTTTAAGACTATTGCCATTATAATTATATGGCGCAGGGTCAGGGCCATTCGGTGCAGTTGTATCGGAACTATATCCAATAAGCCTTGAGCGTTTGCCGCCATGTGGAACTGCCATATGACAGTTAACACATTTAGCCCCATACCATGCCATACCCGAATGAGCACTGTTTTTCCAGCTTCCATCGTAAATCGGATGGCAGTTCTTGCAGAAAAGGGCTGTATTACTCGCATCAGTTGTATTTAGCGTCCATAGAGTAGTTCCGTCAGATTTTGTGGGCCAGTATTTCCCTGTTCCTTTAAGCAAATATTTATAGCTCGACCCATGAGGCCCTTTAGGGTCTCCTGATGCCTCGTTATCTGTTCCATGGCAGTCAGAGCAGTACATTGTCTGATTGCCCAAATTAGTCGCCCACGGCGAAGACATTTGAGAAGTTGTCAACGGCTTTGGAGCATACGATCCCGTCTGGTTATTCAATGTCACCACCACCGGATGTGCTGAATAGTTGTTCGGATTAAATTCCATTGCCTGATCCGTTACTGTTGCGCCTGATGCAGTTGTGTAAGTCGTAATGCCGTCACCGTCTCTCAATGCCCCGTAAGAGTGGCATTTAAAACATATTTGGTATTCGTATGTTGATGATTCTTGCGTAGTAAATGTAGTCGGGACCGTCCAAATAGCCGGCCATGTGGGTTCTACGCCTGTTACGCCTGTAAGGGCTCCAGATTTTGCCGTTTGGTTGGATGTATTATCAACAGTCGTTGGATACCATGCGGCTGTTCCCACACGTGCAGGCGTATTATTTGCCTTATGTGGGTTGTGGCAGTCAACGCATTCGGCATGTTTTGAGGTTGCCCAATCAAGGCCTTTACTTCCAGCCGGTGTTCCGCCTAATGGGTAAAGGACATCAAGGTCTGTATGTATTCCAGAAATTGTTGTTGTCGGATGTCCGTATGTCTTATTTGGAGGCAAAACTGACTGAATCCTGTTTGTTGTGGCTGTTGAGCTTGAGCCGTGACATGCAGTCTCATTAACCAAACTCGATGCGCCCTGAAAACATGTGGTCTCTTCTGCCTGTCTTAATAAATACGGTGTGCCGAGGCCTTTATGCGTTCTGTGGCAGTTCATACAGACAAGGGATGATATTACGCCGGTTCCAAAAGTTGTGCTCACGCTTGCATCTGAATACGCTGTTCCATTGGTCTGGTGAACACTTCCCGACCACCCTGTTTTATTATGGCATGCAGTGCATGTATTGCTTATCTTTGCTGCAAATGTTGCACCGCTGGTATCCCTTAAAAATTTAGTATTTTCCAAATGCGGGTCATGACAGGATGAACATTCAACATAGTTCTTTGCACTTATACTGTAAAGCTTCATAGCCGTTGATGTCGGGTTTGTTATAAGCTCTATCGTCCTTAAGCCTGAGCCAAAGGCAATTGTTATTGCCGGGTTATACTCAATGCCGACAGGATGATGCGCCCTGAGGTCTGTGCCTATATAACCCGGTGCAGTGGTAGGGATCTCTCCACCTGCGGCAACACCGGACATTGCAATAAGGCTCGTTCCGAGTATAGTGCCTCTGACCATATAAACAGCGCCCACTGCAACCGTGCCGTCATGGCAGCTAAGACACTGCCTCGAAAGCATTCCCGGAGTGCCTGTTGTGGTTCCAAGCCCTGTCGGAACAGTATAGCCTGCCCTGTGCAGGTATTCGCTTGTGTACATGGTATATGATGCGCCCGGCATGTCGTGATTCCATAGAGGCCTGCCCGGCTGTGCATTATGAGGTATGTGGCAAAACACGCATATCTCTGTCTCGGTAGTTGCCTTTATACCACCAGGACCTGTAACAGACATATTATGCTTTGTGTTAGCTATGCCTGCGTAGGAAAGACAGGAAAAGGTGAAGGTAAAGATAGCCAATAAAATCAAGAAGATATTTTTAGTCTTCTGAGATTGCTTCGTCGCTGTCGTTCCTCGCAATGACATCTAAACCCCCTTTAGTTATTGAACGGTCTTTTATCAACACATCTCTCCTAAAAGTTATTAAGCAAATTTGGTGCCACAATAAAAGACAGGTAAAGGCAAAGGTAGAGGTAAAGAAATAAATAAAATAAATACTTGCTATGTTTTTATTTGTTTTTCCCTTCTTCACCTTTACCTATACCTTTACCTGTTCTCAGATACCTGAACACCTGTATTCTCATGTTATAAGAATCTGCTACATATATTTTATCATCATTTGAGATACTGATGCCTGCCGGCAGGGCGAATTCTCCGCTGTTCGTCCCTCTCCTGCCGAATACGAGGAGAAGCTGGCCTGACTTGTCGAATATCTGTACTGCCTCAAGGATGGTATCTGTAATATAAATGTGCCCTTCGCTGTCGATGGCGATACCTCTCGGATTTGCCAGATCGCCTGTTCCATCGCCCCTTTTGCCGAACTTCCCAACAAATTTTCCGTTCTTATCAATTATCTGCACACTCACGTTCATTGTATCCGTGATGTATAAGTTTCCATCCTTTCCGATCGCAATAAATGTTGGACGGTTAAACTGGCCATTGCCGCCGCCATACTCTCCAATGGTCTTTATATGTTTGCCGTCAAGGCTATAAACAAGGATATTGCTGGCAAGGGTATCGACTACATAGAGGGTTCCCGATGCCTTATCTATGGCAATGCCTGTAGGTCTCTGCATAGTATTGTCTGAGCCTATCTCTCTGACAAACTTTCCTTTTTCATTGAAGACATATACCCTTCTTGTAACCGAATCAGACACATAGATATTCCCACCCGCATCTGTTGCCACGCCGATAGGTGAAGTGAGGCGGGACTTTTTGTCTATCCCCTCGATAACAAAATAATTATTGTCCTTTGGGTCGAATACATGCACCGATTGGTCAGCAGTATCGGTGAGGTATACCCTGCCGCCCTCATCTGCAAAGACACCGAATGGTTTTACAAGTCCCTCCCTTGACTCCCCGGCAATAAACTCCCATAAGCGGCGGAAAAAACCTTTCCTAATCTGCAAATCATCAGGTGTTGTAATGGAATATAAAAATTCTATCCTCGGCTCCCACGGCGGCGGTGGCCATACTATGTGCTCCTTTTTCTTTTCAACCTTTGGCCCCATGGAAATGGTGAATAGCGCCATAAGCAATGTCAAAGTTATAACTATTGTCTTTTTCATGTATATCTCCTAAAACGGTCTCGATGCCTGCAAAAATGTTGTTGATCTTGTTCTTACTCTAGTCGGCCCTTTCTCCTTCCACAATTCATTTCTCAGGTTAAAGGTAATGCCCCTGAGTCTATAGTCTAAGCCTAATAAACCTGAAATTGTACGGGTATCACCCACGCTCTCCGTGTAAAAGTTTATTCCTGCATTCACTGACAAATCCCTCCTGAGCGCATATCTAAAGGTTAAGTTTGCATACCTGAATGTCCTCGGAGTTGTTCCTTTTTCAAAAATCGTACCTACTTTTGCATCAAGACTTCCTCTAAATCCGATTTGCATAAAATATGCCAGCGAATTGTCGGATGTTAAACGCTTTGTCTTTGACTCTGACGATGCACCTTCTATTTCGTCACCAATGGTGTCTTCCTCTGTGAAATTAAGAAGGCTCTGCAGGGTCAGGTTCTGTATAAAACGGCTTATAAAGCCGGCATTAAATGCGTATCTTGCGGTCTTGCCGCCAAGCGATGAATGATACGAATAGTAAGACCCGCCGCCGTTTATCTCTGATTTTATACTATCAAAGAACTTTGAAACCCTGCCGCCGATAGAATACAAATATGAGTTTCTGTCCTTTGATGTCTCGGATTGCTGTGCTGTGCCGTTTATCGTCGTATCGGCAGAAAAGGTAAGACCTTCTGGAAGTTGTCTCGTAAAAACAAGGCCGACAGTCAGGGACTCTGTAGAGTCTCTGCCGAAGTCACCACTGCTTTTATACAGCATAAGGCTCTGGTTTGTTGTAAAAAACTGGCTTATTTTGTATGTCGAATTGCCGTAAAAAGTCGTGAAAGTTCCAGTGTCCTGCCTTTGCTTTATACGGTTTGCATACAAGCTCATGTTTGCATTGAAGTCTGAAGACGGCATATAGTTAAAGTTCGTATTTGATGTCATGGTGGTAAATTCGTTATAACTGTTGTCATTGTAACTTAAATCCATATTAAGATTTGTATTCTTGCCGGGCTTTAATCCCAAAGCTACCTTGGCGTTATTTATAGCCTCAAACTTATTCTTGTTCCTCTCAAAGTTGTGCTGATAAGAGTAGGTAGCATAAATAAATTTATCTTCCTTCCTGCTGTCAATCCCAAACAGAAAACTCCTGTTTCTCTGATCTGTTCCTTGTGTTTGTCCGGTCGTCCTCGTATTGTCTTTACGAATGTCATACCTCATGTTTATGCCCTTGCCAAGAAATGCATTGCCAAAAAGCCCCATTCTATCGCTTGTCATTTTTGTTTGAAATGTCTGAGTTGGCTGGACTGTCCATGTGGGCAAATCTATTCTGTCTTTAAATATGGTGAACGGATATTTTGTACCCTGAATAAAGTTCAGCATGAGATTATAATTCTTGCTCTTTGTCTTGGTAGATGTCTTTCCAGCACGGGACTCCTCGGTATCAGAACCCTCTTTTCTGAATGTTCCTCCAAGGTTATACATCAAAAGCCTCGGGCTGTAAATAGACCCCTGATACTGTAATCTGTATTCCTGGATTAATGAGCTTTTCTTAGACTCAGAGTCTATATCTTTGTTTTCATCCTTCTGGTATGTCATTTGGATAAGGCCCGAAAGGCCGCCTGTCTTTTGTGCAAATGATATCAAAGGGAACATAAGGCTAAGCATATATATCGTAGTGCTGGTTAATGCATAAATCCATATCCCCCTCAACTTTACCCCTTCCTGTTTTATTGAATATATTGTATCTTTGCGTTTTCTCTCAGTCTTTTTATAAGACCCTCCAGTCTCTCTTTTTGCATGGATTCTGTAAGCTCTTTTTGGAGCTTATCCCTTATCTCTTTAAAAGGAACATGTCTTGATTGTCTTTTTTCCTCAACCTTGATGATATGGTATCCGATATCGGTTTCGAGAATCTCGCTTACCTGTCCGGCTTTCAAAGAAAAGGCCACCTTTTCGATATCCTGCGGCATCATTCCCTTATGGACAAATCCCACATCCCCGCCTTTAATTCTGCTCATATCGCTTGAATAGGTCTGTGCAATCCGGGCAAAGTCCGAGCCGGACTTGATCTTGGAATGGGCTTCTTTTGCCCTTTCCTTTGCCTTTTTCTTTCCATCACTCTCTGAAGGGTTAATCTTTATGTATATATATCTCAGCCTTACAGCCTCCGGCTCTTTAAATTTCTCTTTATTTTTGTTGTAATAATCCTCGATGTCCCTGTCTGTAAGGGAAACTTTTACTTCCTTTTCCATGAGTCTTTCAACCATCAGATTTCTCTTAATCCGCTCTTTAAATGAATCTATTGTCATCCCGCTCCTTTTTACTGCGTCCTCAAAGGCCTTTTGGGACGGATAGGTTGACCTTACTGCATCGAACCTCTTTTTCATCTCTGAACTGTCTGCCTTTAAGCCAAGCCTCTTTGCCTCAATGTAAAAAAGTTCTGAGTTTATAAGATTCTCAATGGCCTTTTTCTCTATCTCAGTCTGTTTTTCCGGCGTAATGCTGCGGTGATAAAGCTCCTGTGGCAATAACCTGTTTATCTCCATGTCCAGATCGGCACGGGTAATTGCAGAGCCGTTCACCGTTACTACAACCTTGCTCTCCTTCAAATCATCAGAAAAGACAGGTAAAGGTAGAGGTAAAGAAATACATAAGAAAAAAAGCACATAAAAACATATAACTATAATTCCTTTATCTGTTCTCATCTTTACCTTTACTTTAGCCTTTACCTGATTATTTAAGTAAGTATTCTTTATATTTTTCAGGATTTTCCTTCTTCCACTTCTCGCTAATGTACTGAAGCACCTGTACCCTGTGGTTAAAAGAATCCACGATATATACCTTGTCTTTCTCATCCACATATACGCCTGCAGGAAGCCAGAAGTAACCGGGCTCATGACCTGGTCCCCCTATAAAAAGAAGCAGTTGACCTTTATCATCAAATATCTGTAGGTTATCAAATGCGGCATCAGCTACATAAATATGTCCCTCGCTGTCAATGCCAATGCCCTTGGGCCTTGTAAAAGTACCCGGCACATCGCCGACCTGTCCGAACCTCTTTACAAATTTTCCATCCTTGTCAAATACCTGGACCCTAAAGTTCTGGGTATCGACTATATAGACATTACCTGTCTTTCTATCGATAGCCACATTGGACGGATAGTTAAACTCTCCATCCCCGTCCCCTCTTTTGCCAAAGGTGAAAAGTGGATCGCCTTTAGTGGAGTAAACATGGACCATATGTCCGTAACTGTCAATTATATAAAGTCTTCCAATATCATTATTTATGGCAATACCTCCCGGGTTTTTAAACTCATCCTTTTTCCCGAGGGCTATCTTTAGATTGCCATTCGCATCATAACCGAATACCCTCTTCTGTTTTGCATCAGACACAAAGATGATGCCGTCGGATGAAACAGCAACGCCTGCCGGAAGGGCAAGCTTACCCATGTCCTTATGGCCCATAAAGGTTACTTTCTGCTCCTTCAGGTCAAAGACAAAGACAACGGCGCTTTGCGTGTCTGTAATATACATCTTATCTCCATAAGCAGTAACGCCATAAGGCTTTTGGAGCTCAGTGCTAAATGCTGTTTCGCCGAGAATGGTCTCAAAAAAACCTTTCTTTTTGAAGTCACTTTCACCATGATAACTCGCCACATATGCTATTTTCGGCTCCTCAGGAGGTGACGGCCAGATAAGCTTGACTTCTTTAACTGCAGGCGGAGCACAGGAAGACAAAAGAAACAACATGAAAATGTAAAGGTAAAGGTAAAGTTTTTTATTCATTGTCCACCTTCGTTTTGTCTTCTTCATTTAGATGCCTCCCATGCTTTTCTAAATATTCCCTCAGTGCATCCCGTATTATATCAGACATGGCAGCCCGTTTGCCCTGTTTTCTACTCATATCGGCAACCATCTCCAGCAGATGCATCTTTATATCTTTATCTAAATATAGTTGTCTTTTTCATGGCAAAATTTACCACACTGCCATATATATGTCAAACTTAGAACTCCAAAAAAAGGGGGGAGAAAACTCTCCCCCCCTTTTTTTAAAGAAATCGCATTATTTAGCGTGGCAGCCGAGGCAGAGGGCAGAACCACTGTTAGCCTTTCTTAAGAAGAGGCCATTAGTGCTTGAATGTGGGTCATGGCAGCTTGAGCACTCAACCTTAGTGCTTCTGAGCAGATTTGCTACTGTTGTAGCGCCTTCCCATCCTGTAAGAGTTGTTGATGTTGCAACAAGGCTTGCCTTGCCGGCGGTGTAAATGATTGACACCGGATGGTCGTTAGCAAGGCTTGTACCGATCTGTGTTACTCCAGCGGGCATTGTGTATGCAGTTCCAGCGACAGTTGTGCCGAATGCCACATTTGTGCCACCAGCGGTATATCCACCTGAACCGGCCTGGTTAACTATTGAGTTAATAGCGCTTACGCCGTCATGGCATGAGAGACATGCCTTTGTTATGCCATTGGGTGTAGCATCAGGAGTTGAACCTGCTAAGGTTGTTCCATACATGGTGTAAGTGGCTGATGGGGTTGCCTTGTTCCAGAGCGGGGCTCCTACAGCAGTATTTGCAGCGTGTGGGGTATGACACCATACACAGATTTCATCGTTCTGCTGTCCTGCACTTGCCTTTATTGTGCCGGTACCCGTTGATGACAGGTTATGCTTTGTGGTTGAAATGCCTGCCAGCGCTACACCTGCACCCAGAAGCGCTATCGCTGCTACCATTACTAATAAAATTTTTCCTCTCATCTTACTCACCTCCCGTTTTTTGGTTTTATTGGTTTTTAAAGTTATTCTTTTTTCCATCATTATCTTCACCCCATAAATTATTTCAAACTTCTTGACAATTTATAAATAAGCAAACCCCATGCCAGATGAAAAGTTAATGGTTCATGGTCACAGTTCATGGCAATAAATTGTCATTCCTGCGGAAGCAGGAATCCAGAGAAACGAAAAACCTTTAAAAAACAACTGGATTCCCGTTTTCACGGGAATGACGGTGAACTATAAACAGGGAACCATGAACAGTGAGCTATGAACAATGAGCTATGAGCCATGAGCTATGTAGGTGCGTAATATCACACAGCAAGTGAGGAAAATAACGAAAAACAGGTAAAGGTAGAGGTTAACAACAAGAAGGTAAAAAATGAAAAATTCTTCTTTACCTTTGCCTTTACCTTTACCTTTTTTTGTGGTAAGATTTTTGCAAATAACATTTCTGGATTATCTTATGAAACAAACTATTTTTGTTTTTTTTGTTATATCAATTTTTATACCACTGATGGTATACCACCAGACCTTTGCGCTTCAAACAAAGGAGTGTACGGCATGTCATATATCACATAACGGGGGACCTACAAAAAAACCTCTTACCGAACTGTGCGTCACCTGTCATCGGGAGAGGATAGAAGCAGGAGAACATATTGTTGATATAATCCCAAAATATCCTGTACCCAAAAACCTTCCGCTGACAAAGGACGGTAAGCTCACATGCATTACATGCCATGACCCGCACTCAAAAGAGCCCATGATGCTGCGGTTAGATACCATGGTTCTCTGCAACCAATGCCATAAAAAATAACTATAGCAGTCCAAACTTCTGCATCTTATATCTGAGCGCATCCCTTGATATTCCCAGCAGTCTGGCAGCCCTCGTCTGGTTGCCGTTAACCATCTGTAGTGCCTTCATAATCAAATCCTTTTCAACATTTTTGAGGGAAAGCCCCTCTGGGGGTATATCAAACGATGCCTTTTCTTCTGCAGGAGTACCCTCCGCAGTACCCACATAATCGACAATTTCTGAAGGTATATGCTCAGGGTATATCATGTCTGTGTCCTCGAGTATACAAATCCTTTCTATTACATTTTTGAGCTCCCTTGTGTTGCCGTACCATGGATAGTTTACAAGCAGCCTTTCAGCCTCTGGAGATATGCCTGCAACATTCTTCTTAAACTCCTTGTTGAACAGCTTAATATAGTGCATTGCAAGAGGTATTATGTCCTCCCTCCTCTCCCTTAACGGAGGTATGAATATTGGGATAACTTTGAGTCTGTAATAAAGGTCAGCCCTGAAGCTGCCATCCTTAACAGCATTCTCTAAGTTTTTATTCGTGGCAGTTATAACCCTCACATTCACGCTTATGTCTTTGAGTCCGCCAACCCTCTTAAATATCCTTTCCTCAATGACCCTCAATAGCTTTGCCTGCGTAGCAGGCTTTATATCCCCAATTTCGTCAAGATAAAGAGTGCCGCCGCTGGCAAGCTCAAAGAGTCCTTTCTTTGAAGCCTTTGCATCGGTAAATGCGCCTTTCTCATAGCCGAACAATTCGCTTTCGATAAGTGTATCCGGGATGGCAGTTGATGTAACCTCGACAAAGGGCTCGGATGCCCTTGAACTATGGTAGTGGATAGCCCTTGCTATTAAATTCTTTCCTGTTCCGCTTTCACCCTGAATAAGTATGATATTGGCATCGCTCTCTGCAACCTTTTTTGCAAGGGAAATCACCTCCCTCATACCCTTAGAAGCGCCTATTATATTATTAAAGCTGTACTTATCATACTGCTCTTCCCTGAGATAGGTAACTTCCCTTTTCAGGTTTATCGTTTCCAGCGCCTTTTTGATAAGGACGGATATCCTGTTCAAATCAAATGGTTTTTCAACAAAGTCGTATGCACCGAGCTTTACGGCAGAAACTGCCGTCTCTATATCTCCATGAGCGGTTATGATAACCACAATGACTTCCTTGTTGATTCTCCTTATGGCCTCAAGGGTCTCAAGACCGCTTATTCCGGGAAGATGTATATCAAGGAGAATAATATCAGGCAGCTCTGTCCTGAATACTTCAAGGCCTTCCTCCCCTGACTCTGCGGTAAAAACTTCGTATCCTTCCTTTTCGAGATGCTGCTTAAGGGACCATGTTATGAATTTTTCATCATCAACAACAAGAATCTTAGCCTGAACCATATGCTCTACCTTTACCTTAGCCTTAACCTATTTTTTTTATCGGTAAGTACACCGTAAATACACTCCCCTTGCCAACTTCGCTCTGCACCCCAATATCTCCGCCGTGTTCCTGGACAATCTTACGGCTTATGGATAATCCAAGACCGGTGCCTTTGGTCTTCTTTGTAAAAAATGGTTCGAATATGTACGCCAAATCCTCTGGTGATATGCCCTTGCCTGTATCATGGAAATTAACAGCTATAAACTTCTCATCCTGTACCGGCCTTTTTATCTCATCCTGCACTTCCTGTCCGTCTTTCTTCAATGCCGATATAGTCAATATGCCGCCGTTAGGCATTGCGTGAATGGCGTTTATGATTGTATTTAAGAATACCTGCTGCATCTGGTCCGAATCCATCAATATTTCCGGGACATCCTCTCCAACCTGATTGTCAATAATAACATTCTGTTTTTTTGCTTCTGGATATACAAAAAAGAGGGCCTTTTCCATTACATCATTTAACCGTGAAGGCGCAAACATCGGGGGCTTTGGCTTTGCGTAGCTCAGGAGGTCCTTCACTATCCTATCGAGCCTGTTTACCTGATTCAAAACCTCGGTAATAATCGGTCTCCTGCTGTCGTCTTCGCTCAATTCCGAATGAAAGACCTGAACGGCACAGCTTATACCAGCCAATGGATTCTTTATCTCATGGGCAATTCCAGAGACAATCTCTCCGAGGGATGCAAGTTTTGAAGTCTTCTCCATTTGCTGCATGTGGCATAGCTCTATCTCCTTCCTTGTAGCTTCAAGCTTTTCAATCATGGTGTTAAAGACACCAGAAAGATACGCAAATTCATCCTTGCCCTTATCATTTGCCCTCACTGACAAGTCTCCTGTCTCCACCTTTTTCATTACTCCCATGAGGTCCCTTAGTGGCCTATTTATAAGCCTTTCTCCGCCAACCATGAAAATTAAACTTATCATGACAAAACCCATAACAAGGCCTGCAAAATGTCTGTATGTCAATTCTTTGATAGACTGCTGTGCTACCGCGAGGGAAACCTCCACATCAAGAACTCCCCGTATCTTTTCCTTTGGAGAATGACACCTATGGCATTCGGGTCTGTTCTCTATGGGTGTAACCCTTGTGGCAAATATATTGTCATCCTTTTTTATTACAAAGGGAGAATGTTCCTGCCTTATAAATCTATCCCAGTCTTTTTTATATATCTTTTTTCCCACATCTTCTCTTTCATTTGAAACAATAATACGACCGCTTACCGGGTGGAATATCCTCACCTCTTTCAATTCAGGGTTATTTCTTGTAAAATCCTCTATCTGACTCTGGAGCTCTTTCCATTTGTTTTCGAGCATAAGGATCATTATGCTCTGCTTGATAATATCGGACAGAAGAACAGCCTTTTCCTTCTGCACATTAATCAACCTTGCCTTTGTGTCCTCAATATCAGACCAGACAATCAAGGTTGTGATGGCAAAGACTACAAGAAGGGATATGAATAACAATTTAAATCTTACGCTGCCTAAAATTTTCATCTATTTCTTGTGACACATCTGGCACAAGCTGCCAGGGCTTATCAGATCATTCGCAAATAGTGACCTTGAATTAGACGCATGAGGGTTATGACAGCTTGCGCACGATAGCTCCTTTCCATGTCGTATAGGGTCAGGCCTGCCCTTTGTGGGATGTGAAGACCCAAAAACAAATCCGGCAACTACATGCCTCCCCGATGCCCTGTCTTCATGGCATGTAACACATAAATTCCATGTAGGCTTTCTGAGCCAGAAAGGATTATCAGAGGCATGCGGATTATGGCATATTGTGCACTTTCCTGTTGCTGTAGGTCCATGCCAATATTTTTTGGGTGTCCATTCCTCCTTTTGTGCTTTGTGACAGACGAAACACAAATCCCTGTCAGGCTTTTGTGTGACATATTTAACCGGCTTTGAATTTTTATCATGGCATGACAGGCAATCCCATCTTGCTGCAGGACCGTGAACATAACCATACTCTGTTATTTTCTTATGGCACGAATAACACGCGGAATCACCGGGTTTTTGCGGTTTTATGTCCTTTGGCGATACATTCGTATCATGGCAGGATGAGCACGCCTTTTCACTGTCTTCCTTATGAAACGGCTTTTTCTGGAATTCGGGAGGGGTGATCCTGTATTCTCTTGATAAGTCTGACCTGTAAAAAACAGTAACCTTTTTTGATTCAATAACCCTACCGCCTTCAAAGGCATTTATAATTATTTCATTGGGACCAAAGTTCAATTTCACTGTTTTGCAGAAGTATCCTTTTCCCTTGACATCAGTCCCCTTGAAAATCTCGTCATTATTTCTGACGATGGTGATCGCATCCACATTATTGCTCAATTTTATAACAATAGGGATAAGCTCCCCCTCGACCATGCTGTAATCTGCAGGCCTGACTATGAAAAGACCATCGGGATTGCCGACTGCAACGGCTGTTATAACAAGAATGGAAAAAAGAACGAAAGAAATAATAGCCTTTTTCACCAAACCCCCTTTTATTAATAATAACATAGTTTTATCACTCAGATTTGCACGAATAACCAAAGCGGACATACGCATAACAAGAAAAAGGGTAACGGCACAGGAAAGATGTTTGCCGTTACCCTTTTCTTTAGTTTCACTTTTTGTTTCTATTCTTTTATCTTCAGAATAAGTCCAAGCGCCTTTTTATAATCCGATGCCGATTCTTTCAGCATCTTACCGTTTTCATAAACTTCTCCCCTTAATGAGTATATGAGAGGGTCATAAGGATTTAAAGACAAGGCACTGTCAAAGGCATTCAATGCTCTCTCCATCTGCCCGTTCTTTGCAAGGGCATAGGCATAATAATAATGGGCGGGAGTATATGAATTTACCTTTACAGCCTTTTCGAGGATTTCAACCGCTTCCTTGGTTCTGCCTGTCTTTGTAAGAAAATAGCCAAGCTCGCTCATCACAACAACATTCTCAGACTCTATGGCAAGCGCCTTCCTAAAGGCTTCTTCTGCCTCTGTTCTCTTGCCATCCAGTTCGTAGAGCTTTGCCAATTCCACATAGGGGAGCATGTATTTGGGGTCTTTTTCTATGGCCTTCTTAAACAGAGGATACGCCATCTCATACCTCTTCTTCTTCACAAATCCCCTCGCAAGATTAGTATCAGCTATGGCATCATGACGGGGCTTGTACTTTGGCTCCATCTTCTTTTTGAGCTGCTCGCCCGCCAGAACAAGGAGGTAATCAAACATGTCCTCTGTGCCCACAAGGGGCAGTCCGGGGAGTTCGTAGGTTATCTTGCCCTCGGATACGATTATTGTGGAAGGCAGGGCTATAACACTATACTCATGAAATGTCTTTAGTGCCTTATCCAGAAGCATTGGAAATGTGATATCAAGTTCTTTACCAAGATTTTTTATCTTTTCCATGTCTTCGTTCGAAATCGTCTGGTTATCAGCGTTGATTGCGATTACCTGTATTCCCCTGTCTTTGTATTTTTTATAAAAATCTTCGAATCTTTTAAGGGCATTGGGAGACTTTGCGCTCCATGTTGACCAGAACAGAACCACGACAGCCTTTTTCTGTGCATATTGGGACAGGCTTATGTCCTTGCCTTCGATATCCTTTAGGGAGAAATCAGGCGCCTGCGCCCCTATCTGAAGCAATGCCTGGGCAGTAGCGGTATGAATAAAAGAGGCTACAAATACAACAATAAATACGAGTGCCTGTACAATCAATATCTTCTCTTTCCCGAAAACTCCTCTCATTCTTTCCCTATCCTCACCTTATAAGTCTTTATGCCTTCCTTGTAATGCATTATGGCCTTTTCATAATCTCCGAGCTTTTCATAAACCAGCCCCAGCGCATAATGGGTCATCGAAGGATAAGGATTAAGGGTCAGGGCATCCTTAAGAACAGACTCGGCACCTTTTAAATCGCCCTTTTTCAAGAGGGCAAGACCTATCCCTGTTTTCGAGGTGCGCATTCTGGGATTTATCTTCAGGGCGGAGTTGAAGGCACTAATCGCCTCGTCCAACTGCCCTCTTTTCAACATCATATATCCGAGATGGTCGTACGCCTCCGGATAATTAGGGTCTGCATTAACAGCCTCCTTGATAACCTCTATTGCCCTGTCTATGTTGCCCTCTTCAGAAAATTTGACAGACTCCTTATAAAGAGAAACCGCCTTTTCCTGCTGAGCAAAAACTACAGGTGAAGAAAGGAGGTAAAGGTAAAGGATACAAATAATAAATACCTTTACCATCACCTTTTCTTTGACCTTCACCTTAACCTCTGCCTTAACATGCTTTTTCATTGTCTTATCTGTTTTTAACCGGACTTATCCTGTTGTATTCAAACTTCTGGTGACAGCCTGGTAAACAAGAACCGCCGTTTGCTGTCTTCTGGTATCCAACAGGCAATCCCCATGCCCCGAATGGAACTGCATCCCTTATGTGTTTTGGATTATTGGTTGCATGTGCATCATGACATGCCCTGCAAGTACGGCCCTTATCCGGTTTATTCACATGCTTGAAATGCAGATTCATGTCACCGTTTCTAAAACCAGTCAATGTTGTGGTTTTAGGGTCAAGAACAAGTGTTTTTTCGTGACAGCTAAAGCATAGCTCATAGTTTTTGGGATCAAACGGTGCATAAAACAAAGGAGGAAAATATTTTCTGAGAATCCTGAAATTATCGGAACCATGGGTATTATGGCAGGCTGAACAATCCTTCTGTCTTATAGGACCATGCCAGTCTTTGTTTTGAGCCAAATATGTTTTCATATCAAGAAGTTTTTTATCAGGGGCCTGAAGTGGCTTGTCATGGCACATCATACATACATCCATCGGTGCTTTTACGAGCTGTTTTACATAATCGGAAACATGGGGATCATGACATGCAAGACATTTTCTATCTGTTTCCAGTCCGCCGTGTTTCACCTTTACATTGCCTACCCATTCCTTCTTATCCTTGTGGCATCCGAAACACAAATCCCGGGAGCCGTCAGCCTTAAAATTGTATTTATAATCGCCAGCATGAGGGCTGTGGCAGTTGGTACACTTTTCCTGAACAGGCTTGTGGCCAAATTTTTTCCCTTTAAATGCGTCTGCTTTATCCACATGACATGTGAAGCAGACTTCATTTACTGTTGCAGCAGGGAGCATTTTGGGATGGTCTGTCTGGTGCGGATTATGGCACATTGTACATCCGCCAACCGCAACAGGGCCATGGACAAACTTGCCCTGCGCCATCTTTTCGTTATGACACCTGAAACATAATTTTGGAGGCTCATCATATAATTGGTATCTGTAAGGGGACTGATGCGGGCTGTGACAGCCTGTGCATTTGCCGTCTTTCACAGGCGGGTGAATACCCTTCATTGTATCCTTTCTGTCATGACACTGATAGCAGAGGTCAGATGATTTTTTTATCGGTGCAAATTTAACCTTAGCAGGTGATGCCTTGTGTTTATCAGCATCTCCCTTATGGCAGGCCGTGCAGTCGCCCACAGCCGCGGGGCCGTGGACAAACTTATCCTTGCCCATCTTGCTGTGACATTTATCCGTCACGCAGGAATCCTTAGTCTGGGCATTTACGACCGAGTGTCTTTCTGATAAGTAGAAAGAAAGAATAAAGACAAAAATAACTGAAAATAAGCCTAAAACAAAACTACCAACCCTCCTGACTCCACTATCCCCCATGACGACCCTCCTGAAGTAAATTTTTTGTAAACTTAATTTTTCGTCAAATTTTAATTATTAAGCCTTCTTTTGTCAAGTTTTATCTGCGGGAATATTTGACCCGGCTGGCTTTATACTCTTTCTTATTTCCAGATGTCTTTTTGGCAAGAACCTTTTTCTGCTTAGAAACAGATGAATCGGTTCCATTATTTGGCACATGATACGCCACTTTATGCTGCGGCGGGGCAGAATTAAAATAGGCATTTATGCCATGCACCAGCGAATACGCAAGCTTCTGCCTGTACGAATCGTCAGACAACAATTTCTCTTCTTCCGTATTGCTTATAAAAGAGACCTCTGCAAGGGCTGAGGCCATCTCAGCATCAACAAGTACATAGAAAAGTGCGCTCTTAATACCGAGGTCGTTCACCTTCGGGAATTCAGGTTTTATATTAGAAATCACCGATGTATGAATACTCCCCGCAAGCTTGATGGAATCATCCCTTTTTCTGTCCCTATCAAGCGAAGCCAGTATAACCCCAAGCTCGCTCTGCACCTGTTTCATCTTTTTCACAGATATGGCGTTTTCTCTCGCAGCCACCCTCAATGCCTCTTCGTCATCCGTCCAGTTCAGAAAATATGTTTCTATGCCTCTCGCCTGCCTGTTAGGGCTCGCATTTGCGTGGATGGATAAAAATAGGTCTGCTCCTATGTTATTTGCAATCTTTGCCCTGTCTTTAAGCGGGATAAAAACATCCTTATCGCGGGTTAAGATAACCTCATACGATGGATACTCATTTTTTATTATGTCCCTTGCCCTCAGGGCTATGTCTAAAACAACATCCTTCTCATAAAGACCATTAGGGCCGACTGCGCCCGGATCATGTCCGCCATGTCCCGCATCAACAACAATCCTTCTCTGGACAAAATTCCTTCCTATATTTCTGTCTTCTGTTTTCTGCATTCTTTCTTCTGATTTTACCTCTGTTTTTGTATCCTTCCTGTCTTCGATACCGACCCTTGGAGAAATCTCGATTACCAGTCTTGCCGGATCCTCAAGACTAAAAACCTTAAAATCATACTCGGATGTTTCAAGGTCAAAAACGATTCTCACGGTATTTGCAGTAAACTGGCCCACCCTAACCATTTTTAGAGATTTACTGTTGATCGCAAAATTTGTCTGGATGCCTTTAAGCAGTTTCGCATTCTTTATATCGAAGAAAAGCCTTTCGGGATTGGACAACTTGCCTTTGCTAAATTCTGCAGGGCCTGACAGGTCAATAACAACCCTTATGTATTCTGCGGTGGACCAGTGCCTGAGACCTTTAACCTCGATCAAATCTTCAGAGTTGCTTATGGAAGGAAATATGAGAACAGAAGACAGATAGCAGAAGACAGATAACAGAAAACATGAAAAAGATGAAAGATGAAAGATGAAAGATGACAGACTTTTCTTCCCTGATTTCTGTATTCTGTATTCTGGCTTCTGGCTTCTGACTTCTGACTTTCGATGAATCATATCGCCTGTACGGCCTTTACCTCCGGTATTTCTTTTTTCATCGTAGTTTCGACCCAATTCTTCATTGTCAAGGTGGACATGGGGCATGTGCCGCATGCGCCTTTCAGCCTTACATATACTATATCGTCTTTTACTTCGATTAGTTCAATGTCTCCGCCTTCTGTTTTCAGGCCAACTCTGATTTTATCCAAAACGGCTTCAACCCGTTCTCTGGTAATCATGTTTTCCCCCCGCTTTTCTTTAAATCATAGCCAATGATTGAGAATTTATCAAGGGCAATAACATGTTTGGTAGCGTAAAATTCTCTGTGTAAATTTTGATTAATAAAAAGAAGGGTGTATTCTCCATTGATCGGCAAATCAATTTTAAGGAGGATACACCCTATGAAAGAATTAACAGAAGTAACATTAACAG
>JAJYXI010000084.1 GCA_021791055.1 Nitrospirota bacterium | reverse complement strand
TGTTAATGTTACTTCTGTTAATTCTTTCATAGGGTGTATCCTCCTTAAAATTGATTTGCCGATCAATGGAGAATACACCCTTCTTTTTATTAATCAAAATTTACACAGAGAATTTTACGCTACCTAATGGTATATCCACCTTTATATTCAATTCCCTCATCTGTTTTTGCTCGACTGTCGACGGTGCGCCGCTCATAAGGCATACCGCCTTCTGTGTTTTGGGAAATGCAATAACATCCCTTATTGAATGAGCGCCGACCATCAGCATCACCAGCCTGTCCAGACCGAGTGCAATGCCTCCGTGCGGAGGAGCGCCGTATTCGAGGGCATCAAGCAAGAAGCCGAACTTTAATTTTGCCTCATCCTCCGATATTTTCAGTATCTCAAACATCTTCTTCTGCACATCCATCCTGTGAATACGAATGCTGCCGCCGCCGATCTCGCAGCCGTTAAGCACAATATCATACGCCCTTGCCTTCAAAGAGGCAAGTCCTTCTCTGTCGCTTATATCCTCAGAGAGCATTTTTTCTATATCCCCATCCATAGGCGATGTGAATGGATGGTGCATTGCTGCAAACCTCTCCTCCTCTTCAACCCATTCAAGAAGCGGATAATCTGTCACCCATAAGAATTTAAATCCATCCTTTATCAGATTCAGCCTTTTGCCAAGTTCAAGTCTCATGCGACTTAACGCATCATGGACAACCTTTTCTCTATCTGCAACAAACAACATCATGTCGCCTTCGGACGCCTCGAGCCTCTCTGCCATCTGTCTCAAAATCTCTTCAGGGAAGAATTTGGCAATAGGCGATTCAAAGCCGTTCTTCACCTTTATCCATGCAAGTCCCTTTGCTCCGAAGGATTGCGCCTCTTCTGTGAGCACATCAATTTCTTTTCGTGAAATACCTGCCATTCCTTTAGCATTAATCGCCTTTATCCTTCCGCCTGACCGGATCGCATCGAGAAAGACCTTAAATGTTCCTTTAGCTGCAAGGTCTGCCATCTCCTTTAATTCAAGTCCAAATCTCATATCAGGCTTGTCATTGCCAAATCTCTCCATGGATTCCTTAAAGCCGAGTCTTTCAAAGGGAACTCCAATTTCTACATCAAGCACATTTTTGAAAAGCCTCTTAATCATTCCCTCTATAACAGCGATAACGTCCTCCCTGTCAACAAAGGACATCTCCATATCAATCTGCGTAAATTCAGGCTGTCTGTCTGCCCTGAGGTCTTCGTCCCTGAAGCACTTGACTACCTGGAAATATCTCTCAAGCCCCGACACCATGAGTATCTGCTTAAAAAGCTGCGGAGACTGCGGGAGCGCATAGAAATGGCCGGGATTGAGCCTGCTCGGCACAAGGTAATCCCTCGCACCCTCAGGCGTTGATTTTGTGAGCATAGGTGTCTCTACCTCGATAAATCCCTTTTCATCCAGATAATCCCTTATAACCTTTGCAGCCCTGTGTCTGACAATCAGGTTATGCTGCAATTCAGGCCTCCTCATGTCAAGATACCTGTATTTTAATCTCAGAGACTCTGATGCCTCTGATGCCTCTTCCATAGGAAACGGCAGAGGAGCTGCCTCATTCAGAACTTCAAGTTTTTTTGCATACAGCTCAACCATGCCTGTGGGGAGGTTTGGATTTTCTGTGCCCTCCGGTCTGCGCCTTACCTCGCCTGATACGAATATAACAAACTCTCCCCTGAGATCATGGGCAAGCTCATGAGCTTCCTTTGAAACATCGGGGCTGAAGACAACCTGCGCAATTCCGCTCCTGTCCCTTAAATCAACAAATATAAGGCCTCCGTGATCCCTTCTCCTGAAGACCCATCCTGCAAGGCTCATGTTGGAGCCAATGTCGGACTCCCTTATTTCACCACACCATTTATCGCGAACCATAAAACCTCCACATTAGTTAATGAGCATATGAGTGAATGGGTGAATGAGTACCCCATCTACTCATTTACTCATTTACCCATTAACCTTTTAATTTCTTCATTTGTGAGATGTCTTATCTCTCCGGACTTTAAGTCACCAAGTTTTATGCCATTAATTGCAATCCTTTTAAGCCTGATCACAGGATACCCGACATTTTCGAGCATTCTCCTTATCTGCCTTTTTCTGCCCTCATATATGGTTATCTCAACCCACGAATTATTATCTGCCTTCCTAATCCTCTTTACCTTTGCCGGCGCTGTTAAGCCGTCCTCCAGCCTTACTCCACGCCTAAGCTTTTCCATTTCAGCTTCATCAATAATTCCCTTCATTTTAGCCACATAAGTTTTTGGTATCTTCCTTGATGGATGAAGTATTGAATGGGCAAAATCACCATCATTAGTTATCAGCAAAAGCCCTTCTGAGTCGTAATCGAGCCTGCCCACAGGAAAGACCCTGTATTTTATGCCCTTCAGAAAGTCCTTTATCGTAGGTCTTCCCTCAGGGTCAGAAAGGGATGTAACAACTCCCACAGGTTTATTAAACATCAAATATATCTTAGGCTCAGGCCTTATTAAGAGTCTTCCATCAACCTTTATATGGTCTTTCGCAGGGTCTGCCTTCATTCCAAGGGCTGCTACCTTTCCATTTACAGTAACCCTGCCCTCTTCAATAAGCTCCTCTGCCTTTCTCCTTGATGCAATACCCATCTGAGCGAGTATCTTCTGAATCCTCTGCTCCATTATATCTTTATTTCCACATAAGCCTTTTCACGCAATCCCTTAATCCAGTTCTTGTATTCCCTGCTGAATTTCTCATCCAGCAATTTCTGTCTCACTGCCTCCCTCAATTCCTGAGGGCTCTTAATTTCTCTCTTATCATTAAGCCTGATTATGTGAATGCCGTTTCCACCCCAGAATGGCTCGCTTACATCGCCGACTTTCATCTTTGAAAGAACATCCAAAAAATCCTTTGACATGTCAGATTTCTTTATAAAGCCAAGCTCACCGCCGCTCCTTGCGCTTGCATCCTCGGAATACTGCTTTGCAAGGTCTGAAAAGTTCTCTCCTGCCTTTATCTTTTTGTAGATCTCCATTGCCTTTTCTTCAAGCTGCTTTTTGTCATCCGTCTTTTTCAAAAAGATATGGCTTATATTAAACCCGTCGCTCTCCCTTGCCATCTCTTTATTTTCTGAGAGATATTTGTCAATCTCACCTTCTGTTACAAGAACTTTGCTCCTGACATCCTGTTCTATAATACGGCTTATGGTTATCTGCTCTGAAAGCTTTTTTCTGTATTCAGCAATAGTAAAGCCCTCTTTGCCAATAGCATCCTTAAACGCCTCGTCTGTCATTGAGTACTTCTTCTGTATATTCTCAATAGCCTTATTTACATCTTCGTCGCTGGCAGAAACACCTGCCTTCGCTGCCTCCTGAAGCTGAAGCCTCATATCAATAAGACTTTCGAGAAATATGGATTCGTTTTCCCTGAAGAACCTTCTTTTATCCTCATCTTTCATGGCCTTTATCTCATCCGTTGCCTCAAATCCCATTGCCTTATAAAGGTCGCTCCATGTTATCACCTCTTTATTCACTATCGCCATAACCTTATCAAGCAATATTGCACTATTTGCAAAGGTCGTATAGCCAAGCAATATAATGCTGACAACAAACAATATTTTCTTAATCATAACCAAACCTCCATCTTAGCTCATAGTTCACAGCTCATGGCTGGTAGTTTTTGCTATAGGCTATCAGCTATGAGCTAACAGCTATTTTAGCATATTCTCGGCAGTTGTTCTCCAGCAAGCATGTCTATAATGCGGGTACCGCCTATTGCTGTTTTAAGCAAGACCATTCCTCTTGTGCGCCGGTCGCTATCGCTAACCTCTCCTATTACTGCCGCATCCTTACCCAGAGAATATTTCTTCATCTCATTAATAAGAGGCTCTGCAACATCAGCCGATACAATGGCAATAAGGATGCCTTCATTTGCAACATAAAGGGGGTCTAATCCGAGCAATTCACACGCCCCCCTCACTCCTGATGATATTGGAAGCGACTCTTCATAAACAGTTATACACAACCCTGAATCATCGGACATCTCTTTCAATGTGGTTGCTACGCCTCCCCTTGTAGGGTCTCTCATCATTCTAACCCCTCCTGCCTCCCCTTTGCCCCCCCTGTTTCCCAAGGAAAGATTTGCAACACCGAGCATCATCTCAACCAGTCCGTTTAACGGTGCTGTATCGCTCATAACAGGAGGCTCAAAGGAGAGCCCGTTCCTTTCTGACAAAACAGCTATGCCGTGGCTTCCTATAAATCCACTGACTATAATCTTATCTCCTGCCTTAATATTCTTCGGACTAAGGTTAATGCCATCATGGATAATGCCGACACCGCTGGTATTGATGAATATGCCGTCTCCTTTGCCTTTATCCACTACCTTCGTATCCCCTGCAACTATGGTGACATTCGCATTTTTTGCTGCCGCTGCCATTGATGAAAGAATTTTCTTGAGGTCATTTATAGGGAATCCTTCTTCAAGGATAAAGCCGACCGAGAGATGAAGAGGGACCGCTCCAACCATTGAGAGGTCATTTACAGTGCCATTCACTGCAAGCTCGCCTATGTTTCCTCCGGGGAAAAATATTGGAGAAACCACATAAGAATCCGTGGTGAATGCAAGCCTTATTGGTGAATGGGTGAATGGGTGAATGGGCGAATCGTAGAAATTAATAACCGCAGAATCATTTAGTTCTTTTAAATCGAATTCAGGGGCGAAATACTCCTTGATTAACTGATGCATCAATCTGCCGCCGCTTCCATGACCTAAAAGTATTTTTTCCATTCTACCTTTTCATTTATCTTTTTGGCAGAGGGTGTACCTCGGCAATATCCGATAAGACGCTTTCTCTTTTAGGCCCTAATGCAGTGATGTAGTAGAATGTTTTTGAAGATAGAGGCTCATTGTCTGTAAAGGCAGGTGTAATAGATTCTCCTATTAATCTGAATTCGGTCTCTGCAGCCTTCTTTCTGTAAATCCGGTATCCCTTGACCCATATTTCAGGATTTTCATCCCACATTAGATAGACTCTCTTTTCTGACGGGACATATTTTAGATTAGATGGGTTAGAGGGAACAAAAGATTCAGGATTGACCTCCAATTCTTCTGATTGATAACCTTCATCTTTAAGTTCGGTGTCAAGAAGTGCACGGACTGTATAATATACCGGCTTTTCCTTCTCTATTCTGTCTTTAAAAAATGGCTCTTTTAATAGGATATTATTCAATGGTGATGCGGCATATTTACCCTTTTCATAGCTTCTGTAAATATTATATTTCACACTGTCATCAGTTCCATTCCAAGCAATTTCTAAAGAGTCGTTAGTTACTCTATACGATAACTTCGCAGGAGGCTTTGGAAGCTCTTTTGGCATTGCCTTTATAATCGGCGAATTATCGCTTATAACATCTCTGAGGCTGTATACACGGATTTTATAGAGATATTCTTTTTTTATTACGAAGTCTTTATCCACAAACTGGGAAATATCATTTTTTAAAAAAGCAATATTTTTGTATCCTTTTGCCTCTTGCCCATTGCCTATCGCCTTTTCTATATAAAAGCCCTTAATCTTCTCTCTTTCTGCTGCCGGATACGACCATGAAATGATAAGCTCGTCTTCACGATGAACCGCCCTTATTTCTTTCACAGGCATTGGCTTTTCAAAGGTCTTAAGGGTCGGATCGCCCTTTTTCCCGCAGGATGTAATAAATGATATGCTTGCGACAGCGACTATAATGAGGAATAGTCTTCTCAATCTCATTTCAGCCTTTTCCTGAACTTCTTTATCTGTTCCTTCACCATCTCCGGTGATGTGCCGCCGTATGACTTCTTTGCATTCACAGATTCCAAAGTGCCGATGAATTTATAAATATCATTGCCTATGACATCCGAGAATGATTTATATTCTGTGATGCTTAAATCAGACAGCCTTTTATTGTTATCAATGCAATATCTGACTATTTTGCCTGTGATTTCATGGGCAGTTCTGAATGGAATCCCCTTTCTCGCAAGATATTCGGCAATATCAGTTGCAGTGGAGAAGGCCGCATCTGCCGTATCTTTTAATCGTCTTTCATTAAATTTTATTTTGGGCAGCATCTGAAAAAGGGCATTCAATGTCAATTTCACGGTGTCAACTGTATCAAAAACAGGCTCTTTGTCCTCCTGCATGTCCCTGTTATAAGACAGGGGAAGACCCTTCATTGTTGTAAGCAGGCTCATGAGATTGCCATAAACCCTGCCTGTCTTTCCACGCATCAACTCTGCAACATCCGGATTTTTCTTTTGAGGCATAATACTTGAGCCGGTTGTAAAGGCATCAGACAGTTCTATAAAAGAAAACTCTTCCGAAGACCATAATATCAGCTCTTCTGCCATCCTCGATGTATGCATCATTAGAATCGAAGAGCACGAAAGGAATTCGAGTGAAAAGTCCCGGTCAGATACGGAATCCATGCTATTTTCCGAGACAGCATCAAATTCCAAAAGCTCTGCAACATAATGTCTGTCTGTGGGAAGGGTTGTGCCGGCAAGGGCGCATGAGCCCAGTGGCATGATATTAATGCGCTTCAGCGCATCTTCAAATCTTGCCCTGTCCCTGTCAAACATGTGGGCATAGGCCATCAGGTGGTGGGACAAAAGAACCGGCTGCGCCCTTTGGAGATGCGTATATCCGGGCATGACAATCCCGAGATGCTTTTCCGCCATATCCGCAAGAACAGTCTCAAGACCTTTTAGAAGGGAAATTATCTCTCTTGCTTCTGCTCTGAGATAAAGCCTTATGTCAAGGGCAACCTGATCATTCCTTGACCTTGCAGTATGGAGCCTTCCGCCGATCTCACCAATTTTTTTAATAAGTGCAGACTCTATGTTCATATGAATGTCTTCAAGCTCTTCCCTGAATTTAAATCTGCCGCTTTCTATCTCTTTGTATATCTCCTTCAGTCCTTTGACGATTTTGTCGGCATCTTTTTTCGGAATGATTCCCTGCTTTGCAAGCATCTTTGCATGGGCTATGCTTCCCTCGATGTCGTATCTCCAGAGCCTTTTGTCAAAAGATATGGACTCTGTATACTTCTCTACAATATCCGCTGTCTTTTCTGTAAACCTTCCAGACCATGGTTTTTTCATAAACTTCCTATCTCGTCCTCCATTTACGGAATTGCTACTTCCTTTTCTTTCACGACACTGGAAAGCGAATTGAGAATAAAGTCTTTTGCATCGAGTATTTCAAGAAGGACAGGCTCGCCATCTTTAGAAAAATGGATAATCATCTGGCCCTCTTCCTCAGCGTAATCTATCTGTTTATCAGAAAGCTCAATAAGAAGAGCATCTACATCCTTGCTGTATTTAATCTTTCTCATATCTGGACCTCCTTCCCGGATAAACGGTTACAACATAAATCTTCTCAGGCAGTGACTCATAAACAACTCTTAAAACACGAGTATCATCAAAGCCCTTTTGGGCAATCAACCTTTCTTTATACCCTACATCTATTCTATCAGGATTCCTGATAATATCTTCAACTGCATCCTTTGACACATCTATGCCGTGAGACTTCAGTAGTTCGATTTTAAGCAATGAATGCAGGCTAAATTCAATTTCTATCGGCATAAATCGTACTTATCAGTGTTCTTCCGCCTTTTGTTTCTGCCTTTCGGCTATTATCTTCTGCGATATATGTCCCGGCACTTCCTCATAATGGGAGAACTCCATGGAATATAGTCCCCTTCCAGATGTAATGCTCTGGAGCTGGTTTGCGTATGTGAGCATCTCTGCCATTGGAACGAGGCACAATATCTTCTGATTGCCGCCTGCCTGCGGCTCAACACCCTGAACCTTTCCGCGCCTTGAATTCAGATCGCCGATAACAGAGCCCAGGGTCTCATCAGGAACTATCACCTCGACCTTCATTATAGGCTCAAGCATAACAGGCCTTGCATCCTGAAAGGCCTTCTTTAAAGCCATTGAGCCTGCTATCTTGAACGCCATTTCAGAGGAATCAACAGAGTGGTAAGAGCCGTCAAACAATGTAACCTTCATGTCAACCACAGGATACCCGGCAATGACCCCTTCTTTCATTGTCTCGATTATTCCTTTTTCTACTGCCGGCCTGTATTGCTGAGGAATAACGCCGCCAACAATCTTGTCAGCAAACTCATACCCTCCGCCTCTTTGTAAAGGCTCTATCTCTATCCAGCAATCACCGTACTGTCCGCGTCCTCCCGATTGTTTTTTATATCTGCCCTGTGCCTTTGCAGATGCCCTGATGGTTTCTCTATATGGTATCTTCGGTGTCTTCATCACGACTTCAACGCCGAATTTTCTTTTGAGCTTCTCCAATGCCACCTCGAGATGAACTTGTCCCATACCTGAGAGTATCATCTCCTTTGACTCCTCATCCCTTGTAAAATGCAGAGTGGGGTCTTCCTCCAGTATCCTGTGAAGTCCTGAGCCGACCTTTTCTTCGTCCCCTTTGCTCTTTGGCGCAATTGCGTATGATATTATGGGGTCTGCAAATTTAACCTTTTCGAGAATCAAAGGATGATGCTCCTCGCACAGTGTATCACCCACATTTGTATCCTTGAGTTTTACGACAGCAGCAATCTCACCGGGACCAATAGATTGTGCAGGAATATGTTTCTTGCCAAGAAGATAAAAGACCTGTCCTACCCTTTCTTTAGTTCCAGTAGTTGCATTCAATACGGTGGAGTCAGCCTTTAATACACCTGAATACACCCTGAATATAGAGAGCTTTCCTGCATAAGGGTCTGCAATGGTCTTAAAAACATATGCAGTTAAAGGCTCTGTCTCAACTGGCTTCCTTTCTATTTCCTTACCCTCTTTGGGATGCTTTCCCCTTACTGGAGAAATCCTGCTCATTTCCATAGGAGACGGCAGACAGAGAAGCATTGCATCCATAAGCTGTGCTATACCCGCACTCATGGTAGCAGCGCCGCATGCAACAGGGATAAACCTTCTTGTGAGAGAGCCTTCCCGGACTCCCTTCATTATCTCTTCGCCGGATAATTCTGAGCCTTCGAGATATTTTTCCAGGAGGGCATCATCTGACTCTGCAATCTTTTCTACAAGTTTTCTTCTGTATTCATCGGCAGCATTCTTAATATCTGCCGGTATCTCTGTCTCGACACTCTTTCCGTTTTCGGAAATATATGCCTTCATTGATATGAGGTCAACTATGCCCTTAAAATTCTCGCCTTCTCCAACAGGTATATGCAGGGGTATCGCTTCTGACTCAAATGATTTTTCAAGCTCACCCAAAGCCCTGTAAAAGTTTGCTGTTTCTTTATCCATCTTATTTATAAAGACTATCCTCGGCACCTCAAATTCACATGCGTATTTCCATACCTTTTCTGTCTCGGCCTTAACACCTGAAATAGCGCTGACAATAACTATTGCACCGTCCGCAACCCTCAAGCATCCCCTTGTGTCTTCTATAAAATTGATAAAGCCGGGAGTATCTATAAGATTTATCCTGTGTCCCTTCCAGTCACAATAGGCAATGGCAGAGGTAACGCTAATCTTTCTTGCAGTCTCTTCAGGCTCATAATCGGTGGTAGTATTCCCATCCTCTGTATCCCCCATCCTGTCGATAGCACCTGCATTAAAAAGGATAGCTTCTGTAAGCAAAGTCTTACCTGCGCCGCTGTGGGCTATTACAGCTATATTCCTGATTTTTTCCACATCTAACCGTGCCATATTTACCCCCCTTATTTTATAATTTCTTCAATCACCGGCATATATTCCTGCTTGCCCTCATACCGCTTCATCCAGACCTTCATAAAAAGAAAAGTAAGTATAAAAAGACCGAATCCCCCGATTGCAGATACAATGTCCGGATCCGTATTCGGCAATAATCTGCTCAGATATTCCTTTCCCAAGATTGCACCGATTATAAGCATTATGGATGGTATACCGTAAATAAAGATTGTGCCTTTGAGATAGGTGTATGGTTTGAAGGCAACCCTGACCTTATCCCCTGCCTTTGCCCTTGCCTCATTAACAGCCTCGACCTCTGCCTCATTTCCCATCATCTTGCATACAGAGCCGCCGGGGCATTTTTCGCATCCGCTCTGTCTTTGAACAGTCACAATGGCCTTCGGCCCGATAATCTCTTTTACAATTCCAATTTCTTCCACTTCACTCCTTTTCTTTCAGGAGCTTATACTCAATACTGTCAACCAGCGCCTGCCATGACGCCTCGATGATGTTTTCTGAGACGCCCACAGTACCCCATTTGCTCTCATCGTCTCCTGATTCCACAAGGACACGCACCTTTGCAGATGTGCCTTTTCCTGCAGTAAGGACACGGACTTTATAGTCATGGAGTTTTACGCTCTTTAGCTCGGGATAAAACTTCTCAAGGGCCTTTCTCAGTGCATTGTCAAGTGCATTTACAGGGCCTTTTCCTGTTGCAGCGGTATGCTCTATATGCTTGCCTACTTTCACCATTATTGTAGCTTCGCTGATGGGCGCTTCCTTTTCCTTTCTCTTTTCATCAATAACCCTGAATCCGATGAGGTCGAAAAACCTCCTGTGGAGTCCGAGCACCTTTTTCAGAAGAAGCTCAAAGGATGCCTCTGCACCTTCAAACTGGAATCCCTGATGTTCGAGGTCTTTTAAATTATCAAGGATGCCCTGAACCTCTGGAGAGTCTGGCTCTATATGGATTTTGAACTCCTCTGCCTTTCTGAGGATATTACTCTTTCCGGCCATATCCGATATCAAAACCCTGTGTGAATTGCCCACAAGCTCAGGCCTTATATGCTCATATGTCTCCGGCCTCTTTCTTACAGCGCTTACATGAATACCGCCTTTATGGGCAAAGGCGCTGTCACCCACAAAGGGCTGTCTCTTAAAGTGCCTGAGATTCGATATCTCATTTACAAACCTCGACACATCCCTTAATTTTCTCAAATTTTCATCCGTCAAACATTTATACCCAAGCTTTACCTGAAGATTCGGGATAATGGAACACAGATTTGCATTGCCGCATCTCTCGCCGAGTCCGTTTATTGTCCCCTGCACCTGTACAGCGCCAAGCTCAACAGCAATAATCGAATTGGCCACTGCGCATTCTGAATCGTTATGCGCATGAATTCCCAGAGGCTTTTTTATTTTTTTGACCACACCCTGCATTATCCTTTTTATGTCATTCGGGAGTGTCCCGCCGTTTGTATCGCAGGGGATTATGCAGTCTGCACCTGCACCCTGAGCAGCGAGCAGGCATTTCATGGCAAATTCAGGATTGTCTTTATAGCCGTCAAAGAAATGCTCTGCATCAAAGAATACCTTTCCGACATGCTTCTTAAGATGGGAAATAGAGTTATAAATAAGCTCAAGGTTTTCCTCAAGGGAAATCTTCAGCGCCTCTTTTACATGGAAGTCCCATGTCTTGCCGAAGATGGTAATAACCTCTGCCTTAGAATCGATTAGGGTTTTTATATTATGGTCATCTTCAGCTTTGTGTCTCGGTCTGCATGTGCTTCCAAAGGCAACAACCACAGACTTCGAAATGGGAAGCTTTCTGACCTTTTTGAAATACTCTGCATCCTTGGGATTTGAGCCTGGCCATCCGCCTTCGATATAATGCACACCAAGCTCACCAAGCTTTTCTGTAATACGCAGCTTATCCTCGACAGAGAAGGCAATATCCTCTGCCTGTGAGCCGTCCCTCAAAGTTGTATCGTATATTTCGATCTGTCTCATTTATTATCTTATGCTGCCTTTGCCAGTCCAAATGCATCATGCAGCACCCTAACCGCAAGCTCTGTATATTTTGCCTCTATCAGGCATGAAACCTTTATCTCCGATGTGCTGATTGCCATAATATTTATTCCATGTTTTGCGAGCGTATCAAACATCTGGGCTGCGACTCCTGAGTGGGTCCTCATACCGACACCCACAACAGATATCTTTGCAATGTCCTCTCTCAGGTCAACTCCCTTTGCCTCTAATTCCTTCGCTATACCTTCTGTGAGCTTCAATGCCTTCTTACTGTCTGTCTTTGGAACTGTGAATGATATATCCGTAGCCTGCTTATCCGGTTCTTTGGCACTGCTTATATTCTGGACAATCATATCAACAACTATATTTGCATCGGCAATGCCCTTAAAGAGCCTTGCAGCAATTCCAGGCTTGTCAGGCACTCCCATTACAGTAATCTTTGCCTGATTTTTATCATATGCAACTCCCGATACTACAACCTTTTCCATATCCTCATCCTCCTTGGTAACGAGTGTGCCGGGATTATCATTAAAACTTGACCTCACAACCACAGGCACTTCGTATTTCATGGCGAATTCAACAGACCTTGTCTGAAGCACCTTTGCACCAAGGCTTGCCAGCTCAAGCATTTCCTCATAGGAAATCTTATCGAGCTTTCTTGCCTCAGGAACAATACTGGGGTCTGTAGTATAAACGCCGTCAACATCCGTATAAATCTCGCACAGATCGGCATTTAATGCGTGTGCTATAGCCACCGCAGAAAGGTCAGAGCCTCCCCTTCCGAGGGTTGTGACATCCTCGCCTTCTGTTATACCCTGAAAACCGGCAACGACAATCACATAGCCTTCATTTAAAGCCTTCTTAGCCCTTTCTCCTGTTACCTTTTCTATCTTTGCCTTTGTATGAACCGCATCCGTAACTATGCCCATCTGTCTTCCTGTGAGGGCCATTGCCTTATGACCAAGCCCTTCAATGGCCATTGCTGTCAGGGCGCTGGTAACCCTCTCTCCAGATGACAGGAGCAGATCCATCTCCCTTTCTGTTGGGTTGGGCGAGATTTGATGCGCAAGACTGATTAATTTATCCGTCTCTCCTGCCATTGCAGATACGACAACAACAACTCTATTGTCCTGCATGACAGTCTGCGAAACACGCTCTGCAACAGCCTTTATTCTCTCCGCATTCGCAACGGATGTGCCGCCGTATTTCTGAACGATAAGCATTAAACCAAGGCCTCCTTGATAAAGTAATCCATAAGCCTGTATCCTTCATTAACGACCATGATATCGTTTCTCTCCGTAATAGACTCATCATAAGTCACACCTTTATTTTTCTTCTCATTACGGCTGTCGTATATAACAAAAGGCACGGGCTCATCCGTATGTGTCCTAACCTTAATAGGCGTAGCATGGTCAGGCATAAGAAGGACACGGTAGTTCTTGAACCTTTCCTTAAGTCCCTTCATTACAGGGCCTACCACAAGACAGTCAAAATCCTCTATCGCCTTTATCTTGTCCCTATAATTACCCGAATGTCCTGCCTCATCAGGAGATTCAACATGAATATAGATAAAATCCGTATCCTTAAGGGCATTCAGCGCATATTCGGCCTTGCCGCTGTAATTTGTGTCGAGCCAGCCTGTCACACCGGGCACTTTCAGTATCTCAAAGCCTGCATATATGCCGAGACCTTTGGTGAGGTCGACAGCGGATATAAGCGCGCCTTTAACGCCATATTTCTCCTTGTAGGTAGGCATCTGAGGCTTCTTTCCATGACCCCAGAGCCATATGCTGTTTGCAGGCTTCTTCCCGTTTTTCAATCTCTCTTTGTTTACAGGATGTCCGTCGAGTATGTCCACAGATTTTCTCATTAACTCTCTCAAAACACTATCCCTTTCCCCGACAGGAAGATAGTCTGTAATCTCCCTTTCGAGGATGTCATGGGGAGGTGCGCACTCGATATCTAAGCTGCCGTTTTTCCAGACCATCAGATGTCTGTAACTGACGCCCGGATAAAATACTATATCACCATCTTCCAGTCCTGATTTAACAGCTTTAATAAGCTCCCTTGCCTCTTCCGTTGTTATATGTCCGCTGCTGTAATCATCCATCACAGCATGGGTCTTATTCTTGTCAAACTTAAGTGTCACAAGATTGCATCTGTAAGCAACATCGTTTTCGTCAAGCTTCACGCCGATGCTTGCAGCCTCAAGGGGAGCCCTTCCCGTATAATACTTTGCAGGGTCATAACCAAGAATGCTGAGATTTGCCACATCAGAGCCGGGATGCATGCCTTCAGGGATTGTCCTCACCTTTCCAAGTATTCCCTTCTGAGCAAGTTTGTCCATATTCGGTGTAGACGCCTTCTTCAGAGGGGTCAATCCTCTAAGCTCATCAATTGGCCTGTCTGCCATCCCATCCCCGATTAAAACTATATATTTCATTGCAAACTCCTGACTGCTGACTGTCGACCGTTAACTGTCCTCATAATATTCTCTCTATTACCTTTCTGACTTCGTTGAATTCTGCCTTGACCTTTATCGTCTTATCAGTAACTTTAAAAACTGTATCAGGGTCTTTCAGGCCATGACCTGTCAATGTGCACACGACCGATTTATCATCTGTTTTTGTTTTCTCAAAATATCCTTCTTTATATAATTTTATAACACCTGCCACAGATGCTGCTGATGCAGGCTCGCAGAATATTCCCTCTACGGATGCAATAAGTTTATATGCAGATAATATCTCGTCGTCCGTCACAGCATCTATACATCCGCCGGATTCGTCCCTTGCTGCAACCGCAGTCTTCCAGCTTGCAGGGTTTCCGATCCTGATGGCAGTGGCTATGGTCTCGGGTTTTTCCACGGGATGGCCGAGGACTATAGGCGCTGCGCCTGCTGCCTGAAAGCCGAGCATTTTGGGCAATCTTTGAATGACACCTGCATTATAATATTCTTTATACCCTTTCCAGTAGGCTGTAATATTTCCTGCATTCCCAACAGGCAATGCATGATACCTTGGCGCAAAACCAAGCTGGTCGCAGACCTCAAAGGCTGCTGATTTCTGCCCCTCTATCCTGAAGGGGTTTATGGAATTAACAAGGGTAATGGGATATTTCTCCACCACCTCTTTCACAATTCTTAATGCCTCATCAAAATTTCCCTCTATCTGCAATACATGGGCGCCGTGAACCAATGCCTGAGCAAGCTTTCCCAATGCAATCTTGCCTTCGGGAATTACGACAATGGCCTTTATTCCTGCCCTCGATGCGTACGCCGCGGCAGATGCCGATGTGTTGCCTGTGGATGCGCAGATTACTGCTTTGGAGCCTGATTCCACGGCCTTTGATAAGGCAAGAGTCATGCCCCTGTCCTTGAAAGAGCCTGTCGGATTTGCACCGTCAAACTTCAGATAAATATCAAGATCAATGTTGAGCTTTTTGGGCAGATTAACAGCCTTTACAAGCGGAGTATTTCCTTCCAAAAGACTTACAACAGGTGTCCTGTCTGTGACAGGAAAAAATTCTCTATACTCTTCGATTATCCCTTTCCACAAGACCCTTGAACTATTACACTCTCCAATCTCCATAAGTTCTCCATTAAGTTAGTAAATCATTTACCCATTTACTCATCTACCCTTTTACTCATTTACTCTATGACGTCTCCTTCTATAAGTTCAACTTCTACCCCTTGTTCCACAATGGACCTTATTCCGTTCTCGATGTTTTCTTCTGTCCCTTCGAGCTCAAGAACCATCTCTCCTACTGTGTCCGTTACCCTTGCCCTCCTGATATTAGGCATAACATCGTATTTCTTAGCCATCGTAAATATAATAGGCTCTTTAATAAGATGTTGGGGAAAAGTCAATTTTACCCGCCTTTTCATAACTCCCTCCTACATAGTTTATGAGTTGATGGGTTAATGAGCTAATGAGTAACACCATTTGAAAACGGGGAATATTTTACTGAACTCATTCACTCATACACTCATTTACTCATTCACTTAATTACTGCCTCCAGCTATTGCCGGCACGATCGAGACCTCGTCTCCATCCTTGACCGGTGTCTGCTCTGCCTGCAAAAATCTTATGTCCTCTTCATTTACATAAACATTAACAAACCTTCTGACCTTGCCCCCTTCTGATATCCTCTCTGCAATTCCGGGATATCTTGTCTCAAGGTCATTAATCAGTTCAATTACTGTTCCTGCCTTGCTCTCAACCTCTTCTTTCCCCTGAGTCAGCCTCTGAAGGGGTGTTGGAATCCTAACCTTTACTGCCATTTTATCACCTCCCGATTTTCTTTAATACATCTTCAAATGCCTCAAGATTCGGCTTTATATGATGAACCTCTCCCGTATGTCCTGTGAGCGCTTCCTGCGTCTTGAGACCGTTTCCTGTAATGCATACCACGGTGGTTTCATTTCTTCCAATTTTGCCCTGCTCAATCAATTTCCTGGTTGTTGCAACGGTAACACCGCCTGCAGTCTCTGCAAAAATCCCCTCGGTCTTTGCAAGCAGCTTTATTCCATCGATAATCTCATCATCCGAAACATCCTCTCCGTATCCTCCGGTTTCTTTGACAACCTGTGCTGCATAAAAGCCGTCAGCAGGATTGCCTATTGCAAGGGATTTTGCAATAGTATTCGGCTTAACAGGCCTTATGACATCCACTCCCTGCTTTATGGCAGTAGATATGGGAGAGCATCCTGTTGCCTGTGCAGCAAAGACCTTTGTATCGAGCTCTTTTAATATTCCTATCTCCTTGAACTCCTTAAATGCCTTCCACACCTTTGTCAAAAGGGAACCGCTGGCGCATGGAACTACAACATTATCAGGAGCCTTCCATCCAAGCTGCTCTATAATTTCGAATCCCTGGGTCTTTGATCCCTCTGCATAGAACGGCCTGATATTTATATTTACAAATGCCCATTTGTATTTATTGGCTATCTCGCTGCAGAGCCTGTTGACCTCATCGTAGTTTCCGTCAACTGCTACAAGATTCGGCTCATACACAAGGGATGCAACAATCTTGCTCGGCTCCAGCGTTGCCGGTATAAAAACAAACCTGTTAAATCCAGCCTTTGCACCGTGTGCAGAAACCGAATGTGCAAGGTTTCCTGTGGATGCACACGCAACAGTGTCGAATCCAAACTCCTTTGCCTTTGTAAGGGCAACTGCAACGACCCTGTCTTTAAACGACAATGTTGGATGCGCTACTGTATCATCCTTTACATAGAGTTCCTTAACTCCCAGCTCCCTCGCAAGGTTGTCAGCCTTTACAAGGGGCGTGTACCCTGATTTCAAGCCAACCTGAGGCTCTCCATCTATAGGGAGAAGCTCCTTATAGCGCCAGAGGCTTTGGGGCCTTTTTTCGATATTCTTCCTCGTCAATACACGCTTTATCTTTTTATAGTCATAGACAACCTCTAAAGGGCCGAAGCAAAACTCGCAGACATATATAGGATCAACAGGATATTCCCTGCCGCACTCTCTGCATTTAAGACCGCTTACATATCCCATAAGCACCTCCCTCAGTTATACAAATTTTTCTCTATAAAAATTTTATGCTAACTCTTTTAGTTGAAAAGATATTTTACTCTAAATGGGGGGAAAAATTAAATAGGCGATTTTAGTTTTTGGAGCAGGCTATTTCAGAATAATTTTAATTTCTTCTATATTTCCTTCCCTTATCAAAAACCCCTTTACAACCGGCTCTTTTTCCATTAGGCTTACAATTATATAAACACACTCTTCATAAAAGGCGAGGCTTACATCCTTTGCAGACGGATATGCTGCCGAAGATGGGTGGGAATGAAAGATTGCGACCATCGAGAGATTATTCTCCCTCATGTCCTTCATTACCTTAAACTGTTCCCTCGAATCCAGCATATAGGTTACGGGTGAGTTTTCGATATTGGCCATCCTATAAATCTTTGAGACCTCACCATTCCTGCCCGCAAGAATACCGCATGCCTCATTGGGATAGCCTGCTTTGCAGTGGGCAAGCATCTCATTAAAAATGTGTTGTGGAATAATCAAAGATTCAGCAATCATATTCCTGCTGCGCTATATTTTAAGTTTATCGGCAGTAAGCAATTGTGCGCCGTGGTGAACAGTTAAAATCTCAACTTCGTCTTCTCTAAGACGATAGACTATTCTGTAATTTCCAAGAATCACTTCTCTTATTTCTTGCTTGTTAATCTCAGGGACAACACGGCCTGAATGAGGGAACATTTCAAGTCTATCTACAGATTCAAATGCCTGCATCGCGAATAGCTGGGCGTATCGCGGGGCATCTCGGGCAATAAATTCACAGATAGCGTCAAGGTCATCAAGCGCCTGAATAGTCCAGCTTACGACAGCCATTTTTTCATTCGGTCTTTTGCTTCGTCGTGCGAAATTTTTTGTCCTGAATCGGCCTGTTGAATCCCCTTTTCGACCTTATAGAGAAAATACAGTTTTTCAAGAGTATCCTCAAAAGTAATATCTTGAGGAAGCTCTTCGATAGCCTTTAAGACTCTCTCTTTTACAGTAGCCTCTGCCATACAGACACCTCCGTAACATCTATTTGTCTAATCCTATCATGAAACAAAGAATTGCCGCAATTGGGACGGGATAAGATGCTCGTTGCTCAGGCTGCCGTTATCGCTGCGATTGTCAAACTCATCGGATAGAATAAATAGGCACTGTCTAAACCAATATTCATATTTTCAAGCCTGCCCCTGAAATCATAGCTCGCGCCGCCATAATAGCAATTACCTCATATTTAAGCGCAAGCTTTTAATGAACTCTGCGAAAATAGATTGATTTAAGTCAAACCAATCTTTGTTACCAACTGAGGTAAGCCTGATTGTAAGATACTGTGAACCTCGAATACCTTCATAAACGAACTCCCACAATGTTGAGTCGGGAATTGAGCGTCGATTTTTATTCCAGACAACATGAATACCATCAATGCTTGCTCTACCAACATCTATCATAGTTACTGTTTCTCCACGCATAGCTCCGCTCTCGATAGCCTTGCGAATATCATCGTCTGACATATTCCATATGTCGAAGCCTGGTTCTATTCGACCATTTGGAATATTATCAAGAACGACAGCAATTCGAGCTTTTTGCCCAGCTTTACCTGAACGTGCGAGCTTCAAAACAGTATTATCACGAATGCCTTGAATCTGATCCCAACCGTCGGGTATCGAAGCTGATATGCGGTGCTGTTTGCTTATGAAGTCTTTATGCTGGGCTTGTGCCGTGGAAAGAAAAAGTGCAATGAAGCAAATGAGAAATATCATGTGTTTCATAGTTTTGCCTCCCATAATCATCTAACGAGTCTGTAGAAAAAGTCAGTTTTTAAATTATCCTGTCCTTTATTGAAGTTTTAGTCCTGAATTTCGAGTTTGCTTTTCCGAAGACCCATTATTTACGTGACCAGGTCTCTATCTATGTCC
>JAJYXI010000008.1 GCA_021791055.1 Nitrospirota bacterium | reverse complement strand
AAGGTAAGTTGGGCATAAAGGCTCGCAGAACAAAAGAGGTTAGATAAAGGGACTAAAGGCTGGAAGAACACCACAACTTTAACAGATTGTAACTTTTAGCTTGATAAACTTCGTTAGAAGAGGAGGGGTTAAAAAAGAAGGTCCTGGCAAGGAGGGGATATTATAAAGTTCCTCCCCTTTGCAAGGGAGTCTCCACCTATCTTCCTCCCCTTTACAAGGGGAGGTTAGGTGGGGTAATGGAGATGTAATAAACCTCCCTATCCCCTCCTTGGTAAGGAGGGGATTATAGATAAATCCTCCCCTTTACAAGGGGAGGTTAGGTGGGGTAATGTAGTTGCAATGACAAAGGTATTTAACACGACAGACGAGAAAATTAAGCGTCGGATGCTTAGAAGTAATATGCCACAGGTTGAGGTAATACTGTGGTCAAAATTGAAAAATAATGGATTAAAGGGATATAAATTCAGACGACAATACAGCGTAGAAAAATTTGTGATAGATTTTTATTGTCCGAAATTAAAGTTGGCTATTGAAGTTGATGGAGACTCGCACTTCGTAGAAGGATCAAAAATACGAGATAAGGAAAGGCAAGCAATTGTGGAATCTTTTGGGATAACTTTTTTGCGTTTTACAAACAGAGAGATTTATGAAAATATAAACGGTGTATTAAATAAGATTGTTGAACATATTGAAAATAACCTCCCCTAACCCCTCCTTGGTAAGGAGGGGATAAAAAGAGAAGACCTTGGTAAGGAGGGGGATATAATAAAGTTCCTCCCCTTTACAAGGGGAGGTTAGGTGGGGTAATGGAGATGTAATAAACCTCCCCAACCCCTCCTTGGTAAGGAGGGGATTATAGATAAATCCTCCCCTTTACAAGGGGAGGTGAGGCGGGGTAATGGCAAAGATATGGAAATATGAACTTGCTATCGAGCGATACACAAAAGCTATAGAGTCAAATCCCCGGAATTACCGGGCATATAATAATCGGGCAATCTCTCATCTTAAAAAGGGGCGTTATGATTACGCAATTGCTGATTTCAATAAAGCAATAGAGATTAATCCGGCATTTGAAGCAGGGTATATCAACAGGGGGAATGCCTATCAGGAGATAGGATACTATGACTTTTCCATTGCCGATTTCGATAGGGCAATCGAACTGAATCCGCAAAACGGCATGGCTTACAACAACAGGGGATTCACCTATCTTTTAATGGGAAGGTATTCGGAGGCTGAAAAAGATATAAGAACGGCAATACAAATCAATCCTGATAATATCTATGCATTAAACAGTATGGCCGAACTTTATTCCGCAAAGAAAGATTCCGACGAGGCCTGCAGATGGCTTAAAATGGCAATAGAGAAGGGATACAATAATTGGGACTATATAAGGACATCACGGACATACGACAATATCCGCGACTCCTCGTGTTTTAAGGAGATTGCTTTAGATATAATCCACAAGACTATGAAGAGGGGCCGCAAGGCTCAGCGGCCTACAGAATAGTATTTGAATCCCAGCGTCTGCATCTTCTGCGGGTCGTATATATTTCTGAGGTCAAAGAAGTAAGGTTGTTTTAAGAGTTTCATCACTCTTTCTGTTTCAAGATTTCTGAACTGATTCCATTCCGTGACAATCACGACAGCATCTGCGCCTTCACATGCATCGTATGCATCATTGCAGTAGGTTATGTCCGGTAATATTGCCTTTGTATTATCCATTGCAACAGGATCGTATGCCCTGATATTAGCGCCGGCATTCAATAAGCTCTGGATGATGGATATTGCAGGCGCTTCTCTTATATCGTCTGTATTTGGCTTGAAGGAAAGCCCTAAAATTGCGACTGTCTTCCCTTGGATATCATTTAATGTGTTTTTTATCTTTTCGGTCACCAATGTTATCTGTTTTTCGTTTGCTTTTATAGCTGCGTCAACTATTCCAAACCCAACATTGTGGTCAGTAGCAATTTTCAATAATGCCCTTGTATCTTTTGGAAAACAGGAGCCTCCGAATCCCGGCCCTGCATGCAGGAACTTCGGGCCTATCCTTCCGTCAAGCCCCATTCCTCTTGCAACGATATTGACATCTGCACCGACCTTTTCGCAGAGGTTTGACATTTCATTTATAAATGAGATTTTTGTAGCAAGGAAAGAGTTGGAGGCGTATTTTATAAGTTCAGCCGTTTCGATGTTTGTTATTACAAATGGCGTTTCTATCAGGTAGAGCGGTTTGTAAAGGTCTTTCATTATCGCTACTGCCTGCTGGCTCCTTGCGCCTATCACAATCCTGTTTGGCCGCATGAAATCTTCGATTGCAGCGCCCTCGCGAAGGAATTCAGGATTAGAGACCATATCGAAATCGACCTCTTCCTTGAGGTGTTTAGAGATTATTTTTCTTATCCTTTCGCCTGTGCCGACAGGGACAGTGCTTTTTGTTACAATGACCTTGTAATTCTTGATGTGGCTTGCAATCTCTTTTGCAACCCCATCAACATAGCTTAAATCTGCAGAACCATCGCCCCTCGGAGGAGTACCTACAGCAATAAAAATAACGAGAGATTCTTCGACTGCCTCCCCAATATCTGTGGTAAATTTTAGCCTGCCTTGCTTGAAATTTCTTTTTACAAGATCTTCAAGACCCGGCTCGTAGAATGGGATGATTCCTTGCTTTAATGATTCTATTTTATTTTCATCTTTATCAACGCAGGTTGCAAATACGCCGAATTCAGAAAAGCATGCGCCTGTAACAAGACCTACATAACCGGTTCCAATTATTGTAATATGCATTTATTCTCCTGATAGCGGATATGGTAGGCGATGTAGGGATTGAACCTACGACCTCTTCCGTGTGAAGGAAGCGCTCTCCCACTGAGCTAATCGCCCACAAAACTTTATCGTGTATTTATAGCAGATAAGAAGGTTTTAAGTAAACCCCGTTAGAAAGTGCTGCCTTTTCTAACGGGGTAAAGTTTTCTGCAATGCTTGACAAAAGTTTTGCGATTAGGGTAAGTTATTAACTCGTTCTTTGAAAATTGCTAAATAAGTGCGTGGTAAACTGTAACAAAGTTTTAAGCTTTTGAGTATAAGGAAAACTATTGAGAGTTTGATCCTGGCTCAGAACGAACGCTGGCGGCGTGCTTAACACATGCAAGTCGAACGGGTTCCGAAAGAGTAGCAATACTTTTTCGGGATTAGTGGCGGA
>JAJYXI010000021.1 GCA_021791055.1 Nitrospirota bacterium | reverse complement strand
TTTACAATCGGCAGAGGAAACAGGCAAAGCTGGGGTATTTAGCGCCAGTTGCTTATGAGAAAAAGTTCTATCAAACGAGGATTGCGGCATGAGTGAATTGGTGTCCACTATTGACATCCGACCTCAACATGGTGACGAAATCATTGGCAAACACAAGGAGTGACATGCCAAGGAGAGAAAGCACAATATAATGGAGCCATAAAAAACCAATGGTCAACAGGCCCACGAATTGTATAACCTTTGTAACCTTGTTTATTACCCACGAAAGCATCCTCTGGTATGTCTGCCTGCTTATCCTTACTGCATCGATTATCACACCTATGCCTGATTCCGTTAAAACCACGCTCGCAGATGCCTTTGCCACATCCGCTGCATTGTAAACTGCTATCCCCATCTCTGCCTGTTTCAGGGCCGGGGCATCATTTACCCCATCTCCTGTCATGCCAACCATGTGCCCCTTTGACTGAAGGAGTTTCACGACCCTGTATTTGTCCTCCGGATATATCTCTGCAAGTCCGTCAATTTCACCAACAATCTTTATCTGTTCATCCTCGCTTAGGCCTTTAATGTCTTCAAGCCTGATAATCTTATCGCCGATTTATATTCTGACAATGGCATGATGTCTGTGACAGACAATCTGTTCTGGGTAATGGTGCCTGTTTTATCAAGACAAAGCACATCTATGGAGGCAGCGTCTTCTATTGGGTCAAGCCTCGTTACCAGAGCCCCCTTTTTTGCAAGCTCCATTGCACCCACTGCTTGAACTATTGTGAGAACTGCAGGAAGGGCCACAGGCACCGCTCCCATAAGAAAGATGACAGCGCGGGTGAGCACAGTTACAAGATGCTCATGAATATGCATCACTAAACCGTATACCAGAACCAGAATCAATGCCGCTATGCCAAGATACATCATGTATTTGATTATGGACATCATTACTTCCTGCTGATGGGACTTTGGCTTTGCTATTTTGACCAGTTCAGCGGTTTTACCGAAATATGTATTTGCTCCTGTATTAACCACCAAGCATCTGGACTCTCCCCTCTTTACCACTGAGCCTGAATAGACGATGTCTGACTGATGGGTCTCAACAGGCAGGGATTCTCCTGTCAGGGCAGACTGATCAACAGAAAGCTCACCGCTTATAATCCTGGCATCTGCTGGTACTATGTCTCCGAGTTTAACGGTGAGGACATCTCCGGGTACAACTTCCCTTGACTCTTTCATTATCCATTTCCCATCCCGCAACACCTTTGCCTGAATGGCTAACTTTTTCTTTAAAAGCTCCACTGCCCTTTGAGAACCCCGTGAGTGCATGTGGCCAATGACTGCATTTACGGTGAGAAGCACAAAGATTATTATCCCTTCAGGGTTATGCCTCAATATAAAGGAAAGCACCATTGCCAGCTCCAGCAGCCACGGCATCGGGCCCCAGTAGCGCAAGAGGAATTCGAGGAAAGGGTTTTTCTTTTTCTCCACTATCTCGTTATATCCGAATGTCTTAAGCCTGTTTTCGACCCCGGATTCAATGAGCCCATCCATTGATGTTCCCAGGGCTTTAAGGGTATCATCAATGGAAAACTTTTCGTATTCGGATGTATTGCGAACTTTTAAATCCATAAAAGACCTCCTATCTTCTTTGCAATAGGCATTGCAAAACCGGTTCGCCGTTTTATTGTTTTTTTCTTCATCTATTTTTTGTAGGATCCCTCTTCATGTTTTCAAACTCTTCTTTGGTTATCTCTCCTTTCGCATATCGCCTCTTGAGAATATGAAGCTTCGACCTCCTCTCTCGAAGGGATACTTGAAGACGAGATGCCCGCTATCAGCCTCTCCGCACGATGAGCACAGGAGCCTTCGTCTCCTTATGAATGACTCCGTAGGTAACGCTGCCGAGGACCGCCGCCTTTACAGCGCTTTTGCCGTGGGACCCCATGACTATCAGGTCAGCTTTTGATTTTTCAGCCTCCTCTATAATCTCCTCAATCGGATGGCCTGCCCTGATAACCTTTTTTGACCGAACGCCCTTCTTCTTGCATAATCTCTCAGCATCCTCAAGGTAGGCCTCAGCAGCCTGCCTCAGATAATCTTCGAGGGGCTCCATCAAATGAGTTGGGGTTGCCACAGAAGGAACCGACTGGTCTATGAAAGGGCTTTTATCAATTACCGCAAGCAATGTCAGAGAAGCACCTATCTGTTTTGCAAGCCCTACTGCATATTCTGTAGCTTTTTTTGCTGTCTCTGAACCGTCTGTGGGCACAAGAATCTTCGAAATCATACGTCCTCCTTTACACCTCTTGCTTATTTATATCTTTACCGGAACCCCCAAAAAGTCGCAGACCTTTTGGGGTACCCACTTCAATTACTTCCTTGAGCACAACAGCATTTTTATGCCCTATATCTCCTGCCGGTTATTTGAAGGTCTTGAGGATATATCCTGCTATTTCTTTTGCATCCTTATCCGTGACGGTCTTCTTATCAAATTTTGTCATGCCCGGTCCGGGGTTCCTCATTTTCTTTACTATATCCTCTGCCTTTTTGATATTATTTGCATCACGATCTTTTTTGTGCAGGGTCTTCTTAGGGTTAATGATGTTACCGCCGTCAGGATGGCACATGGAGCAATGTTCCTTAAACAGAGCCTCTCCTGACTTCCCATTTGCGGTTTCCCTTGCAAAACCTGAAGCAGCAAATAGACTCACAGCCATTGCCAAGACAGTTATCGCTGAAACCTTTTTCATTTCCACTCCTCCTTTTTAATTTCCCGTGCCGTAGTTTGTGGCAAGGTAGTTTATTATCACCTTTGCATCAGTCTCAGATATGGGTGCACCAAAGACCTTTATCATCTTGTTAACAGTTGCTGTCCATTGGGCCTTAGAGAGCTTCGGCTGCATGGTTATATAATCAACACTATGGCAGATATTGCAGAAACCCTCTACCTTTTCTCTGCCATCTCCTGGTTTAAGTTCAGTGCGAATTGTAGGAAGATTGATAGAAGTTACCTTATCCTGAGAACCTCCATAGGAAAATCCAACAACTACAACAAATATTATTATTGTCAAAAGTATAAACTTTTTCATCGCATCCCCCCTATTTAACAACTACTTCTGTCTTTTCTATCTTATTCCAGAGATAACCTGAAGGATTCCATAAGCTGTCGAATGGCTGTGACTCTCCGATACTATTTGTTGCAAGCGCCATTAAGGTATATTT
>JAJYXI010000016.1:15140-76837 GCA_021791055.1 Nitrospirota bacterium | reverse complement strand
GAGATAAGCCTTTTTTATCCCTGCGCTTTGAAGTACCTTTTTTATCGTACTGACCAGATTTTCTCTTTTCATCGTATTTTAATTATACCAAAAATCAAGACTGCAATTTTTAATATTAATACTTCATGCCGAAATAACCCTCCGCCCCAAAATCCGCCAGCAGCTTCAAATCCTCCGAGACAAAGGCATTCTGGAGTTTAAGGGGGAGGGGAGATTCGGGACATTTTAAGGATGGGGTGTAATGGCTATAATAGTTATCTCTTTGTTTCCGGGGCCGTAATACCAAAATATTCTATACGCGGCATGGGTGGACTGCTCTGCATATGCCTCAAATACTTTTTCACCCTTTGGACCTTTTAACGAAGTGAATTCATGTGTCTGTAATCCGGGATGCCTCGGGTTTTGAGACAGGAGATGTAAGGTTTTCTTAACTGCCTTGTATCTTTTTGAAAGTCCCTTATTGACTTTGAGTCTGTTTAATTGCTCCCTTGCCTCATCGGTGATTAATATATCGAACAAGGCTGGTTCCTATAGCTCATTCAGATTTAGTTTTGAAATCTTGCCATGAGCGGCTTCTTTTAATCCTTTGTGGACACTTTTGAGCGCAGTTTTATTTTTATAAAGCCATTTTTCAGTAAGTGGAATGGTCTCCAGAAGAATTTCTAATCTGTCGAGTTCATCCATAGCAATAACAGCAGCCACTTTATGACCCTTTTTATCTGTTAGATATTGTTTAACTTTTATGTGTTCGCCTTCGTTCTTTAAGGCTGTCGGCATATATCCTCCCTTGAAGCCTGTTGCTAAAATAAATTATAACATAGTTATAAACACATCCGCCCCAAAATTCGCCAACATCCAAATAGTCCGGAAGTCCAGAAGTTCGGAAGCACGGAAGCCGGGAGCAAGAAACAGAAAATGATAAGAGCGTAGGGGCAGAAGCAAGAAATAGCGGAAGCACAGAAGTTAAAGAGAACGGTAGAAGCTCCACGGAAGTCTCCAATTTCCAGACTTCAGCGCTTCCGACCTCCAGAGCTTAGAACTAAGAGCCTACGCGATAGAGGAATTCTGGAGTTTAAGGTTTTGGCTTATTCGGTTGTTTCAGTCTGATGTACCCTGATTCTATCTGGTTCGACTGCGATAAAAGTCATGAATTAATCGGCCTCTATCGTTTTAAATATTTCAGGCAGGATTACTTCAAGAAATTCTGAGGGACTTACGATTTTGAACGGATAACCGCTTTTCATGCGGAGTTTTGCAAAGTCTTTTTTATCACCGGTGACAAGGAAATCTGCTTTTCCTGCAAGTGCGGAAGCAAGGACAGGAACATCCTTATCAGAAGTATGCCCTGAGAGATTTTTTATCATTGTAGCGGAGGGCATAGGAATAATTTCGAGATTGAGCTTGGGGAGATACTCTTTATACACGGGAATGGCCGCGGGCATTTTCTTTTTCAGGTTTCTCTCGATTTCTATAATGTTATATCTGCCTGTTAAGGCATGAAGCATGGGAAGCTTGAGTGTAATAATGTCAAGGATGATGCGGGGTGAGCCTGTCTCGGAAATGAGTCCGGAGAGTATGACATTTGAGTCAAGAAAAATCCTAACCTCTTTTTTTGCCATAAGTTTCCTTATATAAAGTTTCTCTTTCCTCTTTAAGTCCTGACAGCAGATCTTCAACTGAAAGGCCGGAAGCCTTAAGCAGCTTTTTCATCTGCCTTCTTGCTTCGTCGAGTTCAAGCCTTTTCGGTGTTATGATAATAGAATCTCCAACAGGGATTATGGAGACAACCTGCCCTTCTTCTATATGGCCCTTTTCACGGATTTTTTTAGGGATTGTCAACTGCCCCCTTGATTTTATCTCTGCAACTGAGACTCTGGATGCCTGCATGTTATACCTCCTAAAATGGTTTTCTAATTTCAGAATATCAGAAATCAGAAAATATAGCAAGTGCTTTGGAAATAAAAAATCCGCTCGAAGCGAGTCTTGCGAAGAGTCGCACCGACCGGCATTGAGGATTATCCCTTCCTTGAATCCTCGAGATTACGAACAATCTCTGCGCCTATGAGGAATATGCACGATGAATAGAAGACCCACAGGAGGAATATCACAAAGGCCGAGAGGGGTCCGTATATGGTTCCCAATTTCGCAACCTTTACCACATAGAGGGTGAATATGTGCTTTGCTGCTTCAAGAAGGATTGCTGTAAATAACGCCCCTGATAATGCGCAGCTGAGTCTTATCCTTTTTTTCGGAAGGAAGATGTAGAGCGTGGCTGCGGTCAGGAATACCAGTATCAATGGCACGACAAATTTTATTACAAAGCCTGTTATCTTTCCAATCTTTACATCCGGAAAAAATTCCTGAAGTGTCTTCAGCATCGAGATTGCAGCTGTTGCGCCAAAGGAGGCAAGGATAAAGGCAATTATCAGGGTGATTATGAATAGAGAGAGGACAAGGGAGATTATAAAATGCCTCTTAACCTTTGTTTTGAATATCACATTTATTGCTGTTTCAAGTGATGAAAAAAGCTGGTAGGACAATACGGCATAGAGGATTACTGTAAACTGCCCGATTCCTTTGTAGGATATTATCTTTTTCAGTTCGTTGGTTATCTCGTGTGTAATCTTAGGAAAGAAACCCACGAGCTTTGCTGAAAAGAATTTGAGCAGTTCTTCATGTTCGCCGAGGAAATGGCCGAAGATTGTCACGAGGAGCAGGCAAAAGGGAACAATTGCCATCATGGTGAAGTATGATATTGAGCCTGCGAGCATGAGCCCGCCGTCCCTGAAGAAGTCCACAAAGCTTCTGAATATTGCCTTTATGTATCGCATCGTTGCTCAATTATAACAGAATAAATTGCCATAATCCGTACTCATGGATGTGAGGCATACTTCAAAAGCCTTTACTAAGTGTAGTTGGCAGTGCAATCCAGAGATTACATATGCTTCAGTAAATAAGAAAGCAATGTAGTAGATGACGGTGCGAAAATGTTGTTATGAAACGCCGAGAGTAAAGGCTTTTTCAGCATACCTCACATCCATGTGGAATGTTTAGCTACGGATCATGGTATTATTTTAATATGAAAAGGATTGCATACATCTTATTGGCTGTTTCATGCATTGCCTTCCTCAATTCCTGCGCTGCGGGTAATTATCTGAAGACAGAAGATGCAAAGGATGAGGATATTAAAGGTTCTTTTACTCTCATACTTTACGGCAGCAGGCATTTAAGTGACATAGAGACCATAGCCATTCTCGATATTGAAGGAGACCGCTACAGCTTTGAGCCATACGCACCTGAATTCGACTACAAGATAAAGAGGGGAGTTTCTGCTAAAGAGGCGTTGGAGGAAGCAGAGAGGTTTGTAAGCTGGCACAGCTCATTTTATCGCACACAATTAAGCAGGACTCTTGATGATAAAGGCAATGTCATCGGGTATGAGCTTAGGCCGCTATATCAACCGCTTGCTTTTGGTGTTTCAGATGTCCTTGATGTTGATTACAGGATTAAAGACAACAGGGTGATCGTGAGAATAAAGCTCAAGCCGCAGATCGAAAGGATGCTCTTTGACGGAGATGGAGTAAAAGACAGGGATTAGTCAGACTTCGAAATGTCTCGACAGCCTTTTTATTACATCCATCTTATCCGATTCCCTATTTTTTTCTGTTGCTGGAACTCTGTATATACTGTCTTGAAAAATTATACAGTTTATTGTCTCCAGCGATTAATGGCTCATTTTCAAGGTTTTCATGCTGTTTCCCGATTAAAGGCTGGTGTCAAATGCTGTATTAAAAAAATATACACTTTTTTATGTCTTTAGGTGTAAAATATTGCTGGTTCTAACTTTTGCTTCTGGCACCGATATTGCACTATCTAATTACAACTTTAGGAAGGGGGAAATTATGGAGAAGCAGCGGATATTGGTTGTTGATGATGACCCTGTGATATGCCTTAGCTGTAAGAGGATACTGGGCGCAGAGGGATTCACGGTATTTACTGTGGAAGATGGAGAAGGTGCAATTGAGAAGGTCTCAAAGGAGGAGTTTGATCTGGTTATAACCGACATCAGGCTTCCCGATGTGTACGGCCTTAAGGTCGTGCAGGAGACAAAGACGATACAGCCAAAGGCGGATGTTGTTGTTGTTACGGGCTATCCTTCCCTCGAGGATGCAAAGGAATCCATAAGGCTTGGCGCCTTTGAGTACCTTGAAAAGCCTTTTACGCCTGACTTTATGATGAATGTTGCTAAAAAGGTCTTTGATAAAAGGGGCTGGATACTGAGAAAGGCATATATTGACCAGTTCAGGGATTATGTCGTCCCTGCATCGGCGATGGATAACCTTACTGTTTATTACAAAGATGGGACATGGGCGCGGCCTATGAAAGACGGTGCGTGGGAGATAGGCGTTGATGTGAGGCACTTTCTTGTCAGCGGCCAGCTTCTTTATGTGGACATGCTGAGGGATATAAAGGCTGTTGTTGCAGGAGAGCCTTTTGCAAGACTGCTCTCAGGCGACGGGAATATTTATGACATAAAGTCTCCGATGACAGGAGTTGTGAAAGAGGTTAATGGGCATGCCAATGATGCTATATGTTCCCTGTTAAAAGACCATCTTTCTGAAGGCTGGTTTTTATGGCTTGTTAAGATAAATTCAATAAATGCATAAGGAGGATTACGGATGAAGGGGAATATTCTTGTGGTTGACGATGAACAGATTGTCCTGAGGAGCTGCGAGAGGATATTGTCTCCTGAGGGATACGGGGTTGATACAGCAACATCTGCAAAAGACGCCCTGTCTTTGCTCGATAAGAGCCTGTACGACCTTATAATTACCGATATTAAGATGCCGGAGATGGACGGCATAGAATTCATGAGACAGGTGAGGGCAAAGAATCCTGACATAAATATAGTTGTCATAACGGGCTACCCGTCGCAGGAAAGCATAAAAGAGGCTTTGAGCTTGAGGATAATAGATTACCTCCCCAAACCGTTCTCGCCCACCCATCTGCTTGAGGTAACGAACAACGCTGTTGAATTGAAGAAGAAAGGCGTTGTGCCGGAGCCTCAGGTCGAGGTATATACCGAAGATGTGGCTGCAAAATTAGATGAAATCATAAATAGATATAAACATAAGCCCGGAAGCCTGATACCGGTGCTTCAGGAGGCGCAGGAGCTTGTCGGCTACCTGCCGCCCGTTGTTCAGAGACATATATCCAAAGGCCTGAAGATACCTGTCAGCGAGGTTCATGGGGTTGTCTCTTTTTATTCCTTCTTCACAATGAAGCCCAAAGGCAAGCATAATATAAGGGTATGTCTCGGTACAGCCTGTTATGTCAAGGGTGCGGAAGAGATAGTTAAAAAATTCAGCGACGGACTTAAGGTGGATGTAGGAGGCATAACAACAGACAAAAAATTCTCCCTCGAAACCGTTAGATGTCTCGGCGCATGCGGACTTGCGCCTGTTGTTGTTGTGAATAAGGATGTCCACGGTTCTATCAATCCGGTCAAGACACTGGATTTGTTGAAGGAATACGAATAAAAAATTAGGAGGAAGATATGCCCAGGTTAACAGTGGATGATTTAAAAAAGATAAAGGAAGATTATAAGGCATCCCTCACATTAAGGGAGGGCGGCTACAGGGCAAAGATAACGGTACACATGGGCACATGCGGGATTGCTGCCGGCGCAAGAAAGGTAATGGAGGCCATTCTTGATGAGATAAACAAGAGCAATGTAAAGGATGTGATTGTTACGACATCGGGATGCGCAGGGCTTTGCAGCAAGGAGCCTATGGCAACTGTCGAGATAATAAACGAAGCTCCTGTTAAATATGTCTATCTCAATGAAGAGAAGATGAGGAAGATTTTTAAAGAGCATGTAATGGATGGCAAGGCAGTCGAAGATTATGCCCTTGTTATAGGCAGCGAAACAGCATATTAGGAGGAGAGATGGAAAGGTATCGTGCGAGTGTTATGTTATGCGGAGGCACCGGTTGCATAGCCGGAGGCAGTCTAAAGATAAAGAATGCCCTTGACGAAGAACTCAAAAACAGGGAGCTCGAAAACGAAATAAATGTCGTCCTTACAGGTTGTAACGGGTTCTGTGCACAGGGACCTGTTATGACTGTTTATCCGGAAGATATCTTTTATGAAAAGGTTACTGTTAAAGACATCCCTGTTATTGTAGAGGAGCACTTCATTAAAGGAAGGCCTGTTGAGAGGCTCATGTACAAAGAGCCTGCAAGGAAGCAGACAATACCTTTAATGAAGGATATTCCATTTTTCAGCCTTCAGGTTCTCAGGGCATTAAGGAACAAAGGACTGGTAGACCCTGAAAAGATAGAGGAGTACATCGCGAGGGACGGTTATCAGGCTGCAGCAAAGGCCCTAACAGAGATGACTTCTGAGCAGATAATAGAGGAGATGAAGAAATCAGGTTTAAGAGGCAGGGGAGGCGCCGGCTTCCCTACTGGTTTGAAATGGGAGCTCTGCTCAAAGGTCAAGGGAGACCAGAAATATATCTTGTGCAACGGCGATGAAGGAGACCCCGGTGCATTTATGGACAGAAGCATCATGGAGGCAGACCCGCATGTTGTCCTTGAGGGCATGGTAATAGGCGCAAAGGCGATAGGGGCAAATAAAGGATATATATATGTCAGGGCAGAGTATCCCCTCGCGGTGCATAGACTGCAGCTTGCCATAAACCAGGCAAAGGAAAACGGGCTTCTTGGTGAAAATATCCTCGACACAGGCTTTAATCTCGACATCGAGATATATCAGGGCGCAGGAGCGTTTGTATGCGGCGAGGAAACAGCCTTGATGAGGTCTATAGAGGGCAAAAGGGGAATGCCGAGACCGAGGCCGCCCTTCCCTGCACAGAAGGGGCTATGGGATAAGCCATCTGTGCTTAACAATGTAGAGACATATGCAAACATCCCGCAGATAATATTAAACGGCTCGGACTGGTACAGGAGCCTCGGTACGGAGAAATCCACAGGAACAAAGGTCTTTGCATTAAGCGGTGCAATTAATAACATTGGTCTTATAGAAGTGCCTATGGGTATTCCTCTGAGGAAGATAATCTATGACATCGGAGGCGGTGTGCCAAAGGGCAGGAAATTCAAGGCGGTCCAGCTCGGAGGCCCGTCAGGCGGATGCATCCCTGAGCATCTCCTCGATACTCCTGTGACATACGAAGATATTGTCCGGACAGGCGCTATTGTTGGTTCAGGCGGTATGGTCGTTATGAACGATCTCAACTGCATGGTCAGTGTTGCAAAGTTCTTCCTCGAATTTACTGCTGAAGAGTCATGCGGCAAATGCCCGCCGTGCAGGATCGGAACGACGGTTATGCTGGATATGTTGACGAATATAACAGAGGGCAGGGGAAAAGAGGGAGATATAGAGCTTCTTGGAGATATGTCGAGGGATATAATAGCTACATCCCTCTGCGGATTGGGGCAGACAGCTCCGAATCCTGTTCTGACCACAATAAAGTATTTCAGGGATGAGTATGAATCCCACATAAATGAAAAGTGGTGCAAGACAGGTGTATGCAAAGACCTATGCACATTCTATATAGATGAGGAGAAATGCAAGGCCTGCGGCGCATGTAAGAGGGTCTGCCCGCAGAATGCAATCTCAGGTGAAAAGAAGGTGCCTCACCGCATCGATCAGTCTCTATGCATACAATGTCGTTCATGCTATGAGGCATGTAAATTCGACTCGGTAAAGATAGGGCCGAGGAGTTACATGGAAGTGCTCAAAGCGGATATGCCTGCACAGGAAATTTTAAAAGAAATGCATATTGCAGCGCTTGCAGGGAAGGAGGAATAAGAGATGCCAAAAGAGATAATAATAGAACTTACCATAAACGGAAAAAATATAAAAGTTGAACCCGGAACCACTATTCTTCAGGCAGCACAGAAGAACGGCATTTACATACCTAATATGTGTTATGACAAGAGACTCAAGCCTTACGGCGGGTGCAGGCTTTGCATTGTGGAGGTTGAAGGCCAGCCGAGACTCTTTGCCGCATGTTCAACGCCTGTGGCAGAAGGAATGGCTGTCCAGACAGAGACGCCGAAACTGACAAAGGCAAGAAGGCTTGTCCTTGAGCTCCTCCTTGTCCATCATCCCCTTGACTGTCCTGTATGCGACAAGGCAGGCGAGTGTGACCTTCAGGACCTTGCCTTTAAATACGGGCCGTCCCAGAGCAGGTTTTTTGCTGAAAGAAAGCACGACCCGGAGAGGATTGATGCGCCCATCGTCGAAAGAAATCCGAACAGGTGCATTTTGTGCGGCAAATGCGTGAGGGTTTGCGGCGAGCATCAAGGTGTTGGCGCAATAAATCTCATAGGAAGGGGCTTTAAAACTAAGGTGAGCCCTGCATTTGAAGAGACGCTTAACTGCGAATTCTGCGGGCAGTGTATAGATGCCTGTCCTGTCGGCGCCCTCGGCGCAAAGCCATACAGATTCCGCTCAAGGGTCTGGTATATGGACGAGTACGAGACCATCTGTCCTTATTGCGGCTGCGGGTGCACGACTAATGTAAGCATCAGGGAAGGAAGGATAGTCAGGGCAAGGGGAAAAGAGGACATAGGGATAAATGAAGGAAACCTCTGCAGCAAGGGCAGATTTGGCTTTGATTATATATATTCGGAAAACAGGCTTACGACTCCTATGATTAAGAAGGCCAATGATAAAAATGGAATGCTGGTGCCCGTGTCGTGGGAAGAGGCGCTTGAGTATGTTGCCAAGAGGCTCGAATCCGTAAAGGAGCAGCACGGGACATCGGCTATCGGCGCCATAGGTTCGCAGAGGTGCACGATGGAAGACAACTATATGCTCCAGAAGTTTATGAGGGATGTTATTGGAACAGACAATATAGATTCTGCAGCAAGATTCGGCTATGCAAAGGCGCAAAAGGCACTGCAAAAGGCATTCGGCGCAGACGCAATGCCTATAAAGTGGAAGTCGCCTCTTGATGCTGATTTTATGCTTGTGGTGGAATCAGACATCACATCAACCCTCCCTGTATGGGGACTGAATTTCATCAAGGCAAGAAATGACGGCGCAAATCTTGTAGTTGCGGACACAAAGGAGACAAAGCTTGCGAGAAACAGCACAAAGTGGCTGAGGATAAAACCCGGCTCGGGCACTGCGCTTTTAAACGGCATAATGAAGGTCATTATAGACGAAGGACTGTACGACAAAGGCAAGGCTTCTGCCATACCTAATTTTGATGCCCTTGCCGGCATGCTGAAAGAGTTTACTACATCAGCAGTATCCAAGATTGCAGGCATACCCGAGGATGAGGTTATAAGTCTTGCGAAGTCGTATGCCTCTTCTAATAAACGCCTTATAGCCCTGACATCGAATGCGTCTGAGAATACAAAGAGCATGAATACGCTCCTTGCTGCTGCGAACCTTGCCCTGCTTATGGGTGACGGCCCTGACACGATCCAGATACCTGCCGAGTTTTCAAACACCCTCGGCATGTGGATGGTGGGCGTCAGACCGCTCTCAGACGGGAAGGATGTCTATCAGATGTTCTATGAATCAGGCAATATAAAGGCCCTTTATATAATGGGCGAAAATCCGCTTGTAACATTTCAGGATGTATCAAAGGTGGAAAGGACACTGAAGGGTCTGGAGCTGCTCATAGTGCAGGATATATTCCTTACCGAAACAGCGAAGCTTGCCGATGTTGTTCTCCCTGCATGCAGTTGGTCTGAGAAGGAAGGGACATTTATGGCAGCCACCGGCAATATTCAGAAGATGGCGAAACTCCTATTCGAGACAGGCCAGTCCATTCCTGACTGGAAGATATTCAGGAATCTTGCGAGGGTTATGAACAAAGACCTCGGATTGAAAGATCTCACGGATATAAGGGCATCGATTGCTGATATTGTTGTTGCGGAAGAGACAAAGGAGATTCATCCATCATTTAATCCTGTCTCTTACGAGGTGATGGAGACCGTAAGCGATGAATATCCGATGTTCCTTGTCACCGCAAATATCCTTCAGCACTCGGGAGCGCTGTCTGTCCTTTCCAAGAATCTCGACTCTGTCGTGTCTGATGCATACCTCCAGATAAATACAAAGGATGCGAAAAAGCACAATATACACGACGAGGCATTTGTGAAGGTCAGATCAAAGAGGGGAGAGGTATATCTGAAGGCAATGTTGTCTGACGAGGTTCCTGAAGGAACGGTATTTGCGCCGACCCACTTTGCCCATGCAAAGGTTAATACCCTGACATATCCTTCCCTGAACGGAGGTTTGCCTCTTGTAGCGGTAAGGATAGAGGCGGCGTAATGTATTAAGCAGGTATGCATGTGGTAAAAAAGCTTTCCAATTTACCGCACGCATACCTGCTCTATGAGAGAACTACATGCTTTTCTTTTTACTGTTTCTTATATACCTATTAATCAGCAGTAAAAAATTAACTTCTTGATATATAATAATAAGATGTTTCGAAATATTTATCTTGATATTCTCAATAATATCTCCGATGGCGTCTATTACATCAACAGTGACAGGAAGATAGAGTACTGGAACAAGGGCGCTGAAATCCTCACAGGCTACTCCTTAGAAGATGTCAGGGGAAAGAGCTGCGATGAGATATTTTCATTCGAAGACGAGTCAGGAGCAAAACTGCCCGCCTATGAGTATCCAGCAATTCTGTGCTTGCAGTCGTCGAGAACTGCGGTCAAGAGCCTGTTTCTTGTGGATAAGAACAAAGAGAAGATATATATAGAAGAGCAGTCCTCTCCTGTCTTCAGAGGAGGAAGGGTAATCGGCGCTGTCTCTGTTTTAAGGGATAACTCGAGGGTGTTCTCTGCTGTAGAGGCGCATATAAAGAGCCAGAGGAGGGACAGGCTGGTGCCCATATGCGCATGGTGCAAGAAGATAAAGATAAGCGAAGACTCCTGGGAGCAGATAGAAAAACACCTTACCGATGAAGGGTTTGGCGTATTCACACACGGCATGTGTCCTGACTGCGCGGACAAGATATTCGAAAAGAAGGTTTATCTCGAAAGCTATCAGAATATCTGCAAGGCAATAAGCGCAAGCCTTTCCCTTAACGAGGTGTTGAATCTCATAGTGACAAATGCCGTTAAGGTGATGAATGTGAAGGCAAGTATGCTCAGGCTTGTAAATAAGGAAACGCAGAAATTGGAAGTTGCCGCTTATTACGCATTGAGCGAAAAATATATCAATAAAGGACCTGTCGAATACGACAAAAGCGTTGCGGATGCGCTGGACGGCAAGGCGGTTTCCATCTATGATATCACTTCGGATTCCGATGCAAAATACCGCAAAGAAGCAGAGGAAGAAGGAATAAGGAGTATATTGTCCATCCCTGTCAAGCTTAAGAAAGAGGTCATAGGAGTTCTCAGGATGTATACTGCCGAGCCTGTGAAGTATAAAGATGAGGACCTGAAATTTATGGCTGCGATAGCGGAGCAGGCAGCAATTGCTATAGTAAATGCAAGGACATTTGAGACTACCGTATCCCGTGCGAAAGAATACCTAAGAGTTTTTGAAGAGGTGACAAAGGCGGTCAGCTCTACCCTCAGACTGAACGAGGTGCTTAATCTGATAGTCAAGAAATTGCCCGAGGTAATGAATCTCAAGGCGGCTACTATAAGATTGCTGGATACCACAGGACAGAAGCTGGAACTGGCTGCAGCATACGGACTGAGCGAAAAATACCTTGGAAGAGGCCCGGTTGATACAGAAGAGAATGTAAGGGAGGCTCTCCAGACAAGGCCTGTTGCCATATACGATGTAAGCACCGACAAGAGAGTGCACTATCAGAAAGAGGCGATGGAGGAAGGGATAAAGAGCATACTCACCCTTCCTATAATTGCAAAGGACAGGGTAATAGGTGTTTTGAGGCTCCTTACTGACAGGCCGCGCCTCTTCACAGAGGAGGATATTGCATTCTCAGCATCCCTTGCAGAGGTGTGCGGCACAGCAATCGAGAATGCAAGGATGTATGAACGGTTTCATAAAGAGAAAAATATATAAGAGCGCCAGCGACTCTCTCGAAAAGAGGGAAGACCTCATAGCTATTGAAAAGAGGCTGAAGGTTTCCGTGAACGGCAAAGAGGTTTTAAGCCTCTACTGCACGCCGCTTATGGTAAGGGAGCTTGTTGTCGGCATGTTCATGACCGAGGATATTATCAAAGGTAAATGGTGTGCAGAGAGGATGTCCATAGAATACGGGGAAGATGTGCTGGTGGACATACCTGCAGAAGGCGAGGTCTCAACCGATGGCGCTGTCATCACATCAGGATGCATCGGCGGCATAACATTTCCAAAGAGATTGTCCTTACAAAAAATAGATGACCGGTTTCAGATAAAGATGTCTGCATTGAAAGAGTTGTTCAGGAGATTCCAGAATGCGTCCGAGCTTTATAAAATAACAGGATGTGTTCATAGCGCAGGACTCAGCAACGGCAATGAAATCTTTTGCCTTGCAGAGGATATCGGAAGGCACAATGCAGTTGATAAGGTTGTCGGCTATGCAATCCTTGAGAATATTCCATTCGAAGGAAAGATAATGCTCGCAAGCGGAAGGCTATCTTCAGAGATTGTCTCAAAGTGTGCAAAGTGGGGAATCCCCATGGTTGCGAGCAGGACATCTCCAACAAGCCTCGCAGTGGACATTGCAGAAAAAAGCGGTGTAACAGTAGTTGGTTTTATAAGAGCAGACAGACTGAATGTCTATACAAATCCGCAGAGGATTATCTGAATCTTGCTCCCCTGTTCAGCATCTGATTCATCTCTTCAGGCACCGGCGAGTGATTGATTGCGTCATCATAGGATATTAAACCCTTTGTATAAAGCTCATGGAGCGATTGATTCATGGTCTGCATTCCCGAGCGCGCCTGTCCTGTCTGCATCATCGAGTATATCTGGTGGAGCTTGTCTTCCCTTATGAGATTTCTTATGGCAGGCGTTGGAACAAGAATTTCGAGGGCAAGAACCCTTCCCTGACCATCCTGCCTTGTGAGTAATTGTTGTGAAATTATTCCCTCGAGCACAAAGGATAACTGTGTCCTTATCTGTTCCTGCTGATGCGGCGGAAAGACATCTATTACCCTGTTGATTGTTTGGATTGCTGAATTTGTATGAAGTGTTGCAAAGGTCAGGTGCCCTGTCTCTGCTATTGTTATGGCTGATTCTATTGTCTCGAGGTCTCGCATCTCGCCTATTAATACAACATCCGGGTCCTGTCTCAGGAGGTATTTGAGGGCATTCTTGAAAGAATATGTATCGGAATTCACCTCTCTCTGGTTTATAAGGCATTTTTTGTGGCTGTGCAGAAACTCTATTGGATCTTCCACTGTTACGATGTGCGACTCCCTTTCGGAATTTATCCTGTCTATCATTGTCGATAGGGTTGTCGATTTTCCGCTGCCTGTAGGGCCTGTAACGAGTATAAGGCCGTTGGGCTTTTTAGTAAGGTCTTCGATTATATCGGGCAGTCCTAATTCCTGAAATGTTTTGATGTTAAAAGGTATAGCCCTGAATGCCCCTGCCACTGCTCCCCTTTGGAGAAAGATATTTGCCCTGAATCTGCTAAGCCCTTTTACGCCGAATGAGAGGTCGAGTTCGTTGTGCTCTTCGAATTTGTGTTTCTGCGAATCTGTGAGGATGCTGTAGCAGAGTTCCTTTGTGTCTTCGGGTGTCAGCGAGGGATTGCCTTCAACCGGAACAAGCCTTCCTGCTATGCGCAGTCTCGGCGGACTGCCTGTTGTTATATGCAGGTCGGATGCGCCCTGCTCTATCATGAGTTTTAATAAATCAAATAATGTAGCCATAATCAGTCTTCAAATGTCACCCTGAGTAACTCTTCGATTGTTGTTACTCCGTCCATCACTTTATTTATACCACTCTGGCGCAGTGTGGACATTCCAAGCCTTACCGCTTCCTTCTTTATGTCAGCGGATGATGCACCCTGAAGTATTAACTCTCTGAGCGCATCTTTTACAGACATAATCTCGTAGAGCGCTATTCTTCCTTTGTAGCCTGTGTTGTTGCATTCAGGGCATCCCATGCCCATATAACATTTTACATCTTTAATTTTATCAGGAGGAAAGCCTATTTTTAAGAGGGCTGTCTCTGAGACCTCATGCTCTGCCTTACAGTTCTGGCAGATCTTTCTTGCCAGCCTCTGCGCTACCACTAATATAACAGATGCTGATACGAGGAGGGGCTCTATTCCCATATTAATCAATCTCGTAATGGTGCTCGGGGCGTCGTTGGTATGCAGGGTGCTCAAAACCAGATGTCCTGTGAGCGCAGCCTTTACGGCAATCTCAGCCGTCTCAAAATCCCTTATCTCGCCAACCATGATAATGTCGGGGTCTTGCCTCAGAAATGACCTGAGGGTAGAGGCGAAGGTGAGACCTATTTCTTCCTTTATCTGAACCTGATTTATTCCAAAAAAATTATACTCAACAGGGTCTTCTGCTGTCATGATATTAACGCCTGGTTTATTTAACTGTGAAAGGGCTGAATAAAGGGTTGTCGTCTTACCGCTTCCTGTGGGGCCTGTTACGAGTATCATCCCGTATGGTTTTTCGATGGCTTCGAGGAAGTCTTGTAAAGGTTTTTCATCAAATCCGAGTTTTGTAAGGTCTAATTGGAGATTTGACTTATCAAGAAGCCTCATAACTACCTTTTCTCCAAACAGGGTTGGCAATGTAGATACCCTGAAGTCTATTTCCCTGTCATCACCGAATTTGAGCTTTATCCTTCCGTCCTGAGGCAGTCTCCTTTCTGATATATCGAGGTGCGACATTATCTTTATCCTTGATGTCAAGGCGTTCTTTATTTTCACAGGCAGCTTTAGTACCGGCTGTAATACTCCGTCTACCCTGTATCTTACCCTCAGTATCTCTTCAGAAGGCTCTATATGGATGTCGCTTGCGTGTGATTTTATGGCATTCATCAAAATGCCGTTTGCCAGCTTTACTATCGGAGCATCAATCTCTTTCGGTCCATCCTTATCTTCTCTTTCCTCTACAATAGTTATATCTTCAAGGGCGCTGCCTATCACCTTATTCAGGTCTTCCATCTCCATAACATCTTTTTCTCTGCCCTTGCCTTTGCCGACAGATACCTTTGCCTCTTTCTTCGGATAATACTTTTCTATCGCCTCCATGATTGCGGACTCTGCAGCTACATGAACTGACACCTTCATCCCTGAAAGGAACCTGACATCGTCTATTGCAAGGTTATTGGAAGGGTCTGTAATGGCGATTCTTAAGCCGGCTCCGTCTTTAGAAATCGGGATGAGCTGGTATCTCTTTGCTGTTTCGTAAGGGATTAGTTTCAAGAGGGTTGTGTCGATTTTATGCTCCGAGAGGTTAATGGCAGGGGCATTGTACTGTCTGCTTAAAAAGGTGATGAGGCTTTCTTCATTGATATAGCCTAATTTTAAAAGGACAGAGCCGAGCCTTTTGCCCTCAAGCTTTTGAAGGCGGATCGCTTCATTCAACTGCTCCTCTGTTATTAGTTTTGCCTTTAATAAAAGCTGTCCTAATAAGGATGTTCCAACAGTCATTATTTAAAATACTTTAAAAAAATGACTGAAGTCAAATAGGCGTGAGTCTTGACTTTTAGTGCCATAAAATTTTATTGTTTAAATCCATGGGCAGTTAGCTCAGTCGGTAGAGCAGGGGCCTGAAAAGCCCCGTGTCGGGAGTTCGATTCTCTCACTGCCCACCATCTTTAAATGCAAATCCTAATATTCTAAGTTCTAAGCATTTTTGACTTTTAAATTTCGCACATTAATGTTTGGAATTTAAGATTTTGTATTTATGGTTTGATTATGATTGTTCCCGGTTCTCCTGCTTCTCCTTCAATAGAGTATTCATATTCGTGAAATAATCCTATTGCCCACAAATTTGTCATTAGATGTTTTGTTATACATGAAGTGGTGAAGACCGATTCTTCTTTACACAAAGGCAGGTATGGAACTATTTGGTCCGGAAGATGCGAATCGAGGGCTGCATTGCTTGAATAATAATGCGTGAACTCCATTGCTGCCTCTTCTCCCACCACCTCTGCCCTTTTGCCCTTTTCACCAATGGATGTGAAGCCGGCAGTGAAATTTTCTGATTCGGATCTAATAAATATAAATGTCCCCTGTCCCGGAGTTTGTGCATCTATTATTTCCACATCCACAGGACATCCAAGGCCTGCTGCCTGTGAATGTATCTTTTCTATTAAGGCATTTCTCTGCCTTTCGGCTATCGAGAGGGGAAGATTTCCGACCCCTGAATATCCGCTTAATCTAACAAGCTTCCCTCTTTCAATAATTCTCAGAGGATTTACTCCCATTGCAGGGAATATTTCCGCCCTTATTCTGCCTCCTCCCTTTGGATAAAAACCATAAGACTCGATGGTTAGCCCTATCTTTATCCCCAATCTTTCTAATACAGGAGCAAAAACCTCTGAGATGTAGTGGAATGATGGACTAAAAGGGACATGGGTCCCCCCTTTTAAGGTTACTGTTGTCTTTTCCTTCAGGAATATCAAGGACGGGATGATCGTCTGTAAAACCAATGAGGTCGAGCCTGCAGTGCCTATGTCAAAGAAAAAATCTCCGCCTTTTATTTCCTTTGGATAGAATTTAAGCTCTGTGGAGCCTTTGGAATCTCCTGTCACATCCGCATTGGAAAGCAGTTGTGCAGCCTTCACGCAGGTAAGGTGCTGCGGCATGAGTCCTGGATTTTTCCTGCCCTTTCTGATGTTGAATATTCTGAATGGCTTATTAAAAAGGCATGAAAGACTGAGCGCTGTCCTTAATATTTGTCCTCCGCCTTCTCCAAAACTCCCGTCTATCTCTATCATGCTTTATAATATCACACGCCTGAAATTATAGCTTTTTACGGGTAAATTTCCCTTGACTTTTTAATCAATTAAGTAATAATAAAGCTATAAAATTATCGAGGTCTCTAAACAGTGGAGGGGTTTTCATATGAAACGGATTGTTTTTATCGGCGTTATATTCCTGCTATTTTTTATATTTTCTTCATATAGCGAGGGCGCTCCTGTCGGCAGGATATCTGAAATGAGCGGAAGCGTCTTATTCAAAGAAAAAGGCAGTGCTTCCTATCAAAAGGCTGAAAAAGGTGTGCCGCTGGAAAAAGGCTTCTGGATAAAGACCGGCGCTGACGGTTGGACTGTTTTGTTGTTGTCGGACAACAGCAGACTGACTCTTGCGAATAATACGGAACTGGAGATAACAGAATTCATTGTAAGCAAAGAAAAAAAGGATGGAGTATTCAATGTAGCGCAGGGCAAACTGAGGGCATCCGTTACACGGCTTGCATTACTGTCAAAAGCAGTGCTATCTCAGGCAATAAAAAGGGCATCGAACTTATAAAGACAGACGCAAAAATTATCATGAGCAGTATTTTCCAAAATGAGACGGGGATTGCAATCAATGGCTTTTCGGGAGATATAAAGGACAGCAATATTTTTGACAATAGCCTGAATATTTTGTCTGAGTCGATGGTTAAAATCGACCCCAACTATTTCGGCTCTATAAATACAGATGAAATGAATGTCAGGGGTGTGAGTATAACAAAGGTTTATGACAACAGGATACCCGGCGGAAAGGTCGTTGATGCGATCTCAAATCCTTATGCGTTGCTGAGCCATGAAGACCGCCAGAAAAAGGCAACCGAGTTTGTGATAGAAGCTGGAAACTATTTCAGGCAGAGGAATTACGGCAAGGCAGCAACGCTTTTTGAAGAGGCATTAAAGGCATATCCGACTGCAGAGGTTTATTACTACCTCGCCCTCTGCTATCAGGAGATGAAGGAGGATGAGAAATCGTTAAAGTATTTGAAAGAGGGCGTGGAGAGATTCCCAAAGGATTCCACGCTCCAAAAATCCCTCGGCCTTATGTATTACCAGAAAGAAAATGAGGCGGAAGCAAAAAAGGCATTTGAAGAGGTATTGCGATTAAGTCCCGAGGACAGACAGGTGAGGTTTTTGATGGAGAGGATAGGAAAGTAATATAATGCATATGCTCCGTTCAAGCGGATAGCAGTATCTTTTAATGGAGGGCTTCATAATGCGTAAAAGAACAAAATGGCTCGGATTGATATTGTCTGCACTGCTTGCGGCTGGATGCGTTACAGTCTCAAAAGATATGTACCAGCGCAATATGGTATGGGATACGGTACCTGCCGGCGGGTATATAGATGCCAATGTCCATATAGATTCCGATTGCAGCTTTACTGCGGAGTATGCGAAGTTGTGGAGAGACTGGATGAACACCGATGAAACCATTGCAAATTACAAGAGAGCGGCTTGTGAACGCATTGTCGAAGATATGATTAAATCGCGCATATTTACGAGGGTCGACATAGGCGGTCAACGGGATCTGCTGATCAGGATTGAGTATACCGAATCTCAGGCAGACCAGAAAGTAGTTCTTAATGTTATTGATCCCCTGAGCGGCAAAGTTCCTCGACATACGGAACTTCTTCAGTCCGGATGGGTTACGGATATGAAGGTTTTAACAACAACCTGAAGCGCATGCTTTCCGACCTCAGAAGTCAGATGCTTTCCGATTATCAGGCGGGGAAGGGCATTAATGGCCTCCTCGCTGCCCGCTATGGAGGGCAGGTGTTTCAGGAAGCTGATGCAGAGGGAAGGGGACCGTCGTTGGGAGTTCAGATTCAATCAATCACACCCGAACTGTCAGCACAATTCGGACTCCATGGGACGAAAGGCGCATTGGTTACCGATGTTATGAAAGGCAGCCCTGCTGAAAGGGCGGGGGTAAAGCCGGGAGATATTATTCTGGAGCTGAATAAAAAGGCGATATCATCTCCCGAAGAAGTTCGCAATGCGGTTTCTGCGGCAACGCATGGAGAGAGTCTGCTTCTCCGCATTCATAGGGGCAGGACTACGATATACGTGTCGGCAAAACTCGAATCAAGGTATCCTCAAGCAGCAAGAGAGACCAGAAAAGAACAGCCTTCTCCTCCTGAATCCGCCTCAGAGAAACTTCCTTCTCTCCGCAACGACACCTATGCAGTCGTAATCGGCATTGACTACAGGAATAGGGAGGACATCCCCAATCTGCAGTATGCCTCTCAGGACGCAACTCGCATATATGACATTCTCACCGATCCACGGTATGGAGGAGTGCCGAAGGAGAACACAGCATTGCTGCTCAATGAAAAAGCGACAAGGAACGAGATAGTGGCTGCATTCAGAAGGATAAAGACATGGGACGGCTATGTATATGTATATTATTCAGGACACGGAGCACCAAAGACAAAAGGGGACAAATTCATAGATGCATTCTTAGTGCCGAATGATGTAGTTATCACCGACCCTGAAGCAATGGAAGACACAGCAATAAAAGTATCATATCTTCAGGAACTTGTAGACACATCCAATGCAAAGGGAGTAATGCTTGCCCTGGATGCCTGTTTTTCAGGAGGAGGCAAGTCTATTGTTCCCATGGGAGGATGAAACAGAGCTAAAAGGAGGCATATTCAGCCACTACCTATTGGAAGGAATGAAAGGGAAGGCAGGAAAGGACATATGGGTAAAAGTTGATGAGCTTGCGGAATACATAAAAGACAATGTAACAAGAGCGGCAAGAAAGTTAAAAGGGATAGAGCAAAACCCACAGATAACAGGCAAAGCTGACTTTGCAGTAACGAGGAACTGGGAGAGGGCGAAGGTAATGGACATAGAGATAGCAAGGAATAAACTGAAAAGTGCCTTTGAGAAAGGGGATATAACGGCCGAGCAATTAAGCAAGGCACTGGATGAATTAAAGACCCGGAAACATTCAAAGACCCTTGATGCATTTCTTGAAGGAAAGATAGATGAGAAGAAGTTCGGGGAGTTGTATTAAAGAAATAAATGAAAAAACTTTTCTGCTATTTTTCGTGTCTTTTGTTTTTTATCCTTTTGTGCAGTCCTGTCTACCCAAAAACCATCATCCTCGAAGGCAAATTAAACAGCAAAGTCCTCGTAAATCAACAGATCGACTTTGCCGTGGATAAGCCCTTATCAAGGCTTACCTTCAAATTTGCCCTTCCTTCTGAATTTGCTAATAAATCTGTCTCGCAAAAAACACAGGGACTTAATATCAAATTCGATCCACAGCCTGTGAAGGTTGATGATGCAACCGATGAATTCGGAAATAGATTTAAGGTGGTTACATGGAATAATCTGAGCAGGGATGTGCGGATTAATATAGCCTTTGAAACTAATATTAAATCAGAGCTTTCTGCAATGGAAAGCAAAGCGCCATTCCCCATTAATCCAATCCCTAAAAGTGAATTGCTTTATTTAAGGCCTACAGAAATAGTTCAGAGCAATGTTCCAGAGATTATTTCCCTTTCGAAAAAATTGACAGCAGGAGCAACCACGGAATATGAGGCAGTTACTGCCATACTGAATTATGTTATAGATAATGTTAAATACACTTATAATCCTCCCCAATACGATGCCCTTTATACCTTAAAGACAAGATCCGGCAATTGCCAGAACTTTGCACATTTAAGCATAGCTCTTTTGAGGGCAGCAGGGATTCCTGCAAGGATTGTAGGGGGAATAAGTCTGAAACAGTCATGGAAGATTCCCGTGGGCAATAACAACTTCCTTGCGCAGAGCATGGGGCAGGGCGGACATGCATGGATGGAGATATATTTCCCTGACCTCGGATGGCTTTCATACGACCCGCAGCAGTCAAAGCAGTTCACATCCTCAAGGCACATAAAACAAACACACGGCCTCGATTCTGACGACATAAACGATTCATGGAGGGCATCACCTTATATGCCTGATTACAAGGAAACGGTTGAAGCAAAGTTTTTAGACGATGCCATATCCCTGCAATTGAAATCATCAGAAAGATCGCCAAGATCATATTTTCTCAGCAATAATCTGATTGTAAAGGCACCGCCTGTAGAAAAGCCTAAACTGCCTCCTGTGGAAAAGCCCAAGCTTCCGCCAGGCAAAGTTATAGAATTCGGCAATATGGAATTCCCGACCCTTGTGGATATCTATCATGTCATCGGTGACAAGGGAATAAAAATACTGGATAAGGAAACGGCAGAGTATGTGACATCAAGATATATTTATGCGCAGGCATTCGAGATAGACGAAAAACTCAATATAGACAACATCTCATTGGCCATGAGAAAATTTGGAGGGGATGGCACTGTCTTCGTCGATCTCGTATCAGACGAAAATGGCAGGCCAAGCCTAAAAGGAGTAAGGTCTGTTCCCATATTCCTCGAAGATATCAAAAAGAAGCCCGGTTATTACTGGGTGGACTTTGCATTCCCTGACAGTGTTTTCCTTGAAAAGGGAAGATACTGGATTGTGCTCAGGCATTCGGGAGAAGCGATAATGAACTGGTTTTACATCCCTGGAAATCCTTACGGCGACAGCGACGACACTCGCTCTACATTAAAAGGCTACAAGTGGGAAGATATACAGAACTATGACTTTGTTTTCAAGGTAAGAGCAGGTAGATTATAAAGAGACGACTTTTGGTGGCGGGGAGAGGATTCGAACCTCTGACCTTCGGGTTATGAGCCCGACGAGCTACCAGGCTGCTCCACCCCGCTGATTGTTAGCTTACCTGAACGGTCTGAATGTTGTCAACTTGAGGGCGATTCTGCCTAACTAAAACTTCTCAAGGTTGTCTGCAATTCTGTAATTCGTCATCCTGCGCAAACATGTCATTTCTTGTTTTTTGAGTAGCCTCATAGTCAACAACGATTCGTTCGTATGCTTCGTTCATAAGATGTGATGAAATAATGAAGTCGGCAGTTGCCCTGTTGCAGGCAATCGGAATGTTGTAAACGGCTGCGATTCTGAGAAGTGCCTTGACATCGACATCATGAGGCTGCGGTTCAAGAGGGTCCCAGAAAAAAACTGCCATATCGATGCCTCCTTCTGCTATTTTCGCGCCAATCTGCTGGTCACCACCGAGAGGACCGCTTTTAAAGCAATTCACGGGCATTTCTAACGCCTTTATCAGTATCTTGCCGGTACTGCCTGTTGCAAATAACTCGTGCTTTGAGAGAATGTTTTTATTGAAGAGCGCCCATTCAAGCAATTCTTTCTTCATGTTGTCGTGTGCAACCAATACAATTCTTTTTGTCTCTCTCATTTTAATTTCACTCATAACATTATCCATTTGTGTTTCCTCCTTTATAAAGGGTCTTACTGAATATAAAGCAAATAATTCAGCTTATACGGCTTAGTTTTTCAACTTTCACCTCTAAAAACAAAAATCCCCCATGCTGCAGGAGCAAGGGGGATTTTGCCTGTAAATTACAGCTTAACTACATTAATTGCCTTGGGGCCTTTAGGTCCCTTTTCAGTGTCAAAGCTGACTGAGTCACCCTCGGCAAGGCTCTTAAATCCATTGCCCTGGATGGAAGTGTGGTGGACAAATACATCACTACCGTCTTCGCTTGTTATAAAGCCAAAACCCTTGGAATCGTTGAACCACTTAACTGTACCATTAGCCATTTCTTTTACCTCCTCATCTATAAACTGAAATCTCAGAAGGTCTCAACAAATAAAAAAGGCCACAAAGTCAAAAGTCTTTGTGGCCTCATAAACTGCAAAAACTTCTAAAATTCTATGTTTAGAGTAGCACGTCCTCGATCAGTTAGTCAACTTCTGCTTATTTGACCCCTCTGTCGTAAACCAAAGGAAAACTGATATTTCAAGAAAGACTTGACCACAAGGCTTGCCATTTAAAAAGTAGCCCGCCCCCCTTTTTTTGATCCTATGTTAAAATAATGGCCCATGATTCAAAACAGCAGTGAATCCTCGATATTAAAAACCCTGAAGACCGTCTTCGGTTTTCAGGCATTCCGTCCGAACCAGGAAGCCATCATCAGGAACATCCTCGAAGGCAGGGATGTCTTTGCCGTGATGCCTACAGGCGGCGGGAAATCCTTATGCTACCAGTTGCCTGCAACGCTGATGCACGGCACAGCGATCGTCATCAGCCCGCTCATCTCTCTGATGAAAGACCAGGTGGACGCAGCGGTCGAAAACGGGATAGATGCAGCGTTCATGAACAGTTCTATGAATGCCGACGAGGTGTCTGATGTCTATCGCATGTTGCAATACAACAAGATAAAGCTGCTCTATATCGCTCCCGAGAGATTCGCGATGCCGCATTTCCTCGAAAGGCTTAAGACCACTGCCGTCTCCCTCTTTGCCATAGACGAGGCGCATTGCGTATCTGAATGGGGACACGATTTCCGCCCGGATTATCTCGGGCTTTCTCTTATTCCAAAGATGTTTCCTGATGTGCCTATTGCCGCCTTTACAGCAACCGCGACCCAAAGGGTTCAGGAGGATATCATTCAGAGAATCGGACTCAGAAGGCCGCATATAGTGCGCGCATCCTTTAACCGCCCTAACCTCTTCTATCAGGTGAAGGCAAAATCCAAGGTAGATTCACAGATACTCGAGTTTCTCAGGGACCATCCGGGCGAATCCGGGATTATCTACCGGACAACACGAGATTCTGTGACAGAGACTGCAGATTTCCTGAAATCAAAGGGGATCGCTGCGCTGCCTTACCATGCCGGCCTGTCCGCTGAAGAACGGAACAGGAACCAGGAGGCCTTCAACAGGGATGAGGCGCAGGTGATAGTAGCGACCATCGCCTTTGGCATGGGCATCGATAAATCAAATGTGCGCTTTGTCATCCATGCAGACCTCCCGAAAAATATCGAGGGCTATTACCAGGAGACAGGGCGCGCCGGCAGGGACGGAGAGCCGGCCCACTGCCTCCTTTTTTTCGGAAAGGGGGACATCCCCAAGATCCGTTATTTCATCAACGCGATAACTGACGACAGGGAGCGGTTCATAGCGAGCGAGAAGCTGAAACAGACTGTCGGATTCGCTTCACACAACGTATGCCGAAGAAAACAGCTCCTCGGATTTTTCGGAGAGGAGTATCTCCATGATAATTGCGGCGCCTGCGACATCTGTTCAGGAACAGTCGAACAGATCGACATCACCACTGACGCTCAGATAATAATGTCGGCCATATCAAGGACAGGGCAGCGTTTCGGGATAGGCCATATTATTGACATCGTGACAGGCGCTGATACAAAGCGCATACGCGAGCTCAGACATAACGAGGTCAAGACATATGGCGCGGGCAAAGACAGGGACAAAAAATACTGGCGGTCTATAGTTGATGAGCTCATTGCGCAGGAGGCACTCATGCAGGAAGGTGATCCTTATCCTGTGCTGAAGATTACGCAAAAGGGTTCCGATATCCTTTTCGGCAAGGAAAAGATCACGGCCTTGAGGAAAGAGGAAGTAAAGCCGAAGGCCGCGCGGGACAGAGGCGAAGCTGAGGGGTATGACGAGGCGCTTTTTGAGAGGCTTCGCAATGTCAGAAAAAGGATGGCGGAAGCACAGCAGCTCCCTCCCTATATCATTTTTTCGGACAAGACCCTGCACGAGATATGCAGGCGCTTTCCATCGACATTATCCGATATGAGAAAGATTAGCGGGGTCGGTGATGCCAAGCTTGAACGGTATGGGGGAGATTTTATCCGGGAGATAGGGCGCTATCTTGATGAAAACCATGGCATGTCGATTCCCAAGGGGGATTTCGACTCGTAAGTGCCCATTTGCTGCGTGAGCGTCAGGCATAATGTCCCTGGCCTTTATTGCAATTTTTTGCTTCATGATGCTATCTTTAACGCCGTGATGAGTTTCCTCAAGTCACCCATCACTGATTCGCAGTACCCATTACGAGGATTTTATGGATATAGTGCTCGCCACAAGGAATAAGAAGAAGGTTGAAGAGATGCAGAGGATTCTCAACGGTATGGACATAAACATACTGACCCCCGACGATTTCCCGTCATGTCCTGAGGTGGAAGAGGATATGGATACCTTTGAGGGAAATGCTGTTAAAAAGGCATTGGCAATAACAAAATGCACAAATAAGATTGCTGTTGCTGACGATTCGGGTCTTGAGGTATATGCCTTGAATGGTGCTCCTGGTGTTATGTCAGCAAGATATGCAGGCGAAGATGCCAATGATGTTTCTAATATTGGAAAGCTTCTTAATGAAATGAAAAACCTCCCTGATGAGCAGAGAGGGGCGCGGTTTGTATGTTGTATTGCCTTCGCTTATCCTGATACCCCCCCTGTTCCCCCCCTTATTAAGGGGGGGCAAGGGGGGGTTATAACATTCTTTGGTTTTGCAGAAGGCAGTATCGGCAGGGAGCCAAGAGGCAGGATGGGCTTTGGTTATGACCCTGTTTTTTACCCTTCAGGCTATAATATGACCTTTGCCGAAATGTCTCCTGAGGAAAAGGACGCCCTGAGCCACAGGGGAAAGGCCCTTGAGGAGTTTAAGGAGTATATGAAGGTTCATTACCCTGAATATAAGGAAATTTAATGTCATAATTATAATTTTAAACTTGAATTTAAATCTCTTGTTTGATTAAGTTATATCGTTTTTCAAAAATTCTTCGATTTGGAGGTTCTTCCATGAGATTAGTTCTTCTTGGTGCGCCTGGAGCAGGAAAGGGCACTCAGGCAAAAATTCTTGTTGAAAAATATGGCATTCCACAAATTTCCACAGGCGATCTTTTAAGGGCAGCAGTAGCTGCTGGAACCCCTCTCGGCAAAGAGGCAAAATCCTATATGGATAAAGGTGAGCTCGTTCCTGACAGTGTTGTGCTCGGCATGGTCGAGGAGAGGCTTAAGCAGGACGACTGCAAAAAAGGTTATATCCTCGACGGCTTCCCGAGAAATACAAAACAGGCAGAGACCCTCGATAGCATGCTCTCGTCCTTAAATATGGCATTAACCGCTGCGCTCAGCGTTGATGTCCCATTCGAGGATCTGATGAAGAGGCTTACCGGAAGAAGGACATGCAAGGCATGCGGTCAGATGTACAATGTCTACTTTAATGCGCCAAAGAAAGAGGGTGTGTGCGACAAGTGCGGAGGAGAGCTCTTCCAGAGGGATGACGACAAAGAAGATACCATAAAGAAGAGGCTTGAGGTTTATAACGCACAGACAGCGCCGCTTATCGATTACTATGGCAAGAAAAACATATTGAAATCAGTCGCAGGCACCGGCAGCATTGATGACATATTTAAAAAGGTCTGCGACTTGCTGGGCCTTAAATAAGAGATTCAAGCCCGGTCTTGAAATATAAAAAAACCAAACAGGAGGATTAATATGGCTTTAGTACATCCGCATGGAAAAGACAAGAAGTTAAAGCCTCTTTTACTGATAGGGGCAGAACTTGAAGCAGAAAAGAAAAAGGCAGCTACCCTGAAGAGGATCAATATCACATCACGTGAAACCGGAGACCTCATAATGATGGGTATCGGCGGGTTCACTCCGCTTGATGGATTTATGGGTTATGAGGACTGGAAGGGTGTTTGTGCTGAATATACAATGGAAGACGGCACATTCTGGCCGATCCCTATAACACTCTCTACAGATGAGGATGTAAAGGTTGGCGAGGAGATAGCCCTTTTCTCCGAAGAGTTCGGCGAAATAATGGCTACAATGAAAGTTACAGAGACATACAAGATCGACAAGGAATACGAATGCAAGCAGGTGTTCAGGACCACTGACATGGAACACCCGGGTGTTGTGATGGTTATGAAGCAGGCAGGCACAAATCTCGCCGGTACTGTTAAGGTGCTCAGTGAAGGCACATTCCCCAAGGAATATCCCGGAATTTATTTGACCCCTGCGCAGTCAAGGGCAATATTTTTGGATAAAGGCTGGAAAACTGTTGCAGCATTCCAGACAAGAAACCCGATGCACCGCTCGCATGAGTATCTTTGCAAGATCGCAATCGAGACCTGTGACGGCGTTTTTGTTCACATGCTTCTTGGCAAGCTGAAACCGGGCGATATACCGTCAGACGTAAGACAGAAGGCTATTGATGTCCTTAATGAGAAATACTTTGTAAAGGATACAATTGTTGTGGGAGGCTATCCACTTGATATGAGATACGCAGGCCCAAGGGAAGCCCTTCTCCACGCCCTCTTCAGGCAGAACTATGGCTGCAGCCATCTGATCGTCGGCAGAGACCACGCAGGTGTTGGTGAATATTACGGCCCGTTCGATGCCCAGAAGATATTTGATGAGATTCCAAAGGATGCACTCGAGACAAAGCCCCTCAAGATAGACTGGACATTCTACTGCACGAAGTGCGACGGCATGGCATCAATGAGGACATGCCCGCACGGAAAAGAGGATAGATTAATCCTTAGCGGAACAAAACTGAGAAAGATGCTCTCTGAGGGTGAGGATGTTCCTGACCACTTCAGCAGACCCGAAGTCCTTAAGATATTGAGAGAGTACTATGAGGGATTGACCGAGAAGGTCGAGATAAAGGTACATAAGTATGCTGAAGGCGGGACGATAGGTGACGAAAAAAGCCGTTAGTAGTTCCTATAGTATTCAAAGCAGTTAATTAGGTAATGGGTATTATATTCTCTTAAGCCCATGGCCTATCTTGACGAAAGGGGGTATGAAGCCGAGACTATTGGCTGTGGTTTAGAAGTTGTCTTTGGTGTGTGCATCAACTAAACAATATCAGGGCATCGTAAACCGATGCTTAATAAAAACCGAAGGAGGTTACATTATGCCGAGTTATGTAATTACGGAAAAGTGTGATGGTTGCAAGGCTCAGGACAAGACTGCATGTCAGTACATTTGTCCTAATGACCTCATGGTCCTTAACAGGGATCTCATGAAGGCATTCAATCAGGAGCCGGATCAGTGCTGGGAGTGCTACAACTGCGTAAAGATCTGCCCTCAGCAGGCGATCGAGGTAAGGGGTTATCAGGACTTCAACCCGCTGGGAGGTAATGTCATCCCGCTGAGAGGTACTGACTCCATTATGTGGACAATCAAATTCAGGAACGGGTCCCTCAAGAGATTCAAATTCCCGATCAGGACAACTCCGGAAGGTTCAATTGATCCGTACAAAGGAACACCAGAACCTGATTTTTCAAAAATCAAGAAGCCTGGCTACTTCAACTACGAAGCCAGGACAAAATAATTAAGGAGGGATGACCATGGAAAAAGAAACTTGTACATTTTCATATTGCCAGATGCCTGAGGTCGTTGAGATAGAGACAGACCTTCTTCTCATCGGCGGCGGTATGGCATGCTGCGGAGCAGCTTTTGAGGCAGTCCGCTGGGCAAACCCCAAGGGCTTAAAGATTACAATGGTTGACAAGGCAGCAACAGACAGAAGCGGCGCTGTTGCAATGGGACTTTCAGCCATCAATACATACTGCGGAGAGAATGACCCTGCAGATTATGTCAAATATGTAAGAAACGACCTGATGGGCATAATCAGGGAAGACCTTGTTTATGACCTCGGTAGACATGTAGACAATTCAGTCCATCTCTTTGAAGAGTGGGGACTCCCTATATGGAAAAAGGCCGATGACGGATTTTCCCTCGACGGTTTCCAGGCAAGGGATGCAGGAAAGGCAATGTTAAAGGATGGCGGAACACCTGTAAGGTCAGGTAAATGGCAGATAATGATCAATGGTGAGTCCTACAAGGTCATCGTTGCAGAGGCTGCTAAGAAGGCACTCGAGATCAACAGGCAGGCAACCGGTGTTGCACAGAACCACTTCGAGAGGGTATTTATCGTAAAACTTTACCACGACGCAAATGATCCGAAGAGGGTTGCAGCAGCAGCCGGCTTCAGCGTCAGGGAGAACAAGATATACATCTTTAAGGCAAAGGCAATGATCAATGCTGCCGGCGGAGCAGTTAATGTCTTCAGGCCGAGGTCGGTTAGAGAAGGTCAGGGTAGGGCATGGTATCCTGTATGGAACTCAGGTTCGGGATATGCCCTCGGCATGCAGGCCGGCGCAGAGCTCACCATGATGGAAAACAGGTTCGTCCCTGCAAGATTCAAGGACGGATACGGCCCGGTCGGCGCATGGTTCCTCTTCTTCAAGGCAAAGGCAACGAACTCTATGGGCGAAGACTATTGCGTAACGCATATGGAAGAAACCAAGAAGCTCTACAGCCCATACGCTGAGAAGTTAGGTACAGCCATCAGAAACCATATGATGATGATAGACATGAAGGCCGGTAAGGGCCCAATCCTTATGAACACACATACAGCAATGCAGGAGCTCGCAAAGACCATGGATGCAAAGAGGATTAAACACCTCGAGGCAGAGGCATGGGAAGACTTTCTCGATATGTGTATCGGTCAGGCAGGTCTCTGGGCATGTAAGAACATTGAGCCGGATAAAGAGCCTTCCGAGATTATGCCGACAGAGCCTTATCTCCTCGGCTCACATGCTGGTTGCGCAGGCTTCTGGTGCAGCGGACCTGGCGACATAGCAGGCGCACCAGAACACTATTCCTGGGGCTACAACAGAATGTCCACAGTTCCGGGCCTCTTCATGGCCGGCGACATCTGCGGCGCATCTGGACACAAGTTCTCCTCAGGCTCACATGCAGAAGGAAGGATTACTGCCAAGGCTGCAATAGCATTCATCCTTGACCATGCTGACTACAAGCCTGCAATCAAGGCAACAGCGAATGAGATTGCAGCAGAGCTCTATGCACCATATGAGATCTATGAGAAATACAAGACCTTCTCGACAGATCCCTTTATGAATCCGAACTATATCAGGCCTCATATGCTCCAGGCAAGACTCCAGAAGATTGCTGACGAGTACTTTGGCGGTATCTCCACATGGTATATGACTTCAAAGACCATGCTTGAGGAAGGCCTGAAGCAGCTTGAATTGCTCAAGGAAGACGCTGCAAAGAGTGCGGCAAGCAACCTCCACGAGCTTATGAGGTGCTGGGAGAACTTCCACAGAATTCTTTCTGTTGAGGCACACGCAAGACACATCCTCTTCAGGGAAGAGTCAAGGTACCCGGGCTATTACTACAGGGGCGACTTCCTCCCGATTAATGACAAAGACTGGAAGTGCTTTGTAAATTCAAGGTACGATGCTGAAAAGAACACATGGGAGCTCAAGAAAGTTCCTTATGTACAGATGTTCGCTGACTAATTAAACTTTCAGGGAGGGGCATCAAGCCCCTCCCTGCCAAAATTGTAATGCGTAATGCGTAATGCGTAATGCGTAATGCGATAAAAACTCATCACGCATCACTGATTACGCATCACAATATAAAGGAGGAAGAGCATGCCAGATGTTAATCGAATATTAGTGATTGGAGGCGGCTTTAGCGGTCTGACAACTGCAGTAGATGCAGCAGAGACAGGAGCTGAAGTAATAGTTATAGAGAAAAATCCGTACCTCGGCGGCAGGGTTGCACAGCTTAATAAATATTTCCCCAAGCTTTGCCCGCCCATATGCGGTCTTGAGATAAACTTCAGAAGGATTAAGACCAACCCGAATATTACATTCTACACAATGGCAGAGGTTGAAAGCATAGCAGGGGGCCCCGGTGACTATAATGTTACAGTAAAGGTTAATCCGAGGCATGTAAATGATAACTGTGTTGCATGCGATGCATGCGCTCAGGCATGTCCGGCAGAAAGACCCAATGAGTATAATTTCGGAATGGATAAGACAAAGGCTGCGTTTCTTCCATTTAATCAGGCATTCCCCCAAAAGTATGTGATCGATTCGGCTCACTGTAAAGGCGACTGCGGGAAGGTTTGTAAAGAGGCTTGTAAATACAATGCTATTGATCTTGATATGAAGCCTGAGACAATTAATCTGAATGTAAGTTCTGTTGTGGTTGCTACAGGATGGAATCCTTATGATGCAAACAAGCTCGATATCCTTGGCTTCGGCAGTATTAAAAATGTAATTACAAATATGATGATGGAAAGGCTTGCCTCTCCAACAGGACCAACAGCAGGAAAGATAGTGAGGCCCTCTGACGGAAAGCCTGTCCAGAATATCGCATTTGTTCAGTGTGCAGGAAGCAGGGACGAGAATCATCTCCCCTTCTGCTCATACGTATGCTGCCTTGCATCATTGAAACAGACGACATACATAAGGGAGCAGAATCCGGAATCAAAGGCCACCATATTCTATATAGACATAAGGACCCCGGGTAGGTGGAATGAAAAGTTCTATAGTAAGGTAAAAGAGGACCCCAATGTCTCTTTTATAAAAGGCAAGGTGGCAAGCATTGCCCAGGACGAGGGGTCCGATGATGTTGTTGTTACAGCAGAAGATATGATGACAGGAAACAAAGTGAAGATGAAGTTCGATATGGTTGTGCTCGCAACAGGAATGGAGCCTTCAGGGGCAGCTAAGAAGATCTCAGGAGTGAATTACAACGAAAATGGTTTTGCATTGCCGAATTTGGGGATACACTCTGCCGGCTGCAGCAAAAACCCCATGGATGTTGCCAGATCAGCACAGGATGCAACAGGTGCTGCAATGAAGGCAATATCTACAGCAAAATTGGCAGGACAGGGGAGGTAATCGAAGATGGATAAGAACATAGGACTTTATATATGCACCGGGTGCTCCATTGGAGAATCCATAGATGTAGAAAAAGTCAGCAATATAGCCAAGAATGCCTTAAGGATTCCTGTAGTTAAATCCCATTTTGCCCTGTGCGGCAATGAAGGCATTGAGCTTATAAAGAACGATATCAAAAACGAAGGAGTTAATACCGTAGTTTTGGCTGCCTGCTCTCAGAGGGTTAAGTATGAGGAATTCGATTTCCCTGGCTGTATTGTGGAAAGGGCTCCTTTAAGGGAGCTTGCTGTATGGACGCAGGACGGCAAAGAGAATGCACAGCTTGCAGCAGAAGATTATGTGAAGATGCATGTTATAAAGGCGCAGAAGGGAGACCTTCCTGAGCCCTATCTAATGGAGACGGTAAAGACTATCTTAGTTATCGGCGGCGGGATAGCAGGAATGACAGCAGCCCTTCAGTCAGCCAATGCAGGATACGAGGTTGTCCTTGTCGAAAAGGAGCCGCAGTTAGGCGGTTTTGTGAATAAATTACATAAGAAGGTGCCGACAGCAGTTGGCGAATACAGCGAGCCTCTCATTGTTGATACAGATATAGATAAGACAATAAAAGAGGTCGAAAGCCATCCGAAGATAAAGGTTTACAAGTCGTCAAAGGTCGAAAAGACCGATGGCCAGCCGGGCGCTTACGATGTGACCATATCTTCAAACGGAAATTCGGAGGTTGTGAAGATAGGCACAATTGTTCTGGCAGCGGGATGGAGGCCTTATGATGCAACAAAACTTGAACACCTCGGATACGGGGTTTCAAAGGATGTTGTTACAAACATAGAGCTTGAGGAGATTGCAAAGAAGAATAACGGCAAGATTCTCAGGCCATCCGACGGCAAAGAGGCAAAGAAGGTTGCCTTTATACAGTGCGCAGGACAGAGGGATCCGAACCACCTCCCATACTGCTCTGCAATGTGCTGCGTTACATCGTTAAAGCAGGCAAAGTATGTGACACAGAATTCCGATGCAACTGCAATGATATTCTATAAGGATATAAGGACACCGGGCAGACTCGAGTATTACTATAAGGCTGCACAGAATGACCCATGTGTGATGATGACAAAGGGAGAAGTAACAGGAGTCGCCGATGCAGGGAACGGAAACCTCTATGTCGAAATGGAAAACAGCCTGCTCGGGCAAAAGGTAAAGATTGAGGCAGACCTTGTTGTCCTGGCAACAGGCGTAGTCCCTGCAACAGTTGATGACCCTATATTGAATCTCCAGTACAGACAGGGCCCTGGCCTTCCTGACCTTGAATTATATGACGGGTTTGCGGATTCCAACTTTATCTGCTTCCAGTATGAGACAAGGAGAACAGGTGTTTATGCAGCAGGCTGCGTAAGACAGCCTATGAATATGTCAGAGGCACAGGAGGACGCAACAGGCGCAGCCCTCAAGGCAATACAGGCTGCAGAGCATGTTGCAAAGGGCATTGCAGTCCATCCGAGGGCATGGGATATGACCTACCCTGATGCATATATGCAGAGGTGTACTTCATGCAAAAGATGTACAGAGGAATGTCCATTCGGCGCTATAGACGAAGATGAAAAGGGAACACCGTTTTATAAGCCGGGCAGGTGCAGAAGATGCGCAACATGTATGGGTGCATGTCCTGAAAGAATAGTCTCTTTTAAGGACTACCATGTGGATATGATAGGCTCTATGATGAAGAATGTCTCTGTCCCGTCAGAGGATGACAAGCCGAGGATAATTGTCCTTGCATGCGAAAATGACGCCTATCCTGCAATCGATACAGCAGCATTAAAGAAGATGAACATTGATGCTGCTGTGAGGATAATACAGCTCAGATGTCTCGGTTCGACAAATCTTGTATGGGTAGCTGACGCTCTCTCAAGGGGAATTGACGGCATGCTACTTTTAGGCTGCAAATTCGGCGAGAATTACCAATGCCACTTTGCAAAGGGCAGCGAGCTCGCAGACTACAGGCTTGGAAAGGTTCAGGAGACCCTCGGCAGGCTGCAGCTTGAGTCAGAGAGGGTTCAGATGATACAGCTTGCAATAGACGAGTATGACAACATCTCGAAAATTATCCATGACTTTGTAGAAAGGGTCAAAGAAATAGGCCCCAATCCATTCAAGGGCTTTTAGGAGGTAAATAAATGCCAGAACAGATAATGACACAGCCAATAACACAAATAATTAGTCCGGATTTGAAATTTGTTAAAGATATTATAGCCTCTGGAGGCGAGTCTTTAAAGAAGTGCTATCAGTGCTCTACATGTACTGTCGTGTGTAATGTAACACCTGACGATAAACCTTTTCCGAGAAAAGAGATGATGTATGCCCAGTGGGGAATGAAGGACAAGCTCATAAGCAATCCCGATATCTGGCTCTGTCATCAGTGCAGCGATTGTACAGCATACTGCCCGAGGGGTGCAAAGCCCGGAGAGGTTCTTGGCGCTATAAGGAAAATGGCTATTGCCAATTATTCAGTGCCCGGCGCCCTCGCGAAGATGGTTGGGAATTCAAAGTATCTATTGATGCTCTTTGCAGTGCCGATAGTGATATTCTTCGCCATAATCGCATCGCTGGGCAATCTCAGCTTGTCATCAATACCGAGGGGAGAGGACGGAGGCATAGTCTATTCCAAATTTATCCCTGTTCCTGCTATTGATACAGTGTTTATTGCAGCAGCCACATTTGCTGCAATATCATTTGTGCTCGGGATAAAGAAATACTGGGCAGATATGAGCGCAGGCATTAGTGTGCAGGGGAATCTGATGGGAAGCATAAAGGCAACAATAACAGAGATACTTGCACACAAGAGGTTCGAAAAGTGCAATGTAACAAAGGACAGGAAGACAGCGCACTTGCTGGTGTTTTATGCATTTGCAGGCCTTGCCATAACAACAACATGGGCAATCGTATATCTCTACGGATTTCATTATGATTCCCCATATCCTTTGTACGACCCGTTAAAACTCCTCGGCAATGCAAGCGCCCTCGCCCTGCTTTATGGAATAACCCTTGTTACAGGCAACAGGCTGAAAAACGCTGAAAAGGCAGGCAAAGGCAGCTATTTCGACTGGCTCTTTATAGCGGTGATATATGCCATTGTGGTAACAGGCATACTTTCCGAACTCTTAAGACTCGCAAATATAGCCATACTGGCGTATCCGACATACTTTGCGCATCTGGTATTTGTATTTTTCCTTTTTGCATATGCGCCATTTTCAAAGATGGCACATATGGTTTACAGGGCAACGGCAATGGTCTTTGCAAGACATACTAAGAGGGATTAGGCATCAAAGCCATATATATTTAAATCAAAAAACTATGATATAAGGAGGTGAAGAGGAGGCGGCGAGAGCATTTAAGGTATAGGGCTTAGGAAGTATTGGGTATAAACTAAATTCTATAATAAGGAGGAGAGAAGGAGATGAGTTCAATAATTCTTTTTGCCCTTGTTTGCGGCGGTCTTGGCGTTGCATATGCCTTAATGACCGCAGCATGGGTTACGAAGCAGCCGAGCGGCTCGGACAGGATGAGGGAGATTTCAGACGCTGTCAAAGAAGGCGCAACGGCTTTTCTCAGAAGGGAGTATAAGACAGTTGCCATAGTCGGCATTGTTCTTGCTATCTTATTGACATTTCTTGGTATTTGGACATCAATTGGCTTTGTTATCGGTGCGGTGGGTTCAGCTCTTGCAGGCTACATCGGTATGATGGTTACAGTCAGGGCCAATGTAAGGACAACAGAGGCTGCAAAAAGCGGTATTCAGGCTGCATTGACTGTAGCATTCAAGGGTGGTGCGGTTACAGGTATAATGGTCGTTGGCCTTGGCTTATTGGGTATTTCTGGATACTACTTCATAGTAAAGTCAATGGCTCCTGTTGAAGACGTATTTCATGCCCTTGTAGGACTCGGCTTCGGATGCTCATTGATGAGCGTATTTGCCCGTATCGCTGGAGGTATTTATACAAAGGCTGCTGATGTCGGAGCAGACCTTGTCGGTAAGGTTGAGGCAGGTATTCCTGAAGATGATCCAAGAAACCCTGCTGTTATAGCTGATAACGTTGGCGACAATGTTGGTGACTGCGCAGGAATGGCAGCTGACCTTTATGAGACATATACAGTTACCCTCGTTGCAGCAATGCTGCTCGCAAAGACGGTTTTTGGGGCACAGAGCCTCTGGGTTGAGTTCCCGCTTCTTATCGGCGGTATTTCCATAGTCGCATCCATTATCGGAACCTATTTTGTTAAGCTCGGAAAGAGCGGCTATATCATGGGTGCTCTTTACAAAGGGCTTGCAGTTTCAGGAATCCTTGCAGCAATCGCATTCTTCTTTGCTTCACAGTGGTTCCTTGCCCTGCCGGGCGTTGAGCAGGCATTCACAGCAACAGGCGTTTTCACAACAGCCCTCATAGGACTGATTCTTACAGGCCTGATTGTTATGATTACAGAGTACTTCACTTCAAAGAGCTTTAATCCGGTCAAGCATATAGCTGCTGCAAGCCAGACAGGTCACGGAACAAATGTTATCGCAGGTCTTGCAGTCAGCATGAAGTCAACCGGCCTTCCAGCGCTTGTTATCTCAGGCGCAATAATATGGGCTTACTCACTTGGCGGTGGGTTTGCAGGTAATCTCGGCGGAGGTCTTTTCGCAATAGCGCTTTCAGCGGTTGCAATGCTTTCCATGACAGGAATCGTTGTTGCCATCGACTCTTACGGACCGATAACTGACAACGCCGGTGGAATCGCTGAAATGGCTGAACTGCCGGACAGCGTAAGAGGAGTTACCGATCCTCTCGACGCGGTCGGAAATACCACAAAGGCGGTTACAAAGGGATATGCAATAGGTTCGGCAGGTCTTGCAGCTCTGGTTCTCTTTGCAGAGTATTCAAGGTCATTCGGCGAGACAATTGCATTTGACCTTTCAAACCCGTTAGTTATTGTCGGTCTTTTCATCGGCGGTCTTTTGCCGTACTTCTTCGGCGCACTCCTCATGGAAGCTGTCGGAAATGCAGCCGGTGGAGTTGTTGAAGAGGTGAGGAGGCAGTTCAGGGAGATCCCCGGAATTATGGAGGGAAAGGCAAAGCCTGAATACGGCACTTGCGTTGACATAGTCACAAAAGGCGCGATCAAACAGATGATGGTACCCGCCCTTATTCCTGTTGCAGCGCCAATAATAGTTGGTCTTCTTCTCGGTAAAGAGGCGCTTGGCGGCGTGCTTATCGGCAGCATCATCACAGGACTCTTCCAGGCAATCGCAATGACAAGCGGCGGCGGTGCATGGGATAACGCTAAGAAGTTCATCGAAGACGGCGCTTACGGCGGAAAGAAGTCGGATGCCCATAAAGCTGCTGTTACAGGTGACACAGTCGGCGATCCATACAAGGATACAGCAGGCCCTGCAATCAACCCGATGATCAAGGTTATCAACATTGTGGCATTGCTTATCGTTCCGTTGATAAAATAGTTTTAAGCTATTCAAAGGCCGACAGATTTATCTGTCGGCCTTTTTTATTTGCTTAAGATAATTATATGGAATTCTTTCCATAGTTATGGAATGAATTCCATAATATATTGGTCTATAACCAAATCCCAAAATAAGGAAAGTCATATAAATCAATTGATTATTTTTTGGTTTTCTGCTTGGCATAAGGGTTGCTTAACATATTAGGTTAAACTTTTATCTATTAGCGATTCTAATAACAAGGTATGGACAGGAAAAGAATTCTTATAGTGGAAGATAATGATAAGAACAGGCTACTGGTGAGGGATGTTCTGAGCTATTACGGCTATGAGGTTATAGAGGCGAGGGACGGCGAGAAAGGATTAAGAATGGCAAAGGAGCATATCCCTGACCTCATACTTATGGACATGCAGATGCCTGTCATGGACGGATTTGATGCAATAAGGATGTTAAAAAATGACCCTGATACAAAGCACATAAAGATTATTGCTGTAACATCCTTTGCAATGAAGGGAGATAAAGAAAAAATTATACAGGCAGGGGCTGATGATTATATAGCAAAGCCGGTTGACACCAGGGAACTGCCACGGATAATACAAGGGCTCTTGTTCTGACGGAGAACACTATGATTGCGCAGGGCCTGGACATTGACACAAAGGCCGACAACCTCCACACCCTCCTTGAGTATGTCAGGAAACTGAGGGCAATAGACTTTAATGCTTACAGGCCGGGCACCATAAAGAGGCGGCTTCATCTCAGACTTTCTGCCACAGGAATGCCTGATTATGCCTCTTACCTCCAATACATCGAAGAAAACCCAAAAGAAATTGATGCCCTTATTGATACCCTTACCATAAAGGTAAGCCATTTTTTCAGGAACCCTTTTGTTTTTGAAGTTATGAAAAGTTTTATCCTTCCTGAGCTTATTGACACCCACAGAGGAGATGCGCTGAGGATATGGTGTGCTGGCTGCGCAAGGGGAGAGGAGGCATATTCGGTGGCTATCCTTCTCAAGGAGGTCATGGGTAAGGAGAAGATATTCCCTCAAACTTTCATTCTTGCCACAGATATTGACAGGGAGACTGTTGAAGATGCAAGGAGGGCTGTATATACCACTGAATCACTCGTAGAGGTTAAAAAAGGATGCCTTGATAAGTATTTTACGGTTGAACACGATTTTTACAGGCTTAAAAATGAAATAAGGTCTATGGTGACTTTTGCCTATCATGATGTTACAACCTGCAAGCTGCCAAAAGAGGGAATATTTTCTGATTATCACCTTATCCTTTGCAGGAATGTCCTCATATATTTTGAACGGGATACGCAGGAGAGGGTAATGGGAAGTCTGTCAGGTTCCATTTTGAAGGATGGATATCTCGTCCTCGGCGAGTCAGAGACAATACCCCATCAACTGGATAATTTTTATGAGGTTATGCCGTATACAAAGGCCTTCAAAAAAAGACATTGAAAGCAAAAAAAGTTTAATAAAAAAGTTTAATAAAAAAACAAAAGAAACTTCACTTGGGTGCTGAAATAATTAATTCAGGAGGCTAAATTGAAGATGTGGCTTTTAGAGAAGAGATGGAGGGTAATCTTTGCTGGACTTCTTATTGTTGCCATACCACTTATAAGTCTTGCTGCATTCGTTCATTTTGAGCTTACATCCGCCCTCGAACAAAGAATAATAAAGGAAAACCATAGGCTTGTTGCCGCGTCTGCCCGCACCTTAGAAGAGAGACTGAAAAGCGATATAGAGCTGTGCAGGTCTTACGCGACAAGACCGTTGCTGTTAAAGGCGCTGGGAAAAGGGGACAAAAGGGAGATGGACAGGCATCTCAAGATTCTCATAGATAATTCCCATACAATAGATCGTGCATTCATAACCGATCCCAAAGGTGTTCAGCTTGCCAACTATCCGGAGACGCCGGATACCATAGGAAAGGATTTTTCGTACAGAGACTGGTATAAAGGGGTATCAAAAAACTGGCAGCCGTATGTCTCGGAATTTTATATGAGAATGGCAGCTCCTCAGAGATACCTGTTTGCCATAGCCGTGCCGGTGAAGGCGGAGGGACGCATAGCCGGAATACTCGTATTGCAGCCTAAAGATGATTATATAAACTACACTCTGGGCAAGATAGGTGACTGGAAAGGCAGGATATATGTAGTGGACAAAAAGGGCAATCTCATCTATCACTCGCAACATACCGTGGACAGGATTATAAATTTCTCAAATATCCCGGCTGTTCAAAAAGCGGTGAAAGGAATGGAGGGAGTTGAAAAAATGCAAGACCCGCAGAGCAACGAACCTGTAATCTCGGCATATCATCCAGTTACAGAATTTGGCTGGGGCGTGGTTGTGGAAAAGCCCGAGAATATCGTCCTTGCTCCGGTAAAAAAGATAACCTTCTATCTCATTGCCATTACCGGTCTGATGCTCTTTCTCGGAGGATTCTTTGCCTATAGAGGTGCGGAACTTCTCATTTCTTTGCAATGCCTTACAGAGGAACTTAAAGAGAGGGAGTCCTTGGAGAAGGTATATACGGAATTCCTTTCCATCCTTAATACCCAGTTTTCGGATATTGCGGAATTATGCAATGCTGCCCTCAGGAAACTGAGCGAACATGCATACATGGATGCAGGAATATTTTATATCCTCGAAGAAGGAAGACCCATGCCGTGTGCTGCCTTTGCGGTTAAGTCGCCTCCGATTGTCAGCGGACCAGCTTCCGAATGCATTATACAGAAGAAAATGCTCGGCCTGAAAGACATTCCTCCGGATACATACCTCAAAATAGATACAGGCATGGGAACACTTCTGCCTAAGGATATTATTGCCATCCCTCTAATTTATAAAGATGAGCCGATGGGGGTTATTGAACTTGCAAGTTTAAAGGGCTTTGAAAAAAGTGATATTGAAAACCTTGAACGGATAGCCTCTCAGTTAGCCATAGGCTTGCAAAATATCAAAAGCCACCTTGTCCGGAAGGCCCTTTCAGAGGAACTCTCTCGTTCCAACGAAGAACTTCAGGTGATGAATGAAGAGCTCCAGACAATGAATGAGGAACTTCAAGTTCAGCAGAAGGAGCTTTCCGAGGCCAATTTTAAGCTTGCCGAGGCTTCAAAGGCAAAGTCCGACTTTCTTGCAAATATGAGCCATGAATTAAGGACACCCCTCAACTCCATAATAGGATTTTCGGAAATACTTCAGGATGAATTGTACGGAGAGCTTAATGAAAAACAGCATGAGTATGTAAGGGATGTTTACGGCAGCGGCAAACACCTGCTGAATCTGATAAATGACATACTCGACCTCTCAAAGGTGGAATCCGGGAAGATGGAGCTTGAACTGTGCGGATTTCCATTAGCGGATATTTTAAATGCATCAATGGCAATGCTGAAGGAAAAGGCGATGAAACATGACATAAAACTGGGCATCGAGATAGAGCCTGACGCAGATATGACGATTGAAGCAGATGAGAGGAAGCTCAAGCAGATAATGTTCAATTTATTAAGCAATGCAGTGAAGTTCACGCCGGATGGAGGCAGCGTAATCGTGCAGGTGCGGAAAGTTCCCCCCGATTTCATCGAAATCTCCGTCACTGATACAGGCATAGGCATTGCCCCAGAAAATATACAAAAGCTCTTTAAGGAATTTTCGCAGATAGAATCGCCATATACCAAACAATATGAGGGAACCGGGCTTGGGCTGGCATTGACAGAAAGGCTGGTAGAGCTTCACGGCGGTAAGATATGGGTTGAAAGCGAATTCGGTAAAGGAAGTAAATTTACTTTCACAATACCTGTTAAACCAATTTTAAAATCAGAGCAAAGCCCTACCCCTGAGAGGCAAAAGGGGTTGGCTGTGCAGGGCAATCGCGTACTCATAGTGGACGATGACCCAAAGGCCATTGCAGCAATGGACAATTTATTAAGGTCTGAGGGATACACGGTATTGAAGGCAGCAAACGGCAAAGAGGGCATTGAAATGTCAAAAAAAGAGTTGCCTGACTTGATAGTCCTTGATCTGATGATGCCTGAGATAAGCGGGTTTGATGTGGTAGATGCACTGCGCTCCGAAGATAAGACAGCATCAATTCCGATTGTCATCCTTACAGCAATGGACCTGTCTCAGGAAGATAAAAACAGACTGAAGGGCAGGGTTTTATACCTTGAAGAAAAAGGCGAAGTCGCAAGGGAAAGATTCATTGCGAGGGTAAAGGAGGCATTGGGAAAGGAATAAAAACAATCGCTTAACAGAGGTAGCAGATAAATTTTAATAGGTGTTTTATCCAGAATAACTTAAAATTATATTAGGACTACAAAGATATGAAAATAAAAAAAGTGAACATAATCGTATTGTTCGTGATTATTGTCGGCATCGCAGGTATTATCCGGCTCAGCCAGAAAAAACCGCAACCGGAGGAATTTAAGGGTCCAAGAGAAACGGTAAGGATTGCCATTCCTCGGCAACCGATGAATTCACTTCTGATAATTGCCGCAGAACTGGGATTATTTTCTCAAGAGGGTCTTGATGTGATAGCGAAGGATGAATATGCCACCGGCACCGGCAAGCGCGCTTTAGAAGGTCTCTTAGCCAAAGATGTGGATGTGGCAACTGTTTCGACTATGCCGATTGTCTTTAAGAGTTTTGAGAGAAAGGATTTTAGTATCATAGCTTCGCACAACTCTTCGGGTAACGATTCAAGAATTGTCGGCCGCAGAGACAGAGGAATAAAACAACCCAAAGATTTAAAAGGCAAACGCATAGGCGCTCCCAAAGGCACATCCATGCATTTCTTCTTGCATATGTTTTTGTTAAAAAATGGCTTGTCTGAAAAAGATGTAGAACTCTCTTTCAAAAAGATAGAGGAGATACCGCCGGCCCTGGCTGGTGGAGAGATCGACGCCTTATCCATCAGAGAGCCGTATGTCCAACAGTCCATGAGATTATTGGAAGATAATGCAGTTGTCTTCGCCGAACCAGGTATGTCTCTTAAGACAAGCAATCTGGTGGTGTTAAATAAATTTATTAAAGATAAGCCGGGAGCTATTGAGCGAATATTGCGGGCATTGATAAAGGCAGAAAGGTTTGTGAAGAATCAGCCGGCCGAGGCGATTAAAATCGTCTCCCGGAAACTGGGCATTAGTGAATCTGAGCTGGCAGCCATTTGGCCGGAATTCAACCTGAGAGTCTCTTTAGAGCAGTCGCTTTTGGTTACCATGGAGGACCAGGCGCGCTGGGCGATTAAAAATAAATTAACCGATAAAACAGAAGTTCCGAACTATCTCAATTTCATTTATCAGGACGGGCTCAAGGCAGTAAAACCTGAAGCGGTTACAATTATCAGGTGATGGATTATGAAGATTAAAAGCAAATTACGGATCAGCACAATCTCCTCTATATGCACCGCCCTTGCAGCAGGTTTTGCCCTCTTTCTAATTTCTCAGGAAGTGGATAAGGCGATTGAGAGAAACAAAATGGCCGATAAGGTAGTCAAAGGGGTGTTTGAGCTTAATATCATAACCTATGAATATCTGCTCAATAATGAAGAGCGGATGCAGGCGCAGTGGCAGTTAAGACACGACTCCCTGTCAGAGATCTTAACAAAAATGAAATTCAAAAGACCGGAGTGGCAGGTTATGTGGGAGAGGATAAGTCAGGATCATGAAAGCATCAAAACCTTCTTTTCCCGGCTGGTCGCAACACATGAAAAACATAAAAGCAACAGAAAAGAGATTTCGAAGGAGTTTGAAGACAGACTGATAGGTCAGATGCTGGTAAAGTCGCAGGCAATGGTTTCCGGCGCCTTTCAATTGGCTGAAGCGAGCCATGCGGAGATAGATGTGGCGCGACAGAGGACTGGCCTGCTCCTCATATTCTTCATCGTAGCCATAGGTGCTGTGGTGGCAGCGACATCATTTGTGATCAGCAGGAGTGTCGTAAAGCCCATCACGAGGCTCCACGAGGGAACCGAGATAATAGGAGACGGCAACCTAAATTACAAAGTTGGTACAGTCGCAAAGGATGAAATCGGCCAGCTTTCAAGGGCCTTTGACCAGATGGCCGATCAGTTAAGAAAATCCTTTATGGCGTTGGAAAAAGAGATTACCGAACGCAAACGTGCGGAGGAGGAGATTAAAAAACTAAACGAAGAGCTTGAGCAGCGAGTCATTGAACGCACCGCTCAGCTTGAGGCTGCAAACAAGGAACTGGAAGCCTTTTCTTACTCTGTCTCACACGACCTGCGCGCTCCTTTGAGAAGCATAGACGGCTTCAGCCAGGCGCTGCTTGAAGACTATACCGAAAGGCTTGATGAACAGGGCAGGGACTACCTCAGCCGTGTGCGTTCAGCAAGCCAGCACATGGGACATCTCATCGATGATCTGTTGATGCTTTCAAGGATCACCCGCGGCGAGATGGAGCATGAGATGGTTGATCTGAGTGAGATTGCAAAGGAGATTGCATCAGGGCTTCAGCAGAGAGAATCGGAGCGTATTGTGGAGTTTGTTATTGAAGAGGGGATGCTCGTAAACGGAGACAGGAGGCTTCTCAAGATAATGATGGAAAACCTGCTTGGGAATGCATGGAAGTTTACATGCAGAAATCCACGGGCAAAAATAGAGTTTGACGCCGCGGACCAGAACGGCAGGACAGTCTATTTTATCCGCGACGATGGCGCAGGTTTTGACATGGCATATGTGAATAAGCTCTTTGTCCCTTTCCAGCGCCTTCATACACCTGCTGAGTTCCCTGGAACAGGCATCGGCCTCACCACTGTGCAGCACATCATCCATCGTCACGGCGGAAGGGTATGGGCAGAGGGAGAGGTGGAAAAGGGAGCGACTTTTTATTTTACGCTACCAAGGTGATTAGGTTATAGGTAATTAGGTGATAGGTGATAGGTGATAGAGAGTTAGGATAGAGAAAATGATTACATCGTATAAGGATTTGATTGTTTGGCAGAGGGCAATGGAACTTGTGACGGCTATCTATAAACTAACTGAGAATTTTCCAAAATCTGAAATATATGGATTGACATCGCAAATGCGTAGGGCTGCAGTTTCAATACCATCAAATATTGCTGAGGGTAAGATGCGAGGGACGAGGAAAGATTATCGACATTTTCTTTTAAATGCCTATGGCTCAGGGGCAGAGTTAGAGACGCAGATAGAGATTGCCAAGCAATTATGTTTCGGCAGGAATATAGATTTCAATGAACCGAGCGAACTACTGGAGGAAGTAATGAAAATGTTAAATGCTCTAATTAAAAACCTAAAACCTATTACCTAAAACCTAATTCCTAAAGAAAGGGAGGAGCAAAAAGATGGCTGCCAAGACAAAACAAGGAAATCCGGAGGCAAGGCGCCCCGGAGAGGATGAGCAGGCGTCCCAGTACGCTCGCAGCCTGATTGAAGCCAGTCTTGACCCGCTGGTCACGATCAGCCCGGAAGGTAAGATCACCGATGTCAATGAAGCCACTGTCAAGGTAACAGGCGTTTCTCGTGAAGAGCTCATTGGAACGGATTTCTCCAATTATTTCACCGAGCCCGAGAAGGCCCAGGAGGGGTATCAGGAGGTATTCTCGAAAGGGTTTGTTACGGACTATCCCCTCACGATCCGGCACAGGGATGGGAAGCTGACCGATGTTCTCTACAATGCCTCGGTCTACAAGGATGTGCGGGGGAACGTCCTGGGGGTATTTGCAGCAGCCCGGGATGTGACGGTGCAGAAGCAGGCGTCCCAGTATGCGCGCAGCCTGATCGAGGCAAGTCTTGACCCTCTGGTTACCATCAGCCCGGAAGGGAAGATCACCGATGTCAATGAAGCAACCGTCAAAGTTACCGGCGTCCCGCGTGAAGGGCTCATCGGCACGGACTTTTCCAACTATTTCACCGAGCCTGAGAAAGCCCGTGAAGGTTATCGTGAAGTGTTCCAGAAAGGATTTGTCACGGACTACCCGCTGACGATTCGGCACAAAGACGGTAAGTTGACCGACGTTCTGTACAATGCTTCAGTTTACAAGGATGTAGCAGGCAATGTCCTCGGTGTCTTTGCTGCGGCACGTGATGTCACCGAATCCAAGCGCGTCATGCGTGAGTTCGCGGAGACGAAGAACTTCCTGGATAACATTCTACAGAGTTCGACCAAGTACTCCATCATCGGAAAGGACCTCAACCACCGCATCCTCTCATGGAACGAGGGGGCGCAGCGGAATTATGGCTATACGGCTGAAGAGATTATCGGGAAAGACTCGAGCATCCTTCACACGCCTGAGGATATAGAATCAGGAGCCGTCGAAAAATTGCTCACGACCGCCCATGAGAAGGGATTGGCGGAAAGCGAGTTCCAGCGAGTTCGGAAGGATGGTTCACGTTTTGCGGCAAGCGTTGTCGTCACACGGCGCAACGATGCTTCGGGTCGTCCTATCGGCTATCTGCTCATGAGCAATGACATCTCGGAAAAGAAGCAGGCGGAGGAACAACTGCGCTACGCTTCCCAGTATGCCCGCAGTCTCATTGAGGCGAGCCTTGACCCTCTGGTTACCATCAGCCCTGATGGAAAGATCACCGATGTCAATGAAGCAACCGTCAAAGTGACCGGCGTCCCGCGCGAAGAGCTTATCGGCAGTGATTTTTCCAATTACTTTACCGAGCCTGAGAAGGCGCGTCAAGGATATCAACAAGTCTTTGCAAAGGGCTTCGTGTCCGATTATCCGTTGACGATCAGGCACCAGAATGGAAAAGTGACCGACGTCCTGTACAACGCCTCGGTCTACAAGGACGTCCTGGGTAAGGTGCTCGGCGTGTTCGCCGCCGCTCGCGATGTCACGGCTCAGAAGAGGGCCGAGGCCGAGATCGCCGAGCAGCGGACCAAGGAGCTGGAGAGGCTGGCAGAGCTCGAACGATTCCAGAAGCTCACGGTCGGACGCGAGCTGAAGATGATCGAACTCAAGAAGGAGGTCGAGGATCTGAAGAAGCTCATCCCGCCCGAAAGGGTGTCGCCGTGATAGTCGACGTCGCAATGGGTACCGGTGCCGACCCAACGGTCGATCCGCACAGCTACGCGAGGGCCGTTCTCAACATTCTCGAGGACTTCAGCGACGAGAGAGCCAAGCTCGCCGATGTGCAGAAGGCGGTACTGAACATCCTGGAAGATTTTGCCGGCGAGAAGGTGCGGCTGGAATCGACGCAGAAGGCCGTCCTCAATATCCTTGAAGACTTCGACGCCGAGAAGAACAAGGTGGAGCAGATTAACTTTGAGATGGCAAGGGAGATCTCCGAGCGCAAAATGGCAGAAGAGGCTCTTGGGGCTGCAAACAAGGAGCTTGAGGCATTCAGCTATTCCGTATCCCACGACCTGCGCGCGCCTTTGAGAAGCATCGACGGCTTCAGTCAGGCATTGCTGGAGGATTATGCTGAAAGGCTTGATGAACAGGGCAGGGACTATCTCAGCCGGGTCCGTGCAGCAAGCCAGAGAATGGCTCAGCTCATTGATGATATGCTGAAGCTCTCACGCGTTACGCGCGCTGAACTGCGCCGGGAGGAGATGGACCTCTCAGGGCTTGCGCAGGAAATCGCAGCCGAGCAGCGCCGGGCGCAGCCTGGCCGGGAGGTGGAGTTTGCAATTGCCTCAGGACTGCGGGCTCACGGAGATCCGAAGCTGCTGCGCATCGCACTTGAGAATCTGCTCGGCAACGCTTGGAAGTTTACCGGCAAGCGCTCTGGAGCGCGTATAGAGTTCGGCATGATGCATCGTGAAGGCGAGGCAGCCTATTTCGTGCGGGATAACGGCTTGGGCTTTGACATGGCTTATGCCGGCAAGCTCTTCGGCGCATTCCAGCGGCTGCACGACTCGCGCGAGTTCCCGGGCACCGGCATTGGGCTGGCCACTGTGCAGCGCGTGATCCACAAGCACGGCGGAAGGGTATGGGCAGAGGGAGAGGTGGAAAAGGGAGCGACTTTTTATTTTACGATACCAAGGTGATAGGTGATAGAGAGTGAGGATAGAGAACATGATTATATCGTATAAGGATTTGATTGTTTGGCAGAGGGCAATGGAACTTGTGACGGCTATCTATAAACTAACTGAGAATTTTCCAAAATCTGAAATGTATGGATTGACCTAATTCGTAAAGAGGAGGCAACATGAAGGACAAAATTATATTATTGGTGGAAGACAACCCTGACGATGTGGAGCTGACCCTCAGGGCGCTCAAAAAAACAATATCCTTAACGAGGTTGTGGTGGCACGGGACGGGGCTGAGGCGCTGGATTATCTCTTTGGAGAAGGAGCATATGCAGGCCGTGACATGGCCATTATGCCGGCTGTGATTCTCCTTGATTTGAAACTGCCCAGGATTGACGGCCTTGAGGTGCTGGAGCGTATCCGTTCAGAGGAACGGACAAAACTCCTTCCTGTGGTCATCCTTACTTCTTCAAAGGAAGAGAAAGACCGGATGAGCGGTTATAAACTCGGCGCCAACAGCTATATCCGCAAACCGGTTGATTTTAACCAGTTCATTGAGGCAGTGCGGCAGCTCGGCCTTTACTGGTTAATTCTGAACGAACCTCCACCCGTGATATGAATGACGAGGGACGAAAGGAGGCGCAAAATGGGTATTCCATTGCGTGCATTGATTATTGAGGATTCAGAGGACGATACACTGTTATTAGTGCGCGAGCTTCAGCGCGGTGGCTATGATGTGACCTTTGAGCGTATTGAGACAGCCGGGGCAATGACTGCGGCGCTCGATAATCGTCAATGGGACATAGTCCTTGCCGATCATACCATGCCCCATTTCAGCGGCACGGATGCCCTGAGGCTTCTGAGGGAGAAAGGGTTTGATATTCCATTCATCTTTGTTTCAGGAACCATTGGAGAGGATACTGCTGTGGCAGCAATGCGGTCTGGTGCCAATGACTATATCTTAAAGGGCAATCTTAAGAGGCTTATCCCTGCCATTGAACGGGAGCTGCGGGAGGCGGAGGTGAGGCAGGAGCGCAGGCGTGCTGAAGAGCGACTGACGAAGATGGATGAGTGCTTTCTTGGCTTTGGACCCGATCCCCATGAGAACATTAACCGCCTTGTCGCCCTTTGCGGCGAACTTCTTGGTGCAGCCTGTGCGCTTTATAATCGTTTAGAAAGTGGGCTGCTTTATTCAGCGGGCCAGTGGCATACGCCTCCTGACTACAACCCTGTGGACATGCCCGAGGGACACATCTGCTATGATGTTATCAGGCATGGCGGCGAAGATATCCTGGTGGTGCGAAATCTTTCCCGGAGCCATTATGCCGAGACCGACCCCAATGTCATCCGGTACAGATTACAGACATATATAGGATTCCCTGTTAAATGCGGTGGAATCTCTATAGGTTCGCTATGCGTTGTTTATCAAAAAGACTTTGAACCCGGCTCAGAGGACCGCAAGGCTCTGGGCGCCATTGCTGCTGCTATCGGCGTGGAGGAGAGGCGCAGGCAGGCGGAGGAGGATCTGAGAAAGAGTGAGGAGCGGTTCAAACGATTGGTCGAATCAGTAACAAACTACATCTATACTGTTGAGATACAAGACGGCAAGACGGCATCAACAAAACACGGACCCGGCTGTGTTGCAGTGACAGGTTATACATCGGAGGAATACGGGGCTGACCCTTATCTCTGGTATAGGATGGTTCATGAAGGAGACAGGGAGGCTGTAATAGAACAGGCTGATAAGGCGCTTTCAGGTGAGGCAGTAAAGTCACTTGAACACCGGATCATTCACAAAGACGGAACAATCCGCTGGGTGAGGAATACCCAGGTTCCTCGTTACGATCAAGAAGGTCATCTTATTGCATATGACGGACTTGTAGAAGAGATCACCGGGCGCAAGGAAATGGAACAACAACTGAAAGAGTATTCCGAACACCTTGAAGAGATGGTTGGAAAAAGGACAAAGGAGCTTGAGGATGCAAACAATGAGCTCCATCTGTTAAACAAAGAGCTTGATTTACGGAGGGCTGAGGCAGAGGAGGCAAAACTCAGTGCAGAAGCGGCAACCAGGGCAAAGTCCGACTTTCTTGCAAATATGAGCCATGAGCTGAGGACACCACTCAACTCAATAATCGGTTTTGCAGAGATAATTCAGGACAGGCTGTTTGGCGAGATCAACGAAAAGCAGCAGGAGTATGTGGTGTACATCCACAGCAGCGGCAAACACCTGCTGAATCTGATAAATGACATACTCGACCTCTCAAAGGTGGAATCAGGGAAGATGGAGCTTGAACTGTGCGGATTTCCATTAACGGATATTTTAAATGCATCAATGGCAATGCTGAAGGAAAAGGCGATGAAACATGACATAAAACTGGGCATCGAGATAGAGCCTGACGCAGATATGACGATTGAAGCAGATGAGAGGAAGCTCAAGCAGATAATGTTCAATTTATTAAGCAATGCAGTGAAGTTCACGCCGGATGGAGGCAGCGTAATCGTGCAGGTGCGGAAAGTTCCCCCCGATTTCATCGAAATCTCCGTCACTGATACAGGCATAGGCATTGCCCCAGAAAATATACAAAAGCTCTTTAAGGAATTTTCGCAGATAGAATCGCCATATACCAAACAATATGAGGGAACCGGGCTTGGGCTGGCATTGACAGAAAGGCTGGTGGAGCTTCACGGCGGTAAGATATGGGTTGAAAGCGAATTCGGTAAAGGAAGTAAATTTACTTTCACAATACCTGTTAAACAGCATAAGAAATCAGAGCCTGTTATGGGCGTAAAGGGGAAGGGTGAAAAGGTAACAGTTACGGGAAAATGTGCCCTTGTCATTGACGACGACCCTAAAACCCTTGAAGTGGTAAACAGGGCACTGGATGCCGAAGGATACAATGTGCTTGTAGCATCCAGTGCCAGGGACGGTCTGGAGGCTGCAAAGAGGGATCTGCCGGACCTGATAGTCCTCGACCTTATGATGCCGGATATAAGCGGCTTTGATGTGGCTGACATTTTACATCTGGACAAAAAGACAGCGGATATTCCAATAATGGTCTTAACGGCAATGGATCTTTCATCAGAGGATAAAAAAAGGCTTGAGGGCAGGGTAAAGCATATAGCCGAAAAGGGAGGCCTTACAAGGGAAAAGTTTATGGATGAAGTTAAAAGGGTGCTGGAGAAATAGGGAGGAGTCTTTATGAATGAACAAAAGAGGATACTGTGTGTTGACGATGAGCCTGTAAATCTGAAGCTTCTTGAGGCTGTGTTTGTCCCCAAAGGCTATGAGGTGGTAATGGCAAATAACGGCAGAGAGGCACTGGAGAGGATTAGTGAGAAGAGGATAGATATTGTTCTTCTGGATGCCATGATGCCCGAAATGATTGGTTTTGATACGTGCAGAAGGATAAAGGAGGATGAGAGGTACAGAAATATCCCTGTTGTCATGATTACTGCCCTGCGGTCAAAGGAAGACAGGATTAAGAGCATCGAAGCAGGAGCCGAGGACTTTATATCCAAGCCCTTTGATGTGGAAGAGGTCATTGCGAGGGTAAAGATGCTCCTCAGGATGAAGAACCTCAACGATAGGCTGAATGATGCATATAACAATATCAACAACCTCACATCCTTTGGAGAGAAGATTGTAAAGACCTTTAACCCCCTTGATTTTGACTTTATGTCCAAGATTGACAGCATTGTTAATCTGGTCATCAGGCAGAACGATGAAATAGCCGAGAAACCCCAGATGGTCATTGTGGGCATACCTTATGACATGGGCCACTGGCAATGGAATCACTATGTATCGGTTTCCGGTAAGCTGCAGCGAAAACTTATTAAATTAGACCTCCAGAATGAGCTGCATTTGCCTGCAAGCAATTCAACAATAGTTTTTTGCAACTATAACGGCCTCGAAAATCGGGAGCCGGGGCAGATTGCTGCAAAATTGGAGTCTGCCGGGGTATGTGTCTCGAATATGGTTTGTTATTTAAGCTGCGATCTTATTGTCCTTGCCCTTAATTACGGCAGGGATGTTACCAATTACGATGCCGCTGTCTTAAAAGGTCTTGTTATCCAGAGCCTGTTCTTAAGATCCCTTTCATCGCAGATAAAAGAGGTGGAGGATGCCTTTACATATACGGTCTATGCCCTTGCAAGGGCAGCCGAGGCCAATGATGAGGATACAGGGAACCACATACTAAGGGTTGGCGAGTATGCAGCGGTTCTCTCAAAACACCTCGGAATGCCGGAAGAATTTATAAACATAATAAGGCTTCAGGCACAGATGCATGATGTGGGAAAGATCCACATTCATCCCGATATCCTGAGAAAACCGGGCAAGCTGGCCCTTGGTGAATGGGAAGACATGAAGACACACACAATACATGGATCGAGAATACTCGGTGAGCATGTCAGGCTCACGATGGCAAAGGAGATAGCATTAGGCCACCACGAAAGATGGGATGGAAGCGGCTATCCTCATGGATTAAAGGGCGCGCAGATACCCCTTCCAGCAAGGATAACAACCATTGCAGACCAGTATGATGCGCTGAGAAATGCGAGATCGTATAAACCGGCCTATGACCACCAGACAACCTATGGGATAATCACAGAAGGGGATGGAAGAACAATGCCGCACCACTTCGACGCCCAGGTGCTTAAGGCGTTCAAAGAATCAGCCTCCCGGTTTGAGGAGATATACGAGACCCTGATGGGATGAAACTTGCCAAAGATTCGGCATATCTTGTAGAATAATATTCTAAATTTCATTCAGGAGGTTTTAAGTTGAAAGAGGGAATTCATCCGAACTATAAAGATGTAAAGGTTAGCTGCGCCTGCGGCGAGACATTTACCACAAAATCAACAATGAATAACATCAGAGTTGATATATGCTCAAAGTGCCATCCCTTCTTTACTGGCAAGCAAAAGCTTGTAGACGCTGAAGGAAGAGTGGAGAAGTTTAAGAAGAAGTACGCAAAGAAATAGCATAACTTGCAGGGGTTAGAGGCAGCGGATTGGTTTGCGCTCTAACCCCTTTTTATTGGGGGAGAATGTTTTTTAAGGCATGCACGCATACATGCCATTTCGATACGGGCATGTTTGGAGGCTAAATTAGGATGAAAAACATAGGCGGACAGGCAGTAATAGAAGGCGTAATGATGAAGTCCCCTGCAGGCTGGAGCGTGGCTGTGAGGGATCCAAAAGGAGAGATAAATCTCAAGATGGTCAGGACAAAGAAAATACCTGCTCTTTTTAAGCTGCCCATTATCAGAGGGGTGGTAGGGCTTTTTCATGCCCTTTTAATCGGGGTCAAGGCTATAGAGTTTTCCGCCAATCTGGTATATCAAAATGATATGGCATATCAGGAGCAGGAAGGGGATAAACCGATTAGTCCGTGGGGATTGGGACTATCCATAGGCCTTGCCATTATCCTTGCAATAGTCCTTTTTAAATTCCTTCCTCTTTTGCTGACGACTCTGATAGGCAATGTATTTAGAGAAGTTTCGAATAATTCATTGCTTTTTAACTTTACTGATGGAGTTCTCCGCGTTGGGATATTTCTCTTTTACATATTTATTATCGGTCTCTGGAAGGAGATGAGAAGGATATATCAGTACCACGGCGCCGAGCATAAGGTCATATATGCCTATGAGGCAGGGGAAGATCTTACGGTGGAGAATGCAAAGAAATACAGGCCGTATCACCCGAGATGCGGAACGAGTTTTCTTTTGATAGTGATGGTCATCAGCATAATGGTGTTTCTCACGATACCGAAGGAGTGGTCTTTTGTCGATAAACTCATATCAAGGATTATTCTAATACCGGCCATAGCAGGGCTTTCTTACGAGGTGCTAAGATTTTCTGCAAAGATGAAGAATAATCCGATAGTAGGACTTATGGTTTTCCCGGGTCTTCTGCTTCAGAGAATGACTGTCAGGGAGCCTGATGAGTCCCAGATAGAAGTGGCGCTGGCTGCCATGAACGAGGTTTTAAAGTTAGGGAAGGAGTGATGGAGAGGTTTTAAATAATGATAGATAAACTTTTAGTTATAGAAGAGAAATACGATGAGATAACCAATGCTCTCACCAATCCAGAGGTGTTGTCCAATGCCCAGGCATATCAGAAGTATTCCAAGGAACAGGCAGAGCTTATGCCCATTGTGGAGAAGATTAAAGAATATAAGAAGCTGTTGGCAGACCTTGAAGATGCAGAGGAGATACTGAAAGGCGGAGACGGTGACCTGAGGGAACTGGCACAGGAGGAGATGGAAGAGCTTAAGAAGAGAAAACCTCTTGTAGAAGACGAGCTCAAGATAATGCTCCTTCCAAAAGACCCGAGGGATGAAAGGAACGTTATCCTCGAAATAAGGGCAGGCACAGGAGGAGAGGAGGCATCCCTTTTTGGTGCAAGCCTCTTCAGGATGTATTCAAAATATGCAGAATCAAGGAGATGGAAGATAGAGGTTATAGACTCAAGTCCAACGGGGCTTGGCGGATTAAAAGAGGTAATAGCAAATATTACAGGAAAGGGCGCATACAGCAGGCTGAAATACGAAAGCGGCGTGCACAGAGTGCAGAGGGTTCCTGTTACAGAGGCATCGGGCAGGATTCATACATCCGCTGCTACCATTGCTGTTTTGCCTGAAGCAGAGGAACTTGATATAAAGATAGAAGAAAAGGATTTGAGAGTAGACACCTTTTGCTCTTCAGGCGCAGGTGGACAGAGCGTTAACACGACATATTCGGCGGTGAGGATTACGCATATCCCTACCGGACTCGTTGTGCAGTGTCAGGACGAGCGCTCACAGCTTAAGAATAGGGAAAAGGCTATGAAGGTATTGCGTTCCCGCCTCCTTGAAATGGAGACCGAGAAAAAGCAGAAAGAGCGCGCCATGGAAAGGAAGACGCAGGTAGGCACCGGAGACAGGAGCGAGAGGATAAGGACATACAACTATCCGCAGAACAGGGTATCAGATCACAGGATAGGACTTACCCTTCATAAACTGGAGCAGGTCTTAGAAGGAGCCATGGACGAGATTATCGATGCCCTCATCACCCATTATCAGGCAGAGAGACTGAAAGAATTGTAAAATAAAAGAAAGAAAAAGGGTCAGGTCCACGTCAGCATTTAGCATAATTAGGGACACATCCCCTATTTTATTTAACTCTTTCGCCCTTTTGGTCTGCCCGGTCTCTGTAGTATAAACCTTTTGTTCAGCTTCTTTTCCATCCTCTTTATAAACTCCTCTCTACCAAAGGGTCTTCCAGTTCTCGTGGAATACTTTAATCGTTGTATCTCCTCTTCTGTAATGCTCTCTCTGATAAATGCTATATAATCTTTCCTCTGATTATCGTTAAAAAGCTTTTCGCCCAAGATGTCGTCTCTCCTGCCTTCAATATGAGCCCTTGCACTTGAATACGGATATTCCTCTTCTTTTTTCACTATCTTTGCACGCTTTGGATTTTGCTCAATATATCTTGCTACAGCCCATAAATAATGTTCTCTGTCAACTATACAGGAATGATATCTGCTTTCCCACAATCTTCCTGTTTTTTCATATTTCCTGTTGATATGCTGGGTGTAACAAAGAGTTAGACCCTGCATCATTTTATAAAGAGATTCCTCGCGTTTAGGTCTCACAAGTAAATGAACATGGTTTCCCATAAGGCAATATGCAATGATCGGGCATTCCCATTTGTCTGAGTATTTTTTGAGCAACTCCAGATATTTTTGTCTGTCTTCTTTTTCGAAAAAGACTTTCTCTTTATTATTCCCCCTTTGGATTACATGATGAGGGAATCCTACTGCTACGGCCCTTGCTATTCTTGGCATGTAGTAATTCTACAGAACAGCTATTTTAATGTCAAGAAATATGGGATGTGTCCCTAATTAAAGTAATCGCTATCTGCTTGTTATAATCTTTCCCATGCATGGCAATTACCTCTTCTGTTAGGTTTTTTCTTGGTTGAATTACCTTAACAGATTGTAATTGCCGTGCTCTCCTTTCAGCTCACTTCCTTATAGTAAGCTTTGGATTATATGATGAGGGAATCCTACCGCAACCGCTCTTGCTATCCTTGGCATTTAGTAATTCTACAGGACAGCTATTTTAATGTCAAGAAATATAGGATGTGTCCCTAATTAAAATAATGACTGATCCAGCGTCTAGGGCTGCCCTAACGCCTGAACTCATGGGGAGCGCGGTCGTTTCGACGCGATCCCATGTAGTGAAATGTTAGGTTTTATTTTTGTGCCGCAATTATACAGCTTCTTGATGAAAGCATATCTATTGAATTAATCTTTTTCACAACCTCCCTATTTTCCTGCCAGACTTCCTCATCATATTTTTTAAGATTCTTATTGTATTTGTAGGTCGCATATTTCAAAACTGGAAAGAATGGCAATGATAAGAATAGGGCTGACCTTTTTCTTCTATCTATGAATAGTTCCGAAGATTTAAAACCACTTTTCTTAACGCCATACATAAAGTGACTGTAATTTAAAGGCATAATATGGCCACAAATTCGTCCTGCATTTTTTTCTTTAGAGGATAATGGTCCATACATCTCAGCAAAACCGGAGAATAAGAATTGCAATCTTGACTTAAAATGAAGGCTGTTTGGTACAGAAAATACCAGCCAACCATTCCTTTTTAGTTTTTTGTAAGCCTGATCAATGAAGTCATATGGCCTTCGAGTATGCTCCATCACTTCGATTGCATAAATTAGATCAAACGATTCATCATCATAGGGTATTATTGAATCAGTCGAGATTTTACGGCACTCAATATCTGCATATTGAAAATTATTTATTTCGATCTCACATGCGAACATATGCTCTTTCGGTTGTATGCCTTGTGACTTGAAATAATTTCCGATTTTTTGGCACATATAACCAGCACCAGCGCCAAAATCGAGTATTTTGCACTCTGCATGGATCCGCTCAGTAATAATATTGAATATGACATCATTGGTTTTCTTATGGGACGCTCCCGGTTTTATTATGATTTCTTTCAATTTTGCTCTCCTTTTTTATTTTAGAACCTAACAATTACTATACGAACTGTCGTATTTTCCGAAAACTGATTAAAATATAGCATACATTAAAGATTTTTAAAAGAGGAAAAGTTGTTTAAAATCAATTGTAGGGTAGTTCTACAATTTCGCATTTTATGATAATATGGACTAAAAGCGAAAGGTCGTAAAATATGGCAAAATCGTCCAGCACTAACAAAGAGCCACTTCCGGAGTTCCAAAAGTTCCTTCTGGACAAGAATCTTGCTCCAGAGAAAAATATCCCTTTTCTTGCCTATTGGGTAAGTCGGTTTCTGTCATTCGCCCGCAACCATGAACTCACAGCAACAGAATATAATGAAATAACAGTTCAGGAGTTCATCGAAGCCCTGCGGGCGGACAATCGTACTCTTGACTGGCAGCCGCGGCAGGCGGAAGATGCAGTAATGCTTTATTACTTCAATTATCTCGGCAAAACCGGAGGACAGATCGGTGGCGCAGCAGGGATTATGGATGTAGATAGCGCTTTGAGTGAGACAAAGCGATTGATAAGATTGAAGCATTATTCTTACAGCACTGAAAGAACATATCTTCAGTGGATTAGCCGTTTTTTTTCTTACTCCCTTACATCTGCGAATAAAAAAATAGAAGACTTATCATCCGCTGACTTCAAAAATTTCCTGAGCCACCTTGCTCTAAAACAGAAGGTTTCGTCATCCACGCAAAATCAGGCATTTAATGCTGTTTTATTCCTTTTCCGCAATGTGATCAGAAAAGAGACCGGCAATCTTGGCGATACGGTGAGGGCAAAGAGGGGGCAAAAACTTCCGGTCGTGCTTTCTATAGATGAGGTGAAGCGGCTTTTTGAGCAAATGACCGGAACGAACCGCCTGATTGCCGAATTGCTTTACGGCGCAGGCTTGCGTTTAATGGAACTTGCCCGGCTCAGGGTGCAGGATATTGATTTTGATTCGAATACTGTCTTTGTCCGCAGCGGTAAAGGTGATAAAGACCGTTCCACAATACTTCCATCAGCGGTAAAAGAGCGTTTGGCTGATCACTTGAAAAAGATTAAAGCAGTTCACGATAAAGACCTTGCAATCGGATATGGCGAGGTCGTTCTTCCTGATGCGCTCAGTCGCAAGTATCCGGATGCTGCTAAAGAATGGATATGGCAGTATGTCTTTCCTTCGTCCAGTCTGTCCGTAGACCCAAGAAGCGGCAAGACAGGCAGACATCATATAAGCGACAAATCAATCCAGCTTGCCGTTAAGGATGCGCTGAAAAAAGCTGGCGTTGCGAAACACGCAACCGTTCATACATTACGTCATAGCTTTGCTACACATTTACTTCAGAACGGTATCAACATCAGAGAGGTGCAAAGTCTACTCGGGCATAAGAATGTTGAGACGACAATGATATATACTCATGTAATTCGTGATATGTCTAATGCGCCAAAAAGCCCGCTCGATGCTCTCTATGGAAACAAGTAATGAACGCAATCGATAAACTGAAAGAGGTTTCGGCTTTTCTTGAGTCTCAAGGCATAGAAGATGCCGCTAAAGAGGCTGAAATATTCATAACAGAAACGCTTCATATCGGCAAGTCAAAGCTTTATTCCGGCAGTTTTGAAATATCAGAAGATACATCAAAGCAAATAGATGCACTCACATCAAGGCGTGCCGAGGGAGAGCCGCTTCAATATATTATCGGGCATGTCGATTTTTATGGATTGAAGATAAATGTTAGCAGAGGAGTTCTCATCCCGCGGCCCGAGACAGAACTGTTGGTTGAAGAAGCAATAAAGCTGCTGAAGGAGACACCCCCCCATCCCCCCCTTAGTAAGGGGGGGCAAAGGGGGGTCAAAATTCTTGACCTCTGCACAGGCAGCGGGTGCATTGCCATTGCCCTCGCAAAGCGCCTTCCTGAAGCCCATGTATACGGAATCGACAAATCAGACACCGCCATTCAGTATGCAATCCAGAATGCAACTAAAAACAATATAAAGAATGTTCATTTCATAAAAGGCGATTTATTTGAACCTGTTACTGCTCACTGTTCACTGTTCACTGTTCACTGTTTTGATTGCATAGTTTCCAATCCTCCTTACATAAAAACTGCCGATATTCAGGGTTTACAGAGGGAGATAAAGGATTATGAGCCTGTTGAGGCCCTCAACGGAGGAGAGGACGGACTTGATTTTTATAGAAGGATATTCGAAAATGCTCACAAATTTCTCAAAGAAACTGGCATAATTATCCTTGAGATAGGTCATGGCCAGGCAGATGATGTAGGAAAAATAGCTATGAATGCAGGCTTTAAAAATGTTACCTTTATAAAGGACTATGCAGGGATAAAGAGAATATTGGTTGGCAGGTTTAAATAAGGTGAGTATATGGAACTGATTGCAAACTTTATTGACATCTTCATGCACCTCGACAAACACATGAGCGTGGTTATTCAGAACTATGGTGTTTTAACCTATGCAATACTTTTTCTGATTATCTTTTCCGAGACAGGTTTTGTTGTCACACCTTTTCTGCCAGGCGACTCTCTTCTCTTTGCAGCAGGAACTTTTGCAGCCATTGGCGCGCTCGATGTTATAGCGCTGTTTGTTCTTCTTGTATCAGCGGCCATGCTTGGAAATACCACGAATTACTGGATAGGATATTTTTTAGGCCCCAGGATATTTCATAAGGAAAATGTCAGGTTTCTGAATAAAAAACACCTTGAGCGCACCCATCGGTTTTATGAGAAGTACGGAGGCAAAACAATAATCATCGCCAGATTCGTCCCTATAGTTCGCACCTTTGCGCCCTTTGTAGCCGGGATAGGAAGGATGACCTATACGAGGTTTATAAGTTATGACATATTCGGCGGGACATCATGGGTCGGCATTTGTGTGTTTTCAGGATACTTTTTTGGAAATATCCCGATTGTAAAACAGAACTTCAGCATTGTTATTTTAGCTATTATCTTTATTTCAATCATGCCCGGAGTTATAGAGTTTCTACGCCATCGATATAGGGCATCGTAGAATGAGCGCTAAGGGGAAAATAGCAAGGGCTGCAGGATTGATGTCCATTGCAACCTTTATAAGCCGGATACTCGGCTATGTAAAGGACATGATACTTGCACGATATTTCGGTGCAACCGGGAGTGCGGATGTATTTTTCGTTGCCTTCAGGATACCCAATCTTTTAAGGGAGCTCTTTGCAGAAGGCTCCATGTCCTCTGCCTTTATCCCTGTTGTAACAGACTACCAGACAAGGCATGGAAGGGGTGAGGCAAACAGGCTTGTAAGTTCAACGTTTATATTCATCCTCATTTTTGTGGGAATAATTTGTATTCTTGGAATAATCTTTGCGCCCGCCATTGTTTCTGCAATTGCCCCGGGGTTTTTAAAAGAGCCTGAGAAGTTCTCCAACACTGTTCTTTTGACGAGGATAATGTTTCCGTTCCTTCTGTTTATCAGCCTTGCTGCATTGACTATGGGCGCCCTAAATACAAGGGGTGTGTTTTTTATTCCTGCATTGGCTCCTGCGACCCTCAATATCGTGGTTATAATCAGCGTCCTGACTCTATCCATGCAATTCACAAATCCTATCATTGCTGTTGCAATAGGTGTAACTTCAGGTGGACTTGTGCAGTTTTTGATTCAGATGCCGTCTTTTTTTAAGCAGGGGTATATGCTATTCAGAAGTCAGACACCCCCCCTTAATCCCCCCTTTGCCAAGGATATTACCCCCTCTTTGCCCCCCCTTGGTAAGGGGGGGAATGGGGGGGTGTGGCATCCGGGGCTAAAGAGGATCGGTCTTCTCATAATCCCCTCAACTGCCGGACTCGCAGTTGCCCAGATTAATATATTCATAAGCACAATCCTCGCCTCATATCTTGCTGAAGGGAGTATTACCTATCTTTACTACTCCATGAGATTGATTCAGTTTCCTATAGGAATATTCGGTGTTGCCATGGGAATGGCAGTGCTTCCTGCCCTTTCCGAGCATTCCGTAAAGGGCGAAATGGAAAAGGTAAAAGAAGATTTTTCCTTTGCCCTGCGCCTTTTGTTTTTTATTACAGTGCCTGCAATGATTGGCCTAATAGCATTGAATGTCCCTATTGTAAGCACCCTTTTTCAGAGGGGCAAGTTTGAATATGCTGCCACCATTGGTACGTCCGATGCCCTTATGTTTTACTCACTCGGGATATGGGCTATTGTGGGAGTCAGGGTTATCGCTGCAACCTTTTATTCCATGCAGGATACGAGGACGCCTGTGAAGGTTGCTGCTGCAGCAATGATAATCAATGTGATATTCAGTCTTCTCTTGATGAAGCCCATGAAGCACAATGGACTTGCCTTTGCCAATGCCATTGCATCAGGTTGTAATTTTATTTTGTTATTTTATTTCCTGAGGAAAAAGCTTGGAGGCATAGGAACAAAAAGGATAGTAAGCTCTTTCGGGAAGACACTCGCTGCATCCTTAGTAATGGGGGTTGTTGGTTGGTTCGTTGTAAGGAGTGAAATATGGACTATGAGCGGATACGGGCTTAAGAAGGCAGCATATCTCGGCTCGGCAATAATAATCTGCACTGTAATATACATGCTGCTGTCATATTTACTAAAAAATGAGGAGATGGGTTATATTATAGAAAGGGTGAAAGAGAAGATGAGAAAATGAGTAAATGGGTAACTAAACTAAGGAGAAGACATGCTGATTAAAAATATAGTGGTTGGTCCCCTCGAGGTTAACTGTTTTATTGTTGCAGATGATGCTTCTAAAAAGGCGATGGTGGTTGATCCCGGGGATGAGCCTGACAGAATAATGGATATAATCAAAGAGAATAAGCTATCTGTCGAGTATATCATATGCACTCATGGACACTTTGATCATGTCGGTGCAGTAAGCGATTTGAAAAAAGAGACGGATGCAAAGGTCTTAATCCATAAGGATGAGCTTGAGATATATAACGCTGCAAAGGACATGGCAGCGTTCTGGGGATATGACCTTGACCCGCTGCCCGATCCCGATGTCCTGGTAAAAGACGGGGCGGATATTATGGTCGGCGATTTGAGTTTTAAAGTATTTCATACATCAGGTCACAGCCCGGGCGGCATGTGTCTTTATGGCGAAGGCCTTGTTATTACAGGCGACACCCTTTTTGCAGGCTCTGTCGGGAGGACCGATTTTTATGGAGGCGATACCGGACTGCTTAGAAAATCCTTTAAGAGGCTCATGGCACTTCCGGAAAATACAAGGGTCCTGCCGGGGCACGGCCCTGAAACAACAATAGGCCGGGAGAAAAGGGAAAACATGTTTTCAGATGAATTGCTGCTATGAACTCAGATTGAAAGTGCGGGTGCAATGTACGAGAGGTTTGTCCCTTTAAAGTATTACCTCGAGAATGTTCTGAAAAGGCCGGTAATTATCAAGGTTGCAAAGGATTATGAAACAGCCATCCATGAGATAGGAAACGGCCAGGTGCATATGGCATGCCTCGACCCTGCTACATATTGTGAGGTCAGGGCGCGATATAAAAACAAAGTGGTTCCCCTCGTCAGACCTATAGGTAAAGAGGGCGCTACATCCCGGAGTGTGCTGGCTGTAAAGGATAATAGCGGTATAGAAAAGGTGGCGGATGTAAAAGGCAGAAGACTTGCCCTCGGCAATGCATTTATGTCGACTATACGGAGAAGGAAGACGGAAGCAGAATCCTTGAGAGATACGAGA